>CAYPIM010000034.1:36660-38819 GCA_964410795.1 uncultured Lewinella sp. | reverse complement strand
GTCCCTAAGGTAGGAGAAACCCCAGACTTGTGTAGGAGATGTTGAGTTGAGAGGGGCTCCTTGGCTGCGTACCCCCATACTTCAGCTGTGTCGCTACGCGACGGTACTGCGTCCGCGGTTACCCATGGGATAATCGCTACACGATAACTTGCGTTGGATGAATTACAACTAATAAGTGTCCTGACAGGGCAGTCCATCGCGATTGATTTTGTCGTGATTCGAACAATTTGATCCACGGATACCACTCCTTCCTCTCGCTCAGGATGTAGTATCTTCGCCCTACCAAATGACACCCGTGCTGATATTTTCATCCTTCAATTAAACCACCTCGGCACCATGATTGAACTAAGTCGAATCTTTTCACTGTTTATCCTTTCCGTGCTGTTCTTCTCCTGCGGCGAAGACGTTAACCCCAACTTTCAGGAAGAAGTAGCCCAGCCGGAGTTTTACCACCGGTCGGTGAAAAAGCTTACGGACGTGATCGTCCACGATATCTTCAGCCCGCCGCAGGCGGGGCGTATTTATGCGTACTCCAGCATCGCGGGCTACGAGGCCATTGCCGCCGGAGATCCGAATTTTGCGAGCCTGGCTGGTCAGGTACCTCACCTTGCACCCGCGCCCGCGCCACCAAAAGATGTTGAAATCGCGTACCCCATCGCCGCCGTTGCCGCCCAACTTAAGGTTGGGAAAAGCCTCATCTTCAGTGAGGAAAAAATCGAGGCTTTCGAAACCGAAGTTTTTAAAGAATTTGCGGAGATAAGAGTCCCCGCTGCTACCCTGAAAGCTTCCATTGACTACGGCCACGCCATCGCCGACCACATCATTGAGTGGTACGATGGGGATACCTATAAGCAATCGCGCACCTTCCCGAAGTACTCCATCACTGAAGACCCGAGCAAGTGGCAGCCAACACCGCCGGATTACATGGACGGCATTGAGCCGAGCTGGGCTAAAATTCGTGCATTTGCCCTCGACCGCGCAGACCAGTTTAAGCCGCTGCCCCCGACGGAGTACAGCGAAGAAAAAGGGTCAGACTGGTGGATTGGCGTAGAAGAAGTTTATAACGCACTGAAAACTGAAGACGAAGCCGAACTGGAAGAACGCAAGGCCATCGCTCAGTTCTGGGATTGTAACCCCTACGTAAGCCATCACGTAGGCCACGTAATGTTCGCGACCAAGAAGATCACCCCCGGTGGCCACTGGGTAAACATTGCCGCCATCGCCGCCCGCCAGGCAAAGGCAAATATCGGTGTTACTACCCAAGCCTACGTGATGACGAGCATGGCTATGCACGACGCTTTCATCAGTTGCTGGGACGAGAAGTACCGCTCCAGCCTGGTCCGCCCCGAAACCTTCATCAACCGTCACCTCGACGAAGAATGGCGTCCGCTGCTGCAAACACCTCCGTTCCCCGAGCATACCTCTGGGCACAGCGTCGTAAGCCGTGCTTGCGCTATCGTTTTGACCAACATCTTCGGCGATAACTTCGCCTTCACCGACGACTCCGAGGTGGAATACGACCTACCCAAACGTAGCTTTAAAAGCTTCCTGGAAGCAAGTGAAGAAGCCGCCCTCAGCCGCCTCTACGGAGGCATTCATTACCGGCCCGCCATTGATTATGGTGTTACCCAGGGGGAAGCCGTTGGTAAGCACTTACTTAGCAGGGTAGAGCCACGGGCCAAGCTTACTAAGAAGTAAGTAGTTTGTAGTGGGTAAGTACTGCTTCAGGTACCGTTGGCGGGGCTTTGTTTGCTCACCTTGGGCGAACAAGCGTAGCGCCGTGAGTGGCAACAGCGGCAGCACTACCTACTACAAGACTACCCTCTAAACACTCAATTATGAATACCATCCTAATGATTCTTGGCCAGGTAATCATCTATGGCTTGCTGCTGCTTGGCAATGAATATGCAGGCTTTCTGTTGGCGGTTATTCTGGGCAGTATCGCGCTTTTCGTCTGGATTATTAGCTATGTCGTAGAATGGATCCAGCCGAGCCGCGTGACGCACGATTACTATGGTTTTGTGCTTTCTTGCTGGGTGGGGCCGCTGATTGCGTTGATTGGCTTTACCGCTCTTAGAGGAGGCATAGGCTGGCTAAGTTGAGCAACTTGCAACCTGCAACCTGCAACCTGTAACCTGCAACCTGCAACCTGCAACCTG
>CAYPIM010000034.1:0-36560 GCA_964410795.1 uncultured Lewinella sp. | reverse complement strand
AACTTGCAACCTGCAACCTGCAACCTGTAACCTGCAACCTGCAACCTGCAACCTGCAACCTGCAACCTGTAACCTGTAACCTGCAACCTCCAACCCATGATCACGAAACTAACTACCGTACTGGCTGGAACCCTAGAACTAGACGGCGGAGCTATGTTTGGCGTTGTTCCTCAATCCGTTTGGAGCCGTGTGTATCCGCCGGAAAAAGATAGTAACAGCTGTACGTGGGCTATGCGCTGCCTCCTGATCGAAACGGACGACGGTCGGAAAATTCTGGTAGATACGGGGATAGGGGAAAAAGACGGCGAGCGTTTCCGGAAGCACTTTAACCCCAGTGTTCCACAAAATCTGCTACCTGCTTTGGCTACGGAGATGCTGCTGCCAGAGGAGATTACCGATGTGTTGTTTACCCATCTGCACTTTGATCATGTTGGCGGGGCGAGCTATCTAGATGAAAAGAACAAAGTACAACTGACCTTTCCCAACGCAACCCACTGGGTCTGCGGTAAACAATGGCGCTGGGCCAACGCACCGAACGCGCGGGAGGCTGCTAGCTTTTTACCCGCCAACCTTAACCCAATCGAGAAGAGCGGTAAACTAAGGTTTCTACCCGGCCAATCCAGCGACTTTGAATGGTTCCCTGGTATTAGGTTGCGGACGGTATATGGGCACACGGAGGCGATGCAACTGCCTTTGCTTGAACTCCCGGATGGACGGCGGTTAGTCTACTGTGCCGATCTGATCCCTAGTGCTGCTCACCTAAGCTTGCCCTGGGTTATGGCATTTGATGTCCGTCCACTGGATACTTTGGCGGAGAAGGAGCGCCTGCTCGAAGACGCATTGGCCGGTGACTGGACTTTGCTGCTGGAGCACGACGCAATGGTTGCTGGTGGTCGGTTACGTAAGGATGAACGAGGGCGCCTGTCTTTGGCGAACACCTTTGATGTTTTTAGCTATGACTCATCTCCGCGGTAATTAACAGGGGCAATACCAGTTTTTACCTTCTTCCTTCAAACGTTTTGTGGCAATCCGTGTTATTCCAATCATGACGACTGCAGACTTCAAGGCCATTGCCGACACCGTACCTAAGCAACCGGGTGTTTATCGTTTCATTGGCCCTGATGATAATATCCTATATGTAGGTAAGGCTAAGGTGTTGCGCAACCGGGTGGCGAGCTACTTTGGGGAGCGAAAAGACCGCCTTCACCGGACGCGCATCATGGTCCGCAATGCGGCCCGGATAGAATTCACCATCGTAGAAACCGAGGCCGACGCGCTACTGCTGGAAAATGCGCTGATCAAAACCCACCAGCCGCGGTACAACGTCAACTTGAAGGATGATAAGAACTACAGCTACATATGCATCAAGAAGGAGCGCTTTCCCCGGGTGTTCATCACCCGCAAGGTGGTTCGCGACGGAAGCTATTACTTTGGTCCCTACACAAGCAAGGGCCGCCTGAAGATAATTCTGGACCTCATCAAGCAACTCTTCCCTCTCAGGACCTGCACCCTAAACTTAAAACAGCCGGACATTGAAGCGGGTAAATTTAAAGTGTGTCTGGAGTACCATATTAAAAACTGCGAAGGCCCCTGCGTTGGGGAAGAGTCCGAAGAGGCTTACAATAAGAAAATTGATCAGGTCAAGAACATCCTGAAGGGAAACTTTGGCGAGGTTAAGCGCCATTTTGAGGCGCAGATGGAAACCCTGGCTGAGGCGATGGAATTTGAGCGCGCTCAGCAGATCAAGGAGAAACTTAAGTCATTCCAGAACTACCAGGCGAAGTCTCAAATTGTGAGTATCGCCATTCGGGACGTAGACGTTTTCGGCCTCGCCATTGATGAAAAAGAAGCCTTCCTGAATTACATCAAAATTGTCGATGGAGCCATCATTCATACTACAACCCAGGAGATGACGATGAACCTGGACGATGATGCGGAAAGCCTGCTTACCTACGCTATTCCTGAATTACGGGACCGCTATAACTCCATTAGTCAAGAAATCATCCTTAGTCAGCAATTGGAATTGCCGGGTGTGGAAGCAGAGGTCGTCGTTCCTAAAATTGGAGACAAAAAGCGTTTGTTGGAGCTTTCTGAGAAGAACGCAAAGTATATGCTCTTGCAGCGTAAAAAGCAGCGCATTAGCCATCAAAACCGCCAGACACCGGCGGAGCGGATACTGCGGACTCTTAAGTCTGACCTACAAATGAAAGAATTGCCAATGCACATCGAGTGTTTTGATAATTCCAACATCCAGGGAACTAACCCGGCCAGCGCCTGCGTAGTCTTCAAAAACGCCAAGCCGAGCAAGAAGGATTATCGCCACTACAATATTAAAACGGTAGATGGGCCGGATGACTTTGCAAGTATGCGCGAGGTGGTCTTTCGCCGTTACCGCCGTTTGCGGGATGAGAATGAACCCTTCCCGCAACTGGTCATCATTGATGGGGGTAAAGGCCAACTTAGCCATTCCATGGAAGCGATTGATGAACTTGGACTGCGCGGTAAGATGGTAGTTGTTGGTATTGCAAAGCGACTGGAAGAAATTTACTTTCCCGAAGATTCCGTTCCGTTACACATCAATAAGAAATCAGAGTCCTTGAAGCTGATCCAACAGTGTCGGGATGAGGCGCACCGCTTCAGCCTTCGCCATCACCGCAATAAACGGAGTTTAGGCATGGTTGGGACTGAGCTGCACGAAATACCGGGCATTGGCGACAAGACGGTACAGAAACTCATGGCGCACTTCGGAAGCCCGAAGAAGGTGCGTAATGCCCTGGCCTCAGAAATTGCTGAGGTGACCAACCTGAGTACTGCTAAGAAAATTATGGATTACTACCGCAGGAAGGAAATTATTGAGGGTGAGTAGTTTCTTGTGTGCTCACCGTAGGGCTGCGCCCCGAGAAATGTTCGAGCGGTAGCGAGAAACACTTGCTCCTGAAGCTTTGGCTCAATCGGGGTAAGCGTACCTCCCTCGGAGAAGTAGCCCTAAGGATACGGGCCACTCATCGAAGAAAATGGCCCTTCCGTCCAAAGAATCAGGATCATCGGCAAGGCCGTGCTACGTTTGTGTCAACAAATCAACCGCAGCCGTTTGGGGTTGCATCAACTACTATACAATGAAGAAGTTACTTACCCTTTCCCTTATGCTGGTTTTTGGAGCAGGTCTTTTTGCGCAAGATGCCCCATCGGCGAAAGAAATCGCCGAAACTTATATTGAGAATATTGGTGGCGTGGATGCGTGGAAAGCACTGAAAGCAACAAAGATGAACGGTAAAGCAAGCATGCAAGGCATGGAGTTTCCGATTACCATTACTTCATCAGAAGGCAATATGATGCACGTTGAAGTGAGCGTACAGGGGCAGAAGATCATCCAGGCTTTTGACGGAGAAACCGCCTGGCAGGTTATGCCGTTTGCTGGAGTTACGGAGCCAACGGAAATGTCTGAAGAAGAAGCAGAGCAGTCTAAGGATATGCGTTTCCTTTCTGAATTCATTGATTCGGAAGAGCGCGGCTTCACGTTGGAAAGCGTAGAGGGTAAAGAAGTAGAAGGAACGCCTACCTATGGCGTCCGGGTTACTGATGAAAAGGGGCTGGATAATACCTACTATTTTGATACCGAATACATGATTCCCGTAATGATGGCTAGCCCAATTAAATCTGGCCCGCAGAAAGGCGCTATGATGGAAACGTTCATGAGTGATTACCAGGAGATTGAAGGGCTTATGGTTCCGATGTTCATGGAAGTAAAGTTCAACGGTAGTACCGTCCAGAAGATGACCTTTACTGAAGCGATTCTTAACCCCGAAATTGACAAGGCTATGTTCTCCTTGCCGAAGAAAAACTAAACGATACGGACCCGAATTTTTAGCGGCCGGATTTTCCAAAGGCGGAGAGTCCGGCCGTTTTATTTTCTTAAGCGGGGTTGTTGCCTTAAAGCATTCTCCGGTCGAGGCCATCCTGGCCGAGTCTCTTTTGGTTGCGAAGTAACAATATCAACTACCTACGGGAGGTCCTTAAACAGTGGCTCACAGCTAAAAAGCTCAGCCAGGATTCCTCGACGGACATAAAAACCTCCCCTTGCACCTGCGGGCCCGCCCATAAAATCATCTAACCGATAAAGACAATAAGCTTACATCATGAGACAAGCCATTACTTTTCTTTTCCTGGCCTTTGCTGCTACACTTTCCGCGCAGGCTGAATTCAAAACAACAACCGCTTTATTCGGCGACTTACGCGCCCGCCAGATCGGGCCCGCCGTAATGAGTGGCCGCATCAGTTGCCTGGCCGTTAACCCGGAAGACGCCACTACTATTTTCGTCGGCGCCGCCGGCGGCGGCGTCTGGAAAACGACCTCCTCCGGCGGGCAAGTACAGCCTGTTTTTGACGATTACACCCAGAGCATCGGTGCCATCGCTATTGCGCCGAGCAATACCGACGTGGTTTACGTCGGCACCGGAGAACCCTGGACGCGCAATAGTATCAGCGTAGGAACGGGCGTCTATAAATCCATGAACAATGGCTCCGAATGGAAAGCCATTGGACTAGAAAATACCGAGCGTATCGCGGATATTTCCGTCCACCCCGAAAACGCCGATGTAGTTTACGTGGCCGCTCTGGGACATCTCTGGGACGGGAACGAAGAACGAGGCGTTTTCAAATCTACGGACGGAGGTACGACCTGGGAAAAGGTACTTTACATCGATGAAGATACCGGTGCCGCCAACCTTGCTATGGACCCTAATAACCCTGATGTACTCTACGCCGCCATGTGGAGCCACCGCCGTCTCCCCTGGACATTCGATTCTGGCCTGAACGGTAAATCAGGTCTCTACAAAACGACCGACGGCGGTAAAAACTGGAACAAGCTAACCAACGGACTGCCCGACGAAAAACTAGGCCGTATCGGCATAGAAGTAGCACCCAGTGACGGTAATATTCTCTACGCAAGCGTAGAAACGGCTACCAACGAAACGAAAGGAATGTACCGCAGCGAAGACGCTGGTGCCAGCTGGAAAATGATCGGTAAGAACCAAAACACGGGTATTCGCCCTTTCTACTTCAGTAAACTGGAAATTGATCCAAGCAACCCGGACATCGTTGCGAAGTGTGGCTTAAATGGCATCATTAGCGAAAATAAAGGCGATACCTGGCGTACCCTCGACGGGCGCGTACACTCGGACTTTCACGACATCTGGATCGATCCGGCCAACGGCAAGCATATTTTGGTCGGCACCGACGGTGGCGTATACGAAAGCTATGACCGGGGGTATACCTTTAAGATGTGGATGAACCTGCCCGTAAGCCAGTTCTACCACGTCAGTGCAGACAACGCCAAGCCTTACCGCGTATATGGTGGCTTACAGGATAATGGCTCCTGGTTCGCTCCTTCCACCAGTGCGGGCGGTATCACAAATTCCGACTGGAAAAAGACCTTTGGTGGAGACGGGTTCTACAGCTTCCGTCATCCAACCAAAGAACACATTGTCTTCAGCGAATACCAGGGAGGTAAGCTGGTTCGCTACGACGAACGCACCGGCCAGGCAAAATCTATTCCGCCCTACGCTACAACCGGTGAAGATGCACTGCGCTTCAACTGGAATGCTCCACTGCACATAAGTCAAGACGGCAAGCGACTCTACTTTGGCGCTCAGTACTTATACCGCTCCACCAATGACGGAGACGCTTGGGAACGCATCAGCGGTGATTTAACAACGAACGACCCCGAAAAACAAAAACAACACCTCAGCGGTGGCCTTAGTATCGATAACTCAACCGCCGAAAACCATACCACTATCTACGCAATTGCCGAAAGCCCATTAGACGCGAATACCGTCTGGGCTGGTACTGATGATGGTAACCTTCAGGTTACCCGTGACGGAGGCAAGACGTGGGCTAAAGTAAATGGTAACGTCCCCGACCTCCCGGCAAACACTTGGGTAACCTTTATCGAGCCCAGTCCCCACGACGCCAGCACCGCCTACGTCACTTTCGATGGACACCGGACCGGCGACATGAAAACCTACCTCTATAAAACCACTGACGGAGGTAAAAGCTGGATGGATATTACTGACGATAACCTCAGTGGCTATTCTTTGAGCGTTCGCCAGGACCTGGTGAATTCTAATCTGTTGTTCCTTGGCACGGAGTTTGGCCTTTACATTAGCCTCGACGGTGGAAGTAGTTGGGCTCCCTTCCGGAACAATCTGCCGAAGGTTGGCGTCCGGGACATGGTAATTCAGGAGCGGGAGGCAGACCTGGTAATGGGAACCCATGGCCGGGGTGTCATTATTCTCGATGACCTGGAAGCACTGCGTCAACTGACACCGGAAGTAACCAGCCAAAAGTTCACCTTCCTCAAGGTAAAGCCCGCGCTCCTCGGTGGAGGGACCGGCTTGGGTATGGGAGACTTTAGTGGAAGTGGTACTTTCGTGGGAGGTAACCAGCCCCGTGCTGCGCGGATTATGTATTATAACCAACGCCGCCACATGTTCGGGAAAATGTACGTGGAGGTCTGGAAAGATGGTGAATTGCTCAGGACCCTTCCGGCAGGCAAAGGTGCGGGATTGAACGTAGTTAACCTGCCTACTTCTATTGAAAAACCAAAAGCGGCACCAACCAACAACCGGATGGCCTTATTTGGCGCACTTTCTGGCCCTAACCTGCCGGCAGGTAAGTACGATATCAAGCTGATTAAGGGTAAGAAAACCTTCGAAACGGAGATAGAACTGACCGTAGAGGAAGACGATGTATACACCGTAGCGAACCGTGAGGCACAACGAGAACTCCTTATGCAGGTCTACAACGATACGGAAGAACTTGCATGGATTTATGACACTTACGACCGGATCGAGAAGCAGGCCAAGGCCCTCAGCCCTAAAAAGAAAAAGGTGGCGGCTATGGCAAAATCTGTAACCGAAAAAGCAGCTAAGACAAAGGCAAATCTTGTGTTCCTCGGCGGAGATTTTTACGTTGACGAAGGCGCGCGCCTGCGGGAAGAAATGGGTAACCTCTACTTTGATATCAGTACTTTCCCCGGCCAGCCGTCTGAAAGCCAGGCTAAAGAAGCTGCTCGCATCAATGGGGAGATGGCTAAGGTAAAAGCCGAATTTAATGCATTACTGAATGACCAGTTGGCAGAACTGAACGAAAAGCTCGATGAGGATCAGCAAATCAACTGGCCTTCCAAGGCGGACTTTCTGGCTACTGAATCTACCGGCTCTGATGCCGGGCCTCAACGTCAGCGTTGGAAAGGAAATACGCTTTGGAAGGATGCCTTGACTAATCCGCTTGGGGAAGCCTGGATTCGGTTGCTGCGGTAGCGACTTTATTGGGTTGAAGGCCTCTGGCCCGATTAATGTAGGATCGGGCCAGAGGCGCTCAACCCAATAAAATTACTCCTCCTCTGCCTTCTTTTTCTTCGAGCCCTTATAAAGGTCATACCGAACATACCGGACCTCAATGGGGCCGTTCATGAGCGGAATCCGGCGGCTGGTTTTCAGGCCTACCGACTTCAGCCCTTCGGGGCTTCCGGTAATGAGCCAAGCGGCATAGCCCTTCCAGTTGGTCTTGAAGGTATCACCGATCATTTCGTAAAGCTGTTCGATGTTACCCGTTTTCAGACGGACTTCGTACGGGGGATTGGTGACTAAGATACCACCTTTTTCAGGCGCGGGCGCAGGTGCAGAGAGTTGGTTGAAGGGGCGGGATTCAAACGCAATATGGCGGACCAGGCCGGTTCGCTCCAGGGACACCTTTGCGAGACGGAGCGTCAGCTCATCAATGTCGTTGGCGAGGATGGGGTGGGGAGGGGTGCGAACCTTATTTCGCGCTTCCTGGCGGATGGAAGCCCAGAGGGCGGGATCGAAATCTGGCCAGCGCTCGAACCCGAAGGAACGGTTGAGACCAGGTGCCTGGCGTGCGGCGATCATCGCCGCCTCCGCAATGATGGTTCCTGAGCCGCACATCGGGTCGCAAAAAGGGACCTCTCCGTCGTAACCCGAAAGCGTTACCAGGCCTGCAGCAAGCACCTCGTTGATGGGCGCACCACCGGTGCGCTTGCGGTAGCCACGCCGGTGGAGGCTTTCACCAGAGCTGTTTAAACTTACACTTACTTCGTCATTGCGGGTTACGTGTAGGTTTAGGGTAAGATCGGCATCTTCCTTGCTGACACTAGGGCGTTCTCCAGTTTTTGCCCGGAACTGATCTACAATCGCGTCTTTGAAAAGCTGACTGAGGTAAACGGCGTTGCGGTGATAATCCGACTGCGTATTGGCGTCTATCCAGAGGAACCCATCTACTTTGAGGTAGGGGCTCCAGTCTATGGCCTTTAGTTGATCGTACATTGCCTGCTCGTTGCGAGCACGAAAGGAGGCTATTTCGGTTAGTACCCTGATGCCGGTTCTCAAGTTGAGGTTAGCACGGTACATGAAAGTCTTATCTCCTTTACACATCACAACCCGACGGCCGGGTTCAACGTCGGATGCTCCGAGGGCGGTAAGTTCGGCGGCTAGAATTTCTTCGAAGCCTTCGAAGGTGGTGATGGCGTAAGTTTTGATGGCAGGTTGGTTTTACTCAATTCGCGGTGAAGGTAGTGAAATAGCCCGGACGGAAATGGACTATGTCAAAACTTTCTTTGCACCTGCGTTCGCGCCATATGAAACGCCTGAGAAGTGTGGTAGCCCTAACTTCTAAGAGACTAATTTCTAGAATATAGCCATCTGGCTTTCATCCGTTTCCATCTTCTTCTGTTTGCGCATAAGCACGTTTGGCAGGTCCATATCAGGAAGGAGACGTTTGACAATGCGCAGCCGGTGAGAGTAACGACCGGTTTCCTGATTAAAGATGCCGTAATGATCAATACTATCGATACGGACACGATCTCCGACATGGAGGATTTTGCTGTCAGGAAGGAGAAGGCCAACGTGTTCGATATTTCCTTTTCGATTATCAAAAAAGGCCAGGTCGGCTGGTTGCGCCTGGATTACGAAATCGACCATGCGGCCGTGGTTGCTCATGGCATCGGCGGTACGAGGTAGCTTGATATTGATCAGCCGTGCTACGAGCTGAATCAGGGCAGCAGAGTTAATGCCCGTAGGAGTACGCCCTCCGGCAAGGCCGGGAACGTAAAGCCACCGTCTGGCAAAACGGATCATTAGCTCGGCTTCAGTTCTTAGGTCTTCGGATAATGCCGCTTGGCCTGAGTAGTTGAAAATATGCTGACCATGAAGGAGTCGCATTCCGTCAAATTCCGGTAGGCGGGCACCAAAGGTGACGGGAACCGCGGCCTGCTCGCCAAGAATAGCAGAAAACAAGTCGAGCGCAAAAGCAGGATTGTCCCGCTGTAGCCGGAAGGTTCTTTCTTCGACCGCAAGCAGCTGGTCGGTACGGACAAAACCTTCAAAGTCATCGTCGCAACAACGGATTCTTGTGTACGTCTTTCCCGGTTCCAGGATGGTGACCGGTTCGCCCAGTAGCAACTGGGACATCATTTCGGATTTAGCCTTGGCGTGGCTCCGGATGGCGGCGGCAGTGAAGCGACCGAGGGCAAAGTTTGACATACGGCTGCAAGATAAAATAAAATGCCGGTTTTGACGGGACGTTCTTTTGCAATAAGCAAGCCTGATTTCCGTTGGAAAGAATGATATCAACACCGCAGCCCGTTGTACCTTTGCGGCCTCCCAAAACAACCGTATGAAGTTTCCCCTACTAATCTTGTCTTTTTTGCTCCTTGCAACGGGACTTTCCGCTCAGGATTATCACTTTTCACAATTTTTTGCTGCTCCTCTAACCCTGAACCCTGCCCTTACGGGTGCCTTTCCGGGTAGCTACCGAGTGGGCATATCGCAGCGAAGCCAATGGGGGCAGACGCTGGAAACACCTTTTTCGACAACCGCTTTTTCTGCCGATTTTAAGTATTACGTCAATCCTAAAAAGCGTCGTTACAAAGATGCCTTTGGTGTTGGCGTAACGTTTGCCAGCGATCGTTTGGCTGAATTTAACTACAGTGTAAACCAGATAATGGTGGGCGGAGCATTTCATAAAGCGCTTGATTCGAAAAATAATCAGACCCTTAGCCTCGGTTTTCAATTAGGGATAGTACAGCGTAATGTGAGCTATGATCAACTTACTTTTGAAGATGCTTTTGATGGGACCTCCATTTTTGTTGATGGTGCTTCTGCAGAAGAACTACCAGCAAATAATTATGCCTTTGGAGACTATCAGCTGGGGCTGAATTATTCTTATGCACCTAAAAACAAGGCAGCCGTTTTCGTGGGCGCAGCCATCCACCATTTCAACCAGCCGGAACAAAGCTTCTATGCGGAGATTACCAGAGGGGAAGACGTTGAAGTTACCCAAACACTCTACCGGCGGTACAGCGGTTATCTGAGTTTACGTTTGCCAGTGGCGCGTGGTGTGGACCTAAGCCCAAGGGTATATGCTTTTTCCCAGGGCCCTCATTTGGTAACCAATGCTGGCACTAACCTGCGCTTTCTTATGAACGATAGCAACGGTGCCGCACTTCATCTAGGTGCATATGTACGTGGTGTTGGGAGTGAGTCCGAATTCGGTGTGGATAGCGCGGTAGGAATGTTTGGGATAGAGCTGAATAGCTTCCTGATTGGAATGAGCTATGATGCGGGGCTTAATGGCTTACAGACGAATCGTCGGCACCAGGGAGCCTTTGAAATTAACATAGCTTACCTGGGAAAGGCAAATGATGACGAAGCAGTGCCTTGCCCTAAATTTTAGCGTTTCTTTAGTAGGTTGAAAACAACTCTGATGCTTAGATTTGTATTCTCTCATAAAGAAACCTTCAGTACAACAGAATTCTCCCCTATGTCGTCTTTCCGTCTTACCCTGGCTTTTGCGGCCGTGTTTTTACTTACATCTTCAGTTTCTGCTCAAATCAAATGGATGAGCTGGGACGAAGCCGTTGTTGCCAATAAAAAGGAGCCCAAAAAGCTACTTGTTGATGTGTACACTGAATGGTGTGGCTGGTGTAAGAAGATGGACAAGAATGTCTTTACTGACCCCGTCATCGAAGCCTACGTAAAGGAGAACTTCTACGCAGTGAAATTTGATGCTGAGCAGAAAGAGAGTATCCAGTACGATGGGCATACCTTTAAATTCAACCCCAATGCCACTCGCCGTGGAGTCCATGACCTCGCCGTAGCTCTGCTCGATAGCCGCATGAGCTACCCCAGCATCGTTTACCTGGATGAGAACCGCGATAGAATTTCTATAAGCCCGGGCTTTAAGCCTGCCGATAAATTCATTAATGAATTAAACTTCATTCAGGGTGGTCATTATAAGACCAGGACTTACCAGGAATACTTGAATACTTTGGGCAAGTAGGTAAGTGAGTCAAACCAGAATTCCTTACTTTTAGTGTTTACATACTGGGCGCGGCCGCAGGTGCAATAAAGCGTTTAAAGAGTGGCTGTTCTGATAAGCTCAGTTCTTTAGAACAAATGCCCTTAGTAGCTCCTGAAGCTGCTCGTTCAAAGCCACAATAGCCTCTTGCATCCGCCAGCTTTCCCGGTTTCTTGGGACAACGTAATTACTAATGGCACGCAGCTGTAATGGCTCAATTCCTTTTTGCAGGCAGGCGTAGAAAAAAGCGGCTCCTTCCATACTCTCAACCTGTGCTTCTGGAAAACGCGCCTTCATGCGGGCGATGCCTTCCGCTGAGCCATTGGCTCGGTTGACGGAAAGAGCGGCCACATCAGTAAAAGGCAGCGAGGCAAGCCCCGGAGGGGCTTCCAGTTCTTCTTTTTGGTTGAAAGGAAGACCGGGAGGAAGGCCAATTTCTCCCAGGCTAAGGTGGTTGCCCGTTTGGTCTTCTGCGCCCAGGTCTCCAAATCGTTCTGACGTAACCCTTACAACCTGACCGAGTTGCAGCTCGGGATCAATCGCTCCGCCAACGCCTGCTTGAATGGCCAGGGTTGGAACGTTGCCATTGCCAAACCTTGCACCAAGGGTGTAAGCTGTTGCGGTTAGCCCAACCCCAGTAAACAATACCTCAACAGAAACCTTACCGAACTGAAGTACATTACCTTTCTCGGTTTCTGCTCGGCCGCGCAACCAGTTTACGGTTGCTTCTATCTCGAAAAGGGTAGCGGAGATTAAGAGAATTTTCATGCCTGGCTATATCCAATGTGAAACAATGCATCTCCTTGGCTTACTACTGCAGAATTAGCGTGTCCGATAATCACACCATCCCGAGGGGCGATAATACGTTTATCTGCCCGCATCCCTTGCGGGTCCGCTATAATGCCGATCACCTCTCCCTTACGAACGGGGAAGCCGGATTTTTTAGACCATTGAAAGAGCCCAGCTCTTCCAGCCCGAATCCATACACTTTGATTGACTTCGATGGCCTTCTTATTTGGTTCCGGAGGCTTTGTTTCTACCATTTGCTGGTTGTAAAGCAATCGATGAGTCCCAGCTACGCCGACATCAATGCTGTGGGCATCGTAGCGGAGGTTCTCCCCTCCTTCAAAGGTGAGTACCGATAGGTTATGATTCTTAAAAGCTGAGCGCCGTAAAGACTTGGCCGGAGCTCGCTTAGCCACGATGAGTGGAGGAGAGAAAGCGCTTGCCGCCCGGGAAGCCAACTCGTCTTCTTTATTGTACCTGATTTGAGGATAGTTGTAGGTGCCCCGGCCTCCGGTATGAAAGTCTACGGCCAAATCTAGGTGAGGCAGTATGTTTTTACTAAGCCCGTTTGCGATACGACTTGCCAAAGAGCCTGATGCGGTACCCGGAAAACTACGATTTACGTCTTTACCATCAGGTACGTCACGGCTGAAGTTGTTGAAACCATATACGTTGAGCAGCGGAATAGCAATTACCGTTCCGGTGGATATTTTTTCAAAAAGATTCGAGGCCAAACAGCGACGTACGATTTCAACTCCGTTGATTTCATCTCCATGCACTCCCGCAAGGAACATAACCGTTGGGCCTGGCTTATAGGAACGAAAAACGTGCGCACTGATAGAGACCTGATTACCACTGGGTAATTGCCCGGCAGCTACTTCTACCGTGCCCGATTGCCCGGGGTAGAATTCGCCGTTCGCTATGATCATTGGTTGAATATCGTTCATAACTAAAGGTCGAGTTTAAAAGCCTTATTAACAGCGTATTCGATGATGGCACCGGCTATGTCTACACCCGTATGGGTTTCAATTCCTTCCAGGCCGGGGCTTGCGTTTACTTCCATGAGCAAGGGCCCACGGTCACTAGGAATCAGGTCAACGCCTGCAACTTCTACACCAACGATCTGGGCTGCACGGATTGCGAGGGCTTCGTCTGCTGCAGAAAGTTCTACCTGACGGGCGGAAGCGCCCCGGTGCATATTGGCACGAAACTCATCCGGACCGGCCTTGCGTTCCATAGCTGCAACGACCTCGTCGCCAACCACTAATGCTCTGATGTCTCGCCCATCGCTTTCTGCGACGAATTCTTGTAGAATAACTCGATCCTGAAGCCGCAGAAAACCTTCAGAAATACGTTCGAGCTGGTAAGGTGTATGCGCTAAAGCCACCCCAACTCCATGTGTGCTTTCCAGTAGTTTCACGACAATAGGGTAGGACCCCATCGTCTTTCCCGCTCTACGAACTTCCTGGAGGGTAAAGCATAAAACCGTACCTGGCACCTGCACGCCGTTGCCCGCAAGTACCTGTAAACACGCCATCTTATCACGCGCCAGCAATAGCCCCGCCGCACTAATTGTAGTTGGCACTTTTAGAATTTCCAGTTGGCGAATGATAGCTGCCCCCCGGCTGGTGATATTAGCCCCGATGCGGGGGATTGCAACGTCCGGTATAGGTATAGGCTTACCTCCTAGGAGTAAGGCAGCTCCTTCATCGTCCAGGCGTGGGCTGCAGAAACCGTGATCAATTACGGTCGTCTGGTGGCCGCGTTCCAAGCCTGCTTCTACCAAACGCTGGGTAGAGTATAAAGACGGACCTCGGGAAAATACGTTTATGTTCATTGGTGGCTACATATCAGAAGGCCTAAAGCTAAAACATAGTTGCTCAACAAAGTGGGGTTCATGGAAATTAGCTAAGCATGGTTACTTTTGTTAGGCACCGAAAAGTCGCCTTAAATGAAGTTTTAAAACTGGAAAAATCATGAGTGAAATGTTGAAGCCCCTCCTGGAAACCCATATCCACTTCCTGAAATGGAACCTGGAACGCATTACCCGCTGCTTAGAAGAACTGACCGAAGAACAGGTTTGGCATCGCCCAAACGGCAACAGTAACAGCGTCGGCAACCAAATACTTCACCTCTGCGGTAACATCCGCCAGTGGATCATCACGGGGCTGGGCGGGGAACCCGACAGTAGAACCAGAGACGCTGAATTTTCCGCAACCGGGGGAGCGGAAAAGGAGGAGCTATTGGCCCGGCTTACGGAGGTTATAAGGCAAAGTGAAGTGGTTATCACTGGGCTGTCAGAAGAAGATATATTAAGTGAAAGAGAGGTGCAAGCTTTTAAACACGACGGGATGTTCATCCTTACCCACGTGACGGAACACCTGAGTTATCATACCGGGCAAATTATTTTTTGGGTGAAAGCACTGAAAGACAAGGATTTGGACATGTACGCCGGGGTTGACCTGGGAGCGACTACTTAACGTACCAACCCAAAGATCGAAAAAAGGCAAAAGGGTATGTAACGCTAATGAAATCTTTCCCAACGAAACGTTTGGTAATCAGTTGACGAAGAGCTACCTTTGCGGTCCGAAAATATAAAGGAAATGAAAAAGGATCTTCATCCCGAGTCTTACCGCACTGTTATCTTCCGCGACATTAACGCAAATGTCTCCTGGCTTGGCCGGAGCTGCGCTAAGACGCGTGACAATGACACTTTTGAAGACGGTAACGAATACCCGCTGATCAAACTTGAAATCTCAAGTGAGTCTCACCCTTTCTTTACGGGTAAGATGCAGTTTGTAGATACTGCTGGACGTATTGATAAGTTCAATAAGAAATTTGGTAAGAGCCGCTTCGCTAAGAAACTTGGTGAAGAGTCAACAACCGAGGAAGCACCAGCTACCGAAGCATAAATCAGCCTTAGCGTACAACGCGGCGAAAGCCCGAAGTGAACCCGTGTTTGCTTCGGGCTTTTCCTGTTCACTCCCTGCTTGCGGGCGGAGTTATACAAATAGACCTTTATGTCCCATATTATCCTCTTTGATGCTGAGATTCGTAATTACCTACTTCCTTTAACCTACGCCCGGCCAGTGGGAGACTTGCGCGTTGGTATTCTAACGATTGCTGAGAAATGGGAGCATCAATTAAAGATGCCTGTTTCCTTTCTTACCCAGTCTTATCTTCAGGAACTTTTTCCGTTGGCTTACGGAGAGCAGAATCTGTTGATTAACGGTAGTATTTTGCCTACACCAGGAGTCATTGCCTTGATTTTGGACTTGTCTCCTGGAGAGGCTTATATCAAAGATGGGGAACTCATTGCGGCGTGTCTCAATGAAGCCGCCGTAAAGGCACTTGCTCAGGATCAGGATTTCGACGAGCTAGCAGCATTCGATCTTGGTGAGCAGCCATTGCAGCGCATCAGCCGGCCGGCTGATGTCTTTGGGATGAACAATGTGGCCATCCGAGAAGACTTCGCACTGCTAACAGCAGGCAGAGTATCTGCCGAACCTTCTACGACTAATACCATTATCGGGCCCAGGGAGAACCTGTTTTTGGAACCCGGGGTAAAGATGGAAGCTTGTATTCTTAACGTAGAAGATGGCCCGGTTTATATTGGTAAAGATGTTGTCATTCTGGAGGGGAGTTTATTGCGCTCTCCGCTTGCGCTCTGCGAAGGGAGCGTAGTGAAGATGGGCGCAAAGATCTACGGTAGTACAACGCTCGGCCCTAGATGCAAAGTTGGCGGTGAGATAAATAACGTTGTCTTCCAGGCGAACAGTAATAAAGGCCATGATGGTTTCCTTGGCAACGCAGCCATTGGCGAATGGTGCAATATCGGGGCGGATACCAACGCTTCCAATCTTAAGAATGACTACGGGGAAGTACGGGTTTGGTCTTACCCTGAAGGGCGCTTTTCCAAGACCGGCCTTCAATTCCACGGGCTGGTTTTAGGCGACCATTCAAAGGCTGGCATTAATACGATGTTCAATACCGGAACGGTGGTGGGCTTTTCCTCCAATATTTACGGAGAAGGCTTTCCGCGTACCTTTCTACCCAGTTTTATCTGGGGCGGAGCCGGGGGAGTGATGACCTATAAAATCGAAAAAGCTAAAGCCACCGCCGAGCGTGTAATGGCCCGGCGCCAAGTGGCGTTCACCGAGGCACATGGGCGTTTGTTCGATGCTGTCTTTGCGGAAACTTCTGCCTACCGGAAGGACTAACGTTTTGGGCGCGGACGCAGGTGCAGTGGAGGTTTTAGGGAGATATTTTCCTTCGGTAGAAGAGAAATCTAGAAGCCCTAAAACTTAGGGCAAATAACCCGGCTACGGTACTTGGCCGGCTGCGTATAAATCATCCCCAGTTCCCAGCCCCCCCGGCTATCGGAAATGGTGCCAATTCCTCCGGCGGAGATGTCGTAGCTCACGCCAATTTGTAGTTTCTCAGTCTCCAGGCCAACGGAGACGATGAAGGCGTTAAGACCGGGGCTGTCGGCAACTTGGTTGCTCATTTGAGCCCAGAGGCCAGCCCGTAGGGCTACTTCACGCCAGTTGCGTTCGGTATAGCGAATGTTGGTCCCGAAGAGGGCCTCGTAAGAAGGACCCTGGGTCATGAATCGTACGGCGGGTAGGAGGCTCATGTCTCCACTGCCAAGGGGCATTTCACCTCCACCATGCACTACGTAGCGTTGGTCCAGCTGATCTGAGAGACCATTGATGGGAGATACATTCGGGCTGTTCAGATGATAGGCCGCGACGCCGAAATAGGCACCGCGCCGATCTCCCAGATTAGCGAACCAGCCCAGCCCTACATTTACATCAAGGTAGAGGCTGTTACCGTTTCCGGAGATGCCTTCTCCGGTGGGTAGATTGTTGTCGATGTAGGCTTCTCTGGTAGCGGTATTGACGAAGTACTGGTTGGAAAACCAGAGCTTGTTGAGGTCCAGACCACGAGTAGCAACACCAGCCGAGGCGCCGCCGGCAAGAAAATGCCCGGTACCCCGCCCGGCGAGCCGGCCGAGGTCCTGCTGATAGCTTAAGCTGATAAGGCCCTGGTTACGCTTGAAGTCAGCCACAGGAGCATTGTCTTGTTGCAATTGAAAGCCAAGGCCGAAGAAATTGCCGTTCCCTGCCTTGCGGCGAATTTCCACCCCCGCACCAACACTCTTAAAGCCTTCACCGTTCGGTGTACTGGAGTACAGGTCCCGGAAATTAGCCGTAAATCTAAGCTGGCCGTTCATCAGGCCCGTCATCGCAGGGTTGGTCAGTTGGGGCGAAGCAGCGATCTGACTATACCTTGCATCCTGCGTCCGCGCCTGAGTAGGCAATAACAGCACGAACATAAGTGCAGAAAGAAAGAAAAATATGTTTGATCTGGGGATGAAAGTATTCATATTGGTAAAAATTCCGAAAGAGAGTAAATAGGGTTTAGCGAATCAGCGTAGTTTCTCCGGAGAGCACTTCCTCGGAATTGTCATCGTAACGAACTACTATTTTGTAGAGGTAAACTCCAGCATTTACCGGTTCCATATTCGCGGTTCCATCCCAGCCCATAGAGGCGTCGTTAACGGCAAAATCACTCGCTTCGTAAAGTACATTGGCCCAACGATCAAAGACGGTGAAGCTTACTACCTGGGTGCCTGGTCTGCCATGAACAATGAGCACATCGTTGGCAGCGTCGCCGTTGGGTGTAAAGCCAGTTGGAACTGCTACTTCACGGATTTTACGAACACTTACCCGGAATCGATCTTCGGCGGTACAGCCGTTAGCATCCGAAACAGCAAGACTGTAATCGATCTCATACTCTGGCATAGCATTTGGCGCCGGACAGTCTTCACAGTCTAGGGTGCCTCCGTAAGAGCCCGTCCATGTGTAAATGAGGCTGTCGATACCGCCTACAATGGTGGGTACAAGATCGATGCTGTCGCCAAAGATGATGGTCGTATCACTCGGGAGCATGAGGCTAAATTCAGGCCCGTCGCCAACCTGTACCACCGAACTGGTTTGGCAGCCGGAGCTGTCACGGATGAAGGCTATGTATTCACCAGCTTGCAGACCGATGAAAGTAGGGTTGCGGGTAAAACCTTGGTTTTCCAGGCCAAAAACATACGGTTGGCGACCTCCTGACCCGCTGACTTCGATCGTGCCCGTAGCTTCACCTTCGCAGATAGCGGCAACGCTGGAGGTAGAGATGGAGATCGCGTCGGGTTGAATAATCTCAATAGTAGAAACATCTTCACACTGGTTCGCATCGGTAACCGTCAGATTGTAACTGCTGGCCGGCAGGCTGACAATCTGATTTTGATTGCTCCCTGTGCTCCATGTATAGACATAACCACCGACTCCGCCGGTGCCTAATGCGGAAATACGACCGTCGGTTTCACCGAAGCAGCTTACGTCGAACTTATTGATGTCTGCGCCCAGCTGGGTTGGCTCGGTAATGCGCAGGGTCGTGTCTACCGTACAGCCATCCACATCGGTAATACGAAGGGTGTAGTTGTTACCTGCCGGAAGGTTTGAGACCGTTGTGGTAATACTATTGTTTGCCTCCGGGCCCCACTGAAGGTCGAAGTTTCCAGCGTTCGGCCCTGAAATATTGCCAATAGCGAGGGCTCCGTTGGATTCACCAAAGCAAGCAACCGGGGTTTCATCAACCGTAAACGTAATGGGCGGTGGAGCATTAAGGAAGCGTTCGCCTTCTCCGGTACAACCTCGAGGACCGGTTACAGTAACGCGGTAAAGCACATCACCGGGTAGATTTGATATGGCAACTCCTGGTTGCCCGTTAGACCAGAGATAGGTGTAATCTGCCTCAACGGTACCTGCGCCGCCACTAGGGATAGCGCCGAGGCGCCCATCCGTCCGGTCGTTACAGCTAGGGAGGTTGGCGATAATGTTTACGGTGATTTCAGGAAGGTCCGTTAGGGTGACGGAAAAGGTTTCCATACAACCGCCACCGTCGGTTACAACTACGGTGTTGAGACCGGAAGGCAGCGAAACTGCGGTGCCAGTTACTTCTCCATTCCCCCATAGGTAGGTATAGCCGGCAGACCCCCCCGCCGGAGTCACGGTGGCCTGGTTGGCAGAAGCTTCAAAACACCCTTGGCGGTCCTGTGCGATGACCGCTGTGAGCGGTGTAGTTGGTTGGTTGATGGTCACAGTATTGGTCGCCATACATCCCTTGGAGTCCGTGACTGTTACTTCAAAGGTACCGGCCATAAGGTTGAAAACACTATCTTGATTGGATCCTGTTTGCCAGCTGAAGGTGTACCCCCCGTTGCCTCCGGTAGGGATGGCAATTGCGTTGCCATCGTCTCCATCACGACAGGTGACGTCGTTGGAACGGAAAGTAATGGCCAGCTGGTCTGGTTGATTAACCCTTGCCTGAAGAGTTGTTGTACAGTTTACTGCATCAGTAACCAAGAGGTTGTAGGTTCCGTTGGTGAGGGCTCCGGCATCTTCATCTACCTGAGCGTTGGGGTCGTCCCAGAGGAAAGTGTATGGAGTTGTTCCTCCGGAGGTTGTGACTCGGATTTCACCGTTGGAAGAGCCGAAGCAGCTTGCATCTATGACTTCATCCAGCGTAGCGACCAGCGGCGGACGTTCCGTAAGCATATACTCAAACGTCTCTTCACAGCCCTGAGCGTCAGAAACGGTCAGGTTGTAGGTTCCCGCAGGAAGCATGGTTCGGTCTTGCGATAGACTTCCGTTCTCCCAAAGATAGTTGTAGCTAGGGTCGGTACCCGTTACGGTTACGTCGATGCTACCGGTGGCAGTGCCGGGGCAGGAGGGGTTGGTCAGGGCTTCTGTAACTGTGATGTCGAGCGTATTGATGCTAATGTTTACGGTGGCCATGTCGGTACATCCGGCGGAAGTCATCACATTAAGTGTATAGGAGCCTGGGCCAGTAGGCGTTATAGTGGGGTTAGGGCAATCATTACAAGAGAGGTTCCCATCGTTAGGCAGCCACTCGTACACAAAGCCCCGGTCGTAATTTAGAGAAATGGACCAACTGACCAGTTCTCCCAGGTCATTCCCACTACTGTCAAAAGCACGAAGTTGCCAAGCACCGTTAATGGGGGAGTTGTTGAAAGCTGTCCAGTTACCGCCGATGGGGGCAAAAACGCCGGTGTACGGGGTTGATCCACTGCTGAGTGGAGTGGTGGCCGTAGGACTGAAACAGGTCTGGGTAAAGTCTTCACCGTTGCCGCCAAAGTTCTCCACCAGGGTCAGTACTCGACCGTTCGGAGCGATTACCTCGATGGTGATGTCGTCAAGGTCTCCTTCGTTTTCCAGGCTGATACAAATCGAACTCAGCTCCCGCGCGACGTTGGTAATACGGTCCGGAGCAAAGTCGCTGATGGTAATTAAGTTGACGTAAGGGGTTGTAAGGTCCGGGAAAAGCGCGTTCCCAAAGGGCGCATTAGTGAAAGACTCGAAGGTGATGAAGGTGTCGGTAGCCATAGCCCCAATTACGTCTGGAACAAAAGATTCACCCAAGCAGATGGAAGTGTCAAAAACGGTACGGTCTACCAACGGGCCACAAGTGGCACAGGCAGGGGCGTAGGGCGGTAGCACATTGATGGAAACGCTGGTGTCGTATACACAGCCATAGTCGTCAGTAGATATGATCCGGATGGCATTGGGGCCGGGGTTCTGGGCAGCGAAGATTACACTATCCGTGCCGTAGAAACTGAAATTGTCGAAGTCTTCGAACGCAAAATCATTGACCGGAACGAGGAATGTTTCCTGATTGGGGTAGAGCGAACTAACGAACTCAATGGACCATTCGTAGATGAAACCATTGTCGTTGGCTAGGTTATCACGGATGTTGAGGGCCCACTCACCGTTAAGGGGGCAACCGACGAGAGAGGCAAAACTTTCTTCGGCGGCGTAGTCAATTTCCGGCATAGTCTGGTTTGAACCAACATTGAATTGATCTACGTGCTCCGCCATAGTTCGTGGTGCTGTTGCAGTCCAGCAGTACTGGCCGGGAGGGTCTGGCGTATTGGTATTCTGGTCACCTTGGCCAAGGAGCTGGCGCTGGACATCGTCCGAGGTAGAATAGCGGTGAAGATCAAGTTGACTTCCGTCCGGACAGGTGATCCAGATATCGAGGTCGCCGAGGTAGCTGTGCTCCATACTAGCACAAATACGGACGAGGTCGCTTGCCTGACCGAGGGTCTGACCAGGGTTGAAATTAGAGAACACGAGAGGGCTAGAGTACTCGGTGCCGTTGCCGTCGGGTAGTTCAGTAAGTTCAGTAAAAGTCTGGCTGGTATTGAAGGAGAATTCGACGGGGGTCGGATCGTAATCTACGGAGAAGGGACTTCCGTCTCTCCCTACCGTTAGGGTTACTTCTTCGCCGACACAAACATTTTCGGGGAGGTTGTCCGGTGAAGAGAAAATGGGAGGGGGAGCTACACGGACGCGCTGACTGATACGATTTGTATTGGTACAGCCATCCGCATCAGTGATGGTTAAGCTGGCCAGGTAACCGCCGGGCTCATCATAGGTATGTGCGATGGTGGTGAGGCCAACGCCTTCTTGTACCGTACCGTCCTGAAAGTTCCAGTTGAAGGTGGAGGTAGCGTCGCTTTGGGCGTAGCGTAGGTTGTTTTCGTCGTAGATGCCTTCGGCGGTGAAGACTATCTCGTCACCAGGGCAAATGTCTACATAGCCATTGGGGTCGGGCATTTGGGCGGGTACGGAGGTAATTACACCATCAATAGACTGGCAAGCACGGACACAGCTGATGGAGGCCGCCCAGCCGGGGCCGGCACCTGTGCTGTTGAAGACAAAGGTCAAGCAGCCGGTAGGGTTGCCCTGGGTTGCGGTAACGTTGAAGCCAGGAGGGTCGCCACCGTTAATAACAACCTGAACGGGGGCGGTAGCATCATCGCCACCGTGGATTGTAAGCTCGCCGTTGATGCTAAGCTCGGTGAAGTCTACCCGAATATGACTCAGTGCTCCGGCGTTGTCCGAGCAAATTGTGATTTGGTGCATGGTGCCATTGGCGGCATGGTCACCACCCGTTCCACCGGAGTCTAAGAGCACACCACTACAGGTATTCACCCGGCCTCCCTGCGAGATTCGGATGTTTTGAGCTTCCACAGCTATTGACAGGGTAAAAAGACCAAGAAAAATGAATAAGAGGCGGGCGTAAAATTGAGGCATCGGTGGGATGTTATATCGGTCATTTCATTGCACCTGCGGCCGCGCCTGAAAATGTTTGAGATGACAAGTCAAACAATGTTAGGAACAACACATCGTGCTGAGAACAAAGGTAATTGGTGCGAAGGGAAGCCACGGACGGGGCCACGACAAAACGCAACGGCTAAAAAAGTGTTAGTGTCCGGTAGGTGGCAGCAGCTACTATAAACGGACGCACTATCTTTGGCGCAAAACGAATTTTAACATGAAAGTATTGGACGGGAAAGCCCTTGCGGCCACAATAAAGGAAGAATTAAAGCAAGAAGTGGACGCAATTCGCCTTGCCGGAGGAAAAATTCCTCATTTGGCGGCAGTTTTAGTAGGTGATGACCCCGCCTCTCAGGTGTACGTTCGCAACAAAGTCCGGAGCTGTGAAATGGTAGGGTTTCGTTCCAGCTTGATTCGTCGCCCAACTGAAGTAACGCAGACTGAAATACTGAAAATTGTTGATCAACTCAATAAAGATCCGGACATAGATGGCTTCATTGTTCAGTTACCATTACCAAAACATCTGAACGAAGATGCCATTAATCTGGCCATCGACCCGAGGAAGGATGTGGATGGTTTTACGCCCGTTAACATCGGAATGATGACCCTGGGCCTGCCTTCTTATCTACCCGCCACGCCCAACGGTATAATGACGATGCTGGACCGCTATGGTATTGAAACCAGCGGTAAAGAAGTCGTTGTCCTTGGTCGTTCTAACATTGTTGGTACGCCGATGACCATCCTGTTGAGCCGAAAAGGAAACCCGGGCAATGCTACGGTGACGATGTGCCACAGCCGCACAAAAGACCTTGCTTTTCATACCAAGCGCGCAGATATTCTAATTGCTGCTATCGGCATACCTGAAATGGTGACAGCCGAAATGGTCAAAGAAGGTGCAGTTATCATTGACGTTGGCATCAACCGGGTCGAAGATGCTTCCCGGAAGAAAGGTTACCGGCTTTGTGGTGATGTAGATTACGCAGCACTGGAATCGAAAGTAGCGGCAATGACGCCCGTACCAGGTGGGGTAGGGCCGATGACCGTGGTGTCTTTGCTGATGAATACCCTTGCAGCTTCTAAGCGGTAGCTTTTGAGGCGCGGCCGCAGGTGCAAAGAACGTTTTACGAGCTAGGGGGGTGCCCTGAGAATGTTCGAGTAGTACCGAAGAATTACTCCTTTGCTTCCGCTGGGGTAACCTTAAGGCTTAACTCCTATCCCAAAGAATTTAACTTTGTTAATGTAGCAGCCTAATTACCACCATTGTGCGTTCTTACGGCATCCTATTACTTCAAAAGCCATTCTTATGCGCACAATAACTCTTCTATTTTTGCTCTTTTTAATGAGCTTTACGCTAATGGCTCAGCCCGCCGAAGCTCTTGAAATGGCCAAAAAAGCCGTCGCGATGATGGATGAGGGTAAAATTGAGGAATCCCTTGAGTTACTCGAAAAGGCGTGGAAAATGGACCCTAAAAACCAGCTCTACCCTTATGAGATTGGCTATGCACATTACTTGAACAAAGATTACACCGCTGCTGCAAAAGTGCTGAAAAAGCTTTCGAAGAAACCAGGGGCTAGCAAGCAGGCCTTCAGCCTGCTCGGAAACGCCTATGATAATTCCGAAAACCAGAAGAAAGCGATCAAAGCCTATAAGGCCGGGATAAAGGCGTATCCCGAATCTGGAATTTTTTACGTTGAGCTTGGTATTCTTGAAGGTCGGCGCGGCAACTGGAATGAAGCGGGTAGGTATTGGGAAGCGGGAATTATTACCGAGCCGAACTATCCTTCAAACTATTTTCATTTAGCTAACCTATTTGCCCAAACAGACAACCGGATCTGGGCGCTGCTTTACGGCGAAATTTTTATTAATCTCGAACGCAACTCCAAACGAACTCCCGTGATGAGCGAGAGCCTCTACCTGAATTGGCGAAACTCCGTTAAGCTGGAAGGAGACACCGCCCGGGTAGATCTCTACAAAAACATCAACTGGAGCATGACGGATGCCATGGAACTGAAGTTTCCGACGTCCTTGATGTACACTACGGCTGTAACCTTCGGGACTACGGCTGCAACGGGGGAGACAGACTTGAACAGCGAGACCCTTCACAAAATCCGTGCCCAGACGCTTAGCTTCTGGGAGGATAAAGGTTACTTTGAAGAATACCCTAACGTACTCTTCGATTACCAAAAGTCCATCCGTGACGCTGGCCATTTGGAGACTTATAACCACTGGCTGGTCAGCCAGGGAGATCCCGTTGGCTGGGAGTTCTGGCTGGATGCCCACAAGCCAGAGTTCGATGCTTTCGTGGAATGGTTTAATGCTAATCCGTTGAAGATCCCGAAGGAAAGGGTTTTGGTTCGGAGCACTTTCTAGATATGGCGTGAGCTACCTCCGGTAGCGATACCTCTTTGCCGGAGGCAAATTGTACCGGTCTCGCTGCCGGAGGCACTCGCTCCAGTGGATCAGTAGCGGTAGGCTTTCACGGTGTCAACAAAGGCTCTAACCCCATCCAACGGCGTGTCGGGATAAACTCCGTGCCCTAGGTTGACGATGTGGCGCCCTCCGAAGGTGTCGATCATCTTGTTGGTGGCGGAGATGATTTCGTCGTGCGGAGCATAAAGCTGAACGGGGTCGAGGTTGCCCTGAAGAACTTTCCCTTGCACCTGCGTGCGCGCCTGAACGGGATCCGCGATCCAATCTAGCTGAACAACGTCGCAGTTGAGTTTGCCGATTTCGGGTAGGGCGTGGCGCGCGTCTTTGGCAAAGACGGTAATGGGGACTGTGTCGCCCAATTCCTCAATGATCAGTTTGATGTAGCGGAGGCTGAATTCTTTGTAGTGCGCTGGGGGAAGAACACCGGCCCAGCTATCGAAAATCTGGATGAGGTCTGCGCCGTGGTGAACCTTACCCTTCAGGTAGGCAGCCGTAGCGATAGCGATGCGCTCCAGAAGAGCGTGGGCCAACTTGGGATCGCGGTAAAGCATAGCGCGGGCTTTGCTGAAGGTCTTGCTGCCGCCGCCTTCGGTCATGTAGGCGAAGAGCGTCCAGGGGGCACCGGCGAAGCCGATGAGCGGTACGCGGTTGTTGAGTAGTTTCTTCGTGGCGTCGAGTGCGTCGTACACATAGCCAAGGTGACTGGGCGCATCGTGAGCAGGTCGGAGTTTTTCTACGTCCGCCATCGATTTGATGACCTCCGGAAAACGTGGACCTACCTTTTCTACCATCGTGTACTTAAGCCCAAGTGCCTCGGGTATAACGAGGATGTCGCTGAAGATGATTGCGGCGTCTACGCCGAGTTCGTCAACGGGTTGTACGGTTACTTCCGCTGCGAGATCTGGTGTAGTCACCAGTTCAATGAAACCACTGAGTTGCGCCCGCAGGGCGCGGTACTGGGGCAGAATGCGGCCGGCCTGGCGCATCAGCCACACGGGAGGGCGTTCGGTTTGTTCGCCGCGCGCAGCGCGGAGGAAGAGGTCGTTGTCGTAATTGGTCATTGCCGCAAAGATAAACGGCTGTGGCTGCAGAACCAGCGGATTAGAATCTTGTGATGTAAGCTTTACAAAAGGTAAATCGCAGCTAGTTCTTTCACTTATGGCAAATCTCTTTGGACTTGAACGAGAGGAGGGATTAAGGCACAAGAAATGCAAAAAGCAGATGTCACACTACTGGAGGGACATCTGCTTCGAACTTTTAGCTGTGTATACTGGACTTGATCACTAAAGGTGACCGAGCCCAGTATAACTTGATTTAATTGATGGAAATCATAGACGAATTCACGGCAGCTTTAGACTGCGTAATCAATCGGTAATTCCCTGCCGGGAGGCTTGGAAGTTGTAGTGCGTGACGACCGGAAGCCAGGCGTTGGGTGAGTACCGTGCGGCCATTCAGGTCAATCAATGAAACAGTATACCGTTGTTGTTCACCGTCAAGGATTAAGGTGAGCTGCTCTCCACTACGTACGGGGTTGGGGTAAACTGCAGTGCTTCCTGTTTCTTTGTTAATCGTTGAGGTTTCCGCGAAGATCTTACCTCCACGGCTATCGTCGCCTCGGCCCGTAATGTCATCAGGTCTTGAAATCATGAGGCCTTGGTTCGAGCTGCCGAAGGTGTTCGTGTTGTAATCAAATCCGCAATTTTCAGCTAGAATTTGAGATACATTCACGTTCTGTTGCCCACAACTGGGGCTTTGAATATCTAAAAAGAAGTTCTGCCCGTTTGGTACTAATTGGCCGAAGTCAGTCGCTAGGAATGGAGTAGTGATTACGTCATCTTCGTCAGGGTCAAAGTTATTCCATTCCGCAATTTTTGTGCCACCGTTCCAGACTTTGTAAATCCAAACATCATCCGCTAGGTCTATGTATACCTGGCCAGTACAGCTAATTTTGATTACGTTGCCTCCACAAGGAGTTACTACGGTAGTTGTTGGAGGAATTCCTTGGTCTACGCATTCCGTTTGTAACAGCTGCGAAATAGGGAATGTCCTTTGTCCGCATGAGGTTGTTACAGTAAGTGAAGCGTTATCGGCAATAGTAACAAGGTTGTTGTTGTTGACGTCCGTGCTGAGGAAGGGGCCTGAAGGAAAATCTCCTGGGCCAAAATTGAAAGTGAACCCTTCAACCGTGATGGATAGGGCGGTTAAGTCTGCAACGTCAATCAGTACACTTCCGTCGCAGAAAACGACTATACGATCACCGGGTTCTGCCTGGCTTCCACAAACGGGAAGAATTGCCTCGGCCTGGAGTTGGAAACTAGTAATGAGAATAAATAGTAAAGTAATGTGCTTGAACATGATAATGATAGTTTAAATTGTTGTGATAAAAATATTTGCGCTTGAAGTAGGCAAAGAACTGGCCCTCCCATCGCCTCCCGGACGATCAGGTGAGCCTATTTTGAGACGAATACTTTCGTATAGGCAAACGGAGTTGTAGGCCAGGTTATAGTGGCCAGATTAAAAGAATAGCGTGTATTTTTTTGAAGGGTTTAGATCATGAAAAATCAAATAGCACAATATTGCCAGTTAATGGCTGGTGCACAATTGTATAATAGTATCGTGCCTATGATTTGTTTTCAATTTAGCGGAAAATATTTTTAAATGCTATATTAATATGTATGAAAACGTGCAGGTGCGAATTTAATTCGAGGTATTTATTGGGGATAGGTGAGTTTTTTGTGGTGTTTAAAAGGTTTTACGTGAAGTTAAATAGGCCTGGTTTCGGTGTTGTAAAGGGTTGGGGAGTTATGTTATTTATTTATAATATAATGACGGTATAATATATTTAACTACGTTTATTGTAGAGACAACGATATGATGTTTAATAATTATTATTAGCGATTATTAGAAAGTGATTTCTATTGTCATTTTTCTGCGGCGGGGCCAATAGGCCCTTCCATAGATACCCCTTTGGAAAGGTCTACGTGTGGATAGGCTGACCAATTAGAATCGTGCTCGTCCACTTTATAAATGCCGGGTGCTTTAGAACTTGTTTTGCCGATATAGTCGTGGAGGTTCTGGATGCTCGTCTGGGAAATGGTAGCGAGCATATGGTCTATATGGTTCTGATCTTTCAGTCCGTGAATAACCGGAACGGGATGAAACTCGGACCAGAAAGGGTATCCATGAGGATTGTCATTGTATATGGCTACAGTCGGGATGATTTTACCAAGTTTTCTGTCTTCTTTCGGAAGCTTGGTTTTGATTATTTTTAGAATAGGGTAGTCACCAGAATATTTGCGCATATCCGTGGCAACCGCGACGAGGGTTGGTTCAAGAGAGATTACTCTGCCCGGATTTACGTCACCACCTTTAAAGCGGTTGTAGGCCGTGAACCAGTACCAGATATTGTAGAGCAGGGCGCCAATCAGAACTATCGCAAAAAGCCAGTGGACTTTTATTGTGAGTAGCAGGCCGGCTACCAATGCCAGCGTTAGCTTGGCGACTTTGCCTAAGTTATACTTGGTCCATTGTAGGAAATTCAAATTCATGTCCCCCTGGTAAGAAGGGATGGTGTGACTGTCGAAAAACAACCCACTGTGCGCTTTCTGAGACCTGTAGGATCCGTCGTCTTGCCGGACAACTCTAAGCTTGTTTTCGGCTTTCAATAGGTGTGCAAATTCTGGATGGTCTGCCTTTACCTCTTCTAGAAACCTGAACACATGGCGGTCTCCTTCAATTTGTCCTTCTTCTTCGTCCATGCCGGTGAAAAACCATTGTCCTTCCTCATGGTAGATATGATAGACTATACCGTCGTTATTGGCAATAGCTTTGGAATAAATGACCAGTGGTGAGTTTCCGTACTGAATTATCCTCAGATCGTCCTGGTCGTAGAAGTCTTCAGGGGGCTCCCCTTCGTACTTCATGTATTTGTTCAGCATTGCGCTGGCGAAGTGATGAAGGTTGTCTTCTGCTCCGTTCTGAATCCGCTTATAGGCTTTGTTGATAGGCAATGCTGAAGATCCGTTGGGCATCGTTAAGCTGATCTCCCAAGGAGACTCCGTATCAAGGTTGTCCCACTTAATGGCGTCACCATTTCTACGTATTACCTCTCCGGTGTAAGCTCCGAGAGCTATTTCTCTGGCTTCGACATCTTCGGACAAAAAGGCGTTCTTTTGAACCTCCCCGTTACTGCTTAATTTTGTGAGGTAAGCTTCTATTTCTGCGAGACTGTCAATGGAATAATCTAAGTCAATTTGGTATTTCTTAAAGTCTGACACGAGGCTTTGGGAGAAAAAAATGAGATCTAGTTTGGTCATGATAGGGGTTATACTGAAGTGTTTAGATGAGGTGGCGGGCAATCTGTAAATGAGGCTTATTTATTTTCGACCCTTTTTAGATAATCTTCAAAAGTAGCAAACTTCTTTATCGTGCCACTTTCATCAATTGAAATATAAATTCCATTATTTGAAAGGAGAGCTGCTAAGATGAGATTTACCTGATGGACAGGGGCGACTTTTTTCAGAATGCTTATTGCATCGCTTTTATGTTTTAATTTGAAATTACATTCTCCATCATCGTGAGACGACATACTGCCTTTGTTGACGATTTCAATTTTGAAGTCAATCAAACCTATCTCTTCTTCTTGGCTGAAGAAGTCAACCAACTGTACAGGATTGGTGAATTTGGGGAACTCTTTCTCTGTTGCGAAGCCGTAGTCTTTATAATGCGTGGCGCCAATAGAGATAATTCTTATTTCATCGGATTCGGCCAATGCTTTAAGCCCATCAATGGTTGAAAATTCACCGAAATACAATTCAATAAGGTCTTTTGATTCTCGATATAGGTATAGTGATGGCTCCATTTATATTTTTGTAGAGAGGGGGGGTATACTTTGCACCTGCATTCGTGCACTAAAAGGTCACTCCCTATAATCCAAAGGCGGCTCCCGGTCCCCCAGCAATGCCTCATAAATAAATCCAGCTCCTCGCCGCCGATCCAGTTCTTTTTTTGCCTCTACGAGTAGTTCCGGCCGCTGGAAAAACTCAATGCCGGAGAGCGTCATCGTTTTTGCTGCAACCATCATGCCCTTGGTGCCAATGCTCATACCTCCTGCTGCGACCGCCTGCCAGGAGTGGGGCGAAGTGCCCGGCACCCAGGTTGCTGTGCGTAGTGCGGTTGTTGGTACGGCCCAGCTGACGTCGCCCACATCGGTGGAGGCAGAATAGGGTTTCTTCGGCGCGCTGAAGGGACGGATTTTTTCTGCGGCCGCTACGTCGGTTTGTTTAGATTTCGGTAGGGTAGCGGAGACTTTTTTGGCAAAATCCCGCTCTTCGGTGGTATAACTAACACCACCGACGCGCTCCAGATTTTGGTGCACAACCCTGGTGAGGGTCTCATTGGGTAGGAGGTTGAAGGAACCGTGAATGACTTCGAAGTCCATCGTTGTACCGGTACCAAGGGCGGCTCCTTCGGCGGCTTTTACCACTCGGTTGAAGATGTTTTTTACCTCCTGCATCTCCGGATGGCGGACGTAGTAGAACACCTCCGCAAAGGCGGGGACAACGTTTGGCGCTTCGCCTCCGCTGGTGATGACGTGGTGAATACGGGTGGTTTCCGGAACGTGCTCGCGCATCATGTTGACCATCATGTTCATGGCCTCCACACCGTCCAGAGCAGAGCGGCCGAACTGCGGCGCCGCCGCAGCGTGGCTGGAAACCCCATAGAACCGGAATTTTGCGGACTTATTAGCAAGGGTAGACCCGGCATCAGCGGAGTTGGCGTCCGAAGGATGCCAGTTGAGCACGGCGTCAACGTCTTCAAAAAGCCCCGCCCGAACCATGTATACTTTGCCTGCTCCACCTTCCTCTGCCGGTGTTCCGAAAACGCGAACCGTACCCTTCCCTCCGGTGGATTTTAGCCAGTTTTTTAAAGCAATTGCAGCGGCCGTGGATGCGGTGCCAAACAAGTGGTGCCCGCAGGCGTGACCGGCCCGCTGACCAGCGATCTCTTTCTTCTCCGGTACGGCCTGTTGGGCTACCCCCGGTAGGGCATCGAATTCTGCCAACAAACCGATGACGGGCTCGCCGCTGCCGTAACTGGCCACGAAGGCGGTGGGGATATCCGCTACGCCGCTTTTAATGCTGAAACCTGCTTGCGCTAGCTCGTCTTGCAATAATTGGGAAGATTTTTCTTCCTGATAGCCCACTTCCGCCAGGTCCCAGATTTTGTGGGCCAGGTCGCCGTAGTGAGGCGTGGCTTTGTCCAGGCCATCTAAGATGTTGGTGGAACTATTGGATTGAGAGTAAAGGAACAGGCTGCAAAAGAGTAGAGCGACTAATAGAAACGGTTTCATCTTAAATGCTTTGGGTGTGGTCAGAAGTTGTTTTTATCTGTGTGAAGTTAGTGGTTTTAGAACAGTTTTCTCGAGTCTCCTAAGCTTGTCGTTATGCGGGCTTCAGACCTTTTGGGCGCGGCCGCAGGTGCAATGTAAAGGGGATAATGGGCAAAAAAATCATGAAGCATGTCACAAACTCGTAAGACGGACTGATAAGGAGGTGAAAGAGGGAGCATGTCTTCCTTTTGCAACCTCATTTTTTTAACCCTTTAATAGAAATTTAGTGGCCGTTTGGAGTATTGGTTGTGTCACTAAAATTATTAGAAAAATACTTTACTATGCCTATAACTAATTCCTACCTGTCATCGATGGCAGATACAACCCAAAACTATGCCGACACTTACGTCGGCTTTACCACAAATCTTATTACTAGCACCTTTGAAGCGCTTGTGCAGGCCAATCACTCCCAAATGCTTGCGTATCAGGAAATGGTTTCCATACTCTCTCAGGGGCTTACAACCTACATCAACGAAACAAAGGACGATCTCTCCGGAGAAGAAGTCATGGAGTTTTTAAATGGCCTTTCGTTAGAAAAGGCAGGCTTAATCAAAGAAGGAGATACGCTTGTATATGATGAAACCACAACGGGAACAGATAGCGTGCTTACTGTTCAGGAGGCTCCGGACGCTTCGGGTGTGTCTCCTGCTCCGAAGTCTTTCGCCACGGTAGCTTCACAGATTGTTAAACCTGTTAATAATGCAGCAGGAACGGTTACCTCCATTATCCCTTCAGTAGTGTCGGGAATCAAGGATGTTCTCATGACCGCTGATGAGGTGTCAGGGCTTCCCAGAGCCACAGGAGTAGAAAGCCCTTACGAGAAGTTTGAATCGGCTAGCGCTATCAACCGAGATAAGGAACTTGCATTTCTGGACCTGATTAAGATGACCATCTCACGGAATAAGTTCTCTATTCTAGAAAATATGGTTGAGACCGGATTGCTTCGTCTTGTAGTTGATCGTGGATTTATTCAAACAGATTTCCGAATGGAGTTGTCTGAAAGTTTGAAGGATAGAGAAAAGACTAGTTTTAAGCACAAGGTTAAAACTAAAGACAAAACCAAAACTAAAAGCCCCCGTGCAAGAGGTATTCTAAGCCTGTTTGACCGGCGCCCCCGGGTGAAGAATAAGAATAGCCAAAAGACGCTTACGGTATCGAAGCGAAGAACAAGCACCACCGAAAAGAATTCGGGTACCGTATCTATGGGAGCAAAAATTGAGCTTCAGTTTAGTACGGATTATAAACCACTCATCCTCGATAATGATTAATTATGGCAACTCCTGTAAGTACTGAACTCACCGACTTAGTCTACGATGTTCTTAACAATACGCTTGACGCAGTAATCAATGCTCGAATGGATCAGGAGCGTCGTTATCTGGAAATAGTGGAGGATACTTTTCTGAGTGCGGAAGAGTATATCGAAAAGCACGGATTACGACAAGAAGTTGAAGTCAATGTCGCTGGTAGCCCCGTTCAGCTACAAGCGGATGACTTGGATGCAATGCTGATTGAACTATACCAAGAACGGCAAGCTGTACTTCGTCGGTTTATCGATGATGGACCTCCTCGCTTAAAGGTGGAATTGGGCAAAATAAACCTGAAACTTGCCTTCAGTGTAGATCAAGAAACGGTAACTAATCCTGAATCTCCAACAACTAATATTGGTAGCGCCAGTCAGCAAGGCGAACGGCCTGATGTAACGGCTATTTCTAGAGCTTCAATAAGCAGAGCTGTTAATCCTGGTGAAATCGGCAGAGCAGCTCCCTTGGAGCGTGCCAGCGTACCCAGTATTCAAATGAAACTTGATCGTCGTGCACTTGCAAAACAGGTTTACCGTTCTCCAACGAGGAAACTAAAGGCAACCTTACCTGACCCAGGGAATACTGAGAAAATAGCAGTTAATGCCCTGAGTGAAATTACGTTGCAGTTTACGCTCGAATAGGTGTATATCTCTTTCGTAACCCCAACGCTCAGGTAAGAGGTCTTTCTCTCGATTTGAATAACTGGGTAAAGGGTAGTTTATAAGGATGGTAGAAGGTCGTAATAAGTTATTACCTTCCCATCCACAACTACTCGAACATGCGCTATCTACTATTCCTACTACTGCTAATCTTCATCTCTGCCCCCGCCGACGCCCAGCGCCGGAAAAAGAAGAAGTCCCAAAGTCCGGTACCAGTAGCTACCACTATGGTTCCTGCTCTGACCGATACCATCTTCAATGGCCTCGAATGGCGGAACATCGGTCCGTTTCGCGGAGGGCGGTCAGTAGCTTCTTCGGGAGTTGTCGGCAAACCAGGTGTTTATTACATGGGGTCTACTGGAGGAGGAATTTACAAGACGGTTAACGATGGCATTAGTTGGGAGAACGTTTCTGATGGTTTCTTACAAACAGGGACCGTCGGAGCACTCGCTGTTTCGGAAAAGAATACCAACGTTGTGGTCGCTGGAATGGGAGAGCATGCTGCCCGTGGTGTGATGACCTCGATGGGCGACGGGGTCTACCGCTCCACTGATGCTGGAAAGAGCTGGGCGCACATTGGCCTGGAAGAGAGTCGCCATATCGGAGACGTAGTGATTCATCCGGATGATCATGAGGAGGTTTTCATTGCCGCCCAGGGCGCGCAGTTTGGCCCCGGCGGAGAACGCGGCGTTTACCGCACCAAGAATGCGGGCAAGACCTGGGAGCGAACCCTCTACGTAAATGAAACGACCGGCTGCGTATCGTTAGTGATGGATATGAACAATCCACTGGTGCTCTATGCTGCTATGTGGGACCATCAGCGCAAGCCCTGGACAATGATTTCCGGAGGTTCGGGGTCCGGGCTCTACAAATCTACCGATGGCGGAACCCGCTGGGAAAAAATGAGCGATGGCCTACCCGCTGAGTTTGGCAAGGCAGGTATCTCTGTTTCCCGTGCTAATTCAGAGAAAGTCTACGCCGTCATAGAAGCTGAAGGAGAAAAAGGTGGTGTTTACCGCTCCGATAACGGCGGCGACAGCTGGAGCCAGGTAAGTAAAGACCGTGTCAACATTGCCCGCTCCTGGTACTATATGGAAATTTTTGCTGACCCGCAAGATGAGAACACCGTCTATGTCGCCAATGCACCCGTAATGAAATCCACCGACGGCGGTAAAAGCTGGAGCCGGATGGGCACGCCCCACGGCGACAATCACCACCTCTGGATTGATCCACAGGATAACCAACGGATGATCAACTCTAACGATGGCGGGGCCAACGTCTCCAACGACGGCGGCAAAAGCTGGAGTAGCCAACAAAACCAGGCTACCAGCCAGTTTTACCGCGTCATTACGGATAACCTGGTGCCCTATAATGTCTACGGTGGACAACAAGACAACTCCGCCATTCGCATCGCCAGCCGGACCTCTGGCCGGGGCATCGACTGGAAGAACTGGGAATCCGTTGCCGGCTGCGAGAGTGCCTTCCTTGCCTTTGATCCCGATAACCCGATGGTCGTCTACGGCGGCTGCTACCAAGGTATCATCGAGAAATGGTTCGCTGATTCCAAGACGGCCAAAGCCATCAAGGAATACCCCGAACTTGCCCTCGGAAACGTTCCCGCAGACTTTAAATACCGCTTCAACTGGAACGCACCGATCATCAGCTCTTCGCACGATCGAAACACCATTTACCACGCCGGAAACGTAGTCTTCAAAACAACGGACGGAGGGATGAGCTGGTCCGCGGTCAGCCCCGACCTAACCCGCAACGAAAAGGATAAGCAAGGCCCCGGCGGTGGACCTTACACCAACGAAGCTGCTGGCGGAGAGAACTACAACACGCTGTCGGCTCTGGTCGAGAGCCCGCACGAAAAGGGCGTCCTTTGGTCAGGCAGTGATGACGGTCTGGTACACCTGACCCGCGATGGTGGCGCAAACTGGACCAACGTCACGCCAGTAAACCTTTCCGAAGGCATCATCAACAGCATTGAAGTCTCACCTCATGATCCGGCAACGGCCTATATCGCCGTAATGCGCTACAAACAGATGGACCTGAAGCCTTACATCTTCAAAACGACTGACTACGGCAAGAGCTGGCGGTCGGTCACCAACGGCATTACGGGCAAACACACCTTCGTGCGTGTTGTCCGCGAAGACCCCGGCAAAGAAGGTGTTTTATACGCAGGAACGGAAACGGGGATCTTCCTCTCTGTCAACGGCGGGGATAGCTGGTCTCCTTTCCCGCTCAATCTTCCGGTGGTACCCATCAATGATCTCGTGTTTCAGGCAAATGACCTGATTGCTGCAACTGCTGGTCGTTCCTTCTGGATTCTGGACGATGTCGGTAGTATCCGAAGTCTGCAAAGCCCAACTAAGATGACCCAGCTTTTTGCACCAAAAGAGAGCCACCTTATTCTTGGTGGAAAGCAGCGCTCTCCCAGGGCTGGGCTGGGCGAGAACCCAGCCGCCGGCGTTACTGTAGATTACTTCCTGGCGGAACCTGGTGACAGCACCGAAGTAACGCTTGAGGTACTGGAAAATGACAAGGTTATTCGTACTTATTCCAGCAAGGAGGTTAAAGGCTTCAAATCCTGGCCCGGAGGGCCAGGCAAACCAGAGGCCTTACCCGCCAAAGCAGGTTACAACCGCTTCACCTGGGATTTCCGTAGGGATGGCTTACCGGCGGTTGATAAGGTTTTCGTCTACGGCAGCTACGAGGGCACACTCGTAGCTCCAGGCACTTACACGCTGAGGTTGACACAGGGAGAAACGGTCGCCAATATGCCCGCGAAGGTGCTATCGAACCCGACCATCAAAGCTTCTCCGGCAGCGTATGCTGAGCAGCAAAGTGTACTCGGACAAATCTCCGATGCGATCACAGATTTGCATGATTCCGTCACTAAGCTCCGCTCGGCAAAAAGCCAGCTGGCAGCCCACAAGAAACTGCTGGCCGAGAAACCCGCTGCAGAAAAAGTGCTCGTTCTTGCGGATACACTGATGGCGCACATCGATGCCTGGGAGCAAGACCTCGTGCAACCCGAGCAGAAAACCTTCCAGGACGTCATCAACTTCCACAACCGCCTCAATGCGGAATTGATGGAATTGAAAGACTACGTCGATGGGCCACACCCAACGGTTACTGCCGGGGCGAAGACCCGGCTGGCGGACCTGATGGCACAGTGGCGGCCGCTGGCCGCCCGGCGGGAAGCAATCCTTAGTACAGAGCTCGTAGCTTACGATAAGGCGTTTAAGACACTGGGGCTGGGGGCCGTTATTTTGGATTGAGGGGGTTAATCTCAAAACCCAGAACAACGCGGGTAACCCAAAATGGTCGAGCGCGCTGTGCGCCGAGCTAATGCGTTTAATTCGCACTGTACTAGTACACTGTAACATAAGTTTATAAATATTTTATATTTTCCTCATT
>CAYPIM010000033.1:9957-38837 GCA_964410795.1 uncultured Lewinella sp. | reverse complement strand
GATGGGTTGAGCGCTATCAATAATTCCACTGGATTCCGGAGCCGAAGGTCAGCTTAGCGCTCGCTTTTGAATTACCGCATAAGCAAAACTTCCCCCGCTCGCGAGACTACTCTCCCATCAAACAACAGAACCTCTACGGTATAAACGTAAACCCCGATTGAGGGAGAGCGTGCGTTAGCAACCCGACCGTTCCAGTGCCCGAGCGCGTTTTCGGGGTCAAGGTTTTCGCGGAGGAAAACTTGCCCGCCCCAACGGTCATAAACGGCGAAAGAGAGAATGCTTTCCACTGCGGGGCCAGGGTAGAGGCGGAAGACATCATTCAGACCATCTCCGTTGGGGCTAAAGGCGTTGGGTACGTAAAAGAGGTTTTCTTTATTCACCATAATGCGCATTGTCCGGCTTTGGCTGCAGCCGCTGGAATCTGTGGCAATGGCAGTTACCGTTAGGTTGCCCTCTGGGCGAAGCGTCAGATTGGTGCAGGCAGGGCAACTAATTTCGTTGTCCGTTAGCCAGTTTATGGAAGCAGACGCAGGACTTATTAAGGAAGGCACAATTGCGACGGAATCGCCCAAACGGATGGTTAAATCCCGTGGTAGCTCGAATAATAAGGCACCCGCAGCATTGACGGAAAGGTCAAAGGTTTGGGGGCAACCAAAGGAATCTTGAGCAGTAAGTTGGTAGGGTCCAGGGGAAAGGCCATCGAAAAAAGATTCTGATTGCTCGGGGCCATCGTTTAGGCGGTAGGTAAAGCCAACGGGTGAGTTGGGAATGGAGATCGAGCCATCATTTTCACCAGGGCAGGTTTCGGGCGCGGCCGCAGGTGCAAGGTTGGTTGTCGGGGCATCCGTAATGGTCAGCGTTGCGATGTCGGAACAGCCGTCGGCGGTAGTGACCGTGACGGAGTAATCTCCCACGATGAGGTTTTCATTCAGGGCGGTAGTGGTGTTGTCGCTCCAGCGGATGCTGACCGGACCGTCACTGCTTTCCACAAGAACTTGCCCTGCACCTGCGCCCGCGCCACCACAGTCTGGCATGATTTGTATGGCTGATGCGGAAACATCGTTCACTTCCAGCATGATTTGATGGGTGCTGTCGCAACCATTGCTCCCCGTTTCAGTTGCGCTGTAAAGGTCCGCTACACGCTCAAAAATACCGAATATCAGGGCCGAGTCTCCTGCACAAATACTTATTGTTTCGGAAGTGACAACGGGCTCAATGACCGTAAGTATGAGCTCGTTGATACTGTCACAACCGTTGGCTCGTGTGGCGAAGTCGGTATAAGTTCCTGCCACCCGTTCGAAGGTGCCGAAAACCAATGTGGAATCGCCATCGCAGATGGACAGCGTTGCCGAAATAAGGGTGTCCGGTAGGCCAATAACGTCGAGGGTGTCGACCACCGGGCACCGGCTCTCATCGGTTACGTCGTAATACTGGCCGGGGGTGGTTATGTTCTGTTCACCAAATAAAACGGAATCTCCCGGGCAAAGGAATGCCGTGTCCCGTATCCCATTGAGTGCTTTGATGCGGACCCGTAAACTGTCCGAACTAAAGCAACCTTCACCCTGCATGGCGGCCACTAGCAAAAGAGTGTCCATTGTTGGTGCGAAGCGCACTTCCGGGCAGTCGAAACAGTCGATAAAACTGCTCTGACTCCACTGAATATCGGTATAGCCATCCAGCCGAAAGCTTAGGGTATCTCCGGGGCAAATAGTCTGGTCTTCGCCCAGGTTGATGATCGTCTCGTCGTTGTAGGTTACGGTTACCGTATCGGTTTGTTGTGAGCCACAAGAATCCGTCACGACAACCCAAAAATCGCCCTCGCCGAAGGTGGTAAAGGTCTCCTCGGTAGAGCCGTCGTTCCATTCATAAGTAGTGAAGCCGGGTTGAGCAAGAAGATTGACGGTAGCATTCGCACATACTGTGGTATCCGGGCTGAGTTCCAGTACAGGTGGCAAATAAGGAGCTAAGATAAAGGTATCCGCGCCGGTTCTGCCACAAGTGTCAGTTACTTGGAATATATAATTACCTGGTTCTTCAAAGTTTCTGAATCTTACCGATTCTAATTCAATATCCTGTTCAGTACCGTTAACGGTAAGCGTAAGCCTTTCCCAGTTCACGGTGGGACCGGTTCTGATGGTGAAAAAACTACCGTCGCAGAGAGCTGTGAGGATCGACATTTCAATAATAGGCGGGTCCAGGCAACAGCAATCGTTTACGAGGTCGGGATCGTTACAGTCAACTAGCCCGTCTCCGTCGTCATCCAGGTTATTGTAGCAGATTTCTTCTGGCTCGATGCAGTCTCCAGTACAGTTTTCCTTTAGTTCAAGGTCCACTTCTTCATAGTTGAGGTCTTCGGTAAAAAAGGATGTTTGACCGAGCTGCAATGGGACATCGGCAACGATTGTTTGATTAACCGAAGTGGGTACTTCAATCGGAGCATCTTCAGCAATGCAATCAAAACTGAAGGTGCCGGATAAGTCAGTTCGGATTATACCAAAGGATGACTCCAGGGTATTGAATCCCGAGACTGTTGAAATAGTTAGTGTAGTTGTGGAAGCCGAGACGTGGAAAACACGCTGTAAACCGACGTTGAAGCTAGTTGAGATACTGTTTGCCCAGAGGACATTTCCTTCCTGATCGAGCTTAACCAGCGCATTGTTGTTGTCAGGAGACGAAGTAATCCAAACCAACATTCCGTCCGGGAGTGAGGTGATACCATGAATTTCGTTGCCGTTCAAATAGCTTTTTTGCCAAAGTTCATTTCCGTTGGTATCCGTCTGTATCAGTACAAACCCATTACCATTGTTTCGTTCGCAGAGTATGGTTATTGTGGTATCCGTTACCGCCATGTCGATTGCTTGCCCGATTGCTGCCCCGTCGTATTGTTTATTATAGATCACCGTTCCATTGGCGTTGAGACGTGCGACTTGGGGAGTCCCAGCAGCAGACTGTTGGATACTGGCCAGGGCGAAATAAGTGTTACTGCCGGGATGTTTGTCAAAGGCCCGGAAACTGGTTTCTCCAGGATCAATGTAGGTGAGAGGAGGAACCAATATATCTCCGGTAGCGAGGTCGATCCGCGCTAATAGATTGTTACTGACGGCGGAGAGCGGGTCGTCTTCGCGGTAGCCTGCTGCCCGGAGGAAACTGTCTCCCGGTGTGTGGTGGAGCTCGCTCAGGACAAACGATCGATCCTGCCGGCCGTAGTTTTTAACCCAGGATACAATACCATCACCGGGGTCGAACCTGAAAGCATAAGTGCTCAGCCCGCCGTTGGCGGAAGCTCCTGCGGTACCGACGCCGCAGACCAATCCTTCTGCGTCGATGATCATGTCACGGATGACGCCGGGTTGGTCAATGATGATAGACCTGGTCCCGAATATTTCTCCTTGAGGCCCAAGTACGGCCACGAAGGGAATCTTGGCTTCATTTCGCCCGGCAATGATGAGGTTGTCGCCATGCTCTACGTGGAAGTTTACTTCATAAGGAGCCAGATTCGGAGCAAAATCAGTGGGGCCGTAAGCACGAACGAAAGGGCGGGCGCAGTCCTCTTCGTTGTCTTCCGGGCAGTCTTCCCGGCAGGTGAGTTCTTCTAGGAGTTCTAAGGTGGAGGGCTCGGCGCCAAAGTCCTGGCTACCAAGTTGGATTGGTGTGTTACTAATTTGGTAGGGCGCGTTAGTATTCTCAACTGACTGAGCTGTGATATTTAAGCTGGTGGCAGGTATACAGGAGGTTAGCGGAGTCCCATCTTTACTCAACCGAACAACCGTAGGGAAAGAAGCTTCGGCATTTGAACGGAAGCCCGTGAAAAGTATATGATTATCCTCAACAACCAGGGCGTCTGGTCCTGAGAAATGGGTGTGGAAATTGTCGTACAAATAGCTCCATAGAACTTCTCCGTTTTTATCCATCTGCAGTAGTCCTGTTCCTATTCCCAGGTCTAATAGAAGTAAATAGCCAATATTGTTTTTTTGGATGCTCAGCAGTTTACTTTCGCTTACGGGGAGCTGGTAATCTTTTGTCCAACGAGGCGTTCCAGAAAAGCCGGTTTTGCAGATTCTGAAAGAAGTTGGATTTTCGGTAAACCCTCTTATGTCAGCTCCTATAATTAAAGAATCCACATCTTCCTCCATTAAGGCGTTTTGGAAACTTGAAACTGCGCCCGCATTTGAGACCGTGGAAACCAAGTTCGTGGACAATACTTCGCCAGCTCCGGTAGTCTGAATTAGAATTATCCCCTGGTCTACATTGGCAACCATGGCCAAGCTACTGGAGGATATTCCGCTGATTTCGGTAAGGTCGCGGATTAAAACGGAGCCGAAGTTGCTTATTACTTGGGGAGATGAGGCGATGTTTCCATTGCTTGGGTCTAGCTGTAATTCTAAACCTAGCCCACGTAGTATTCCGGAAATTTTATAGCTGCCATCTATTGTAGAATGGATGATTCCTGTAAAGGTCATTCTGATTTCAGAACGGAATTCTTTGGCCCATAGGATTGAACCACTCTCCGGTGCAATACGGAATATTAAGGGGTAGCCAGCCTCATCTTCCGGCGGGTTGAAGATACCAACGAGCATACCTGAATTGTCCAGAAAAAGGCGATGGGGGGTATTGAATGTTATGGAGGGGAACAGCTCTGTTTGCCAAAGTATTGTCCCGGTTGAAGTAAGCGCCATAACATAGGGCTTACGGTCGTGCTGAGCCAAAGTGTAAACAGTGTCTCCACGGGCTACAATAGCCCCAAAGGCTCCATCCACGGTACCACCACCAGGTAGCCAATAACTGTAAGAAAACCGTCCGTTACAACCAAGCGTATCCAAGGGAGGTTCTCCACCATCACCAGGATTAGTAACTGGTGGCCTCACGAAAATTATAATGCACCGTTCGTCTTCGCACAAGTTGAGCGCCTCCGTTAGGCAGACGCGGTAGGAGCCGGAGGCCGTAAAACTAAAGCTCAAATCCTGGCTTGAACTAACAACACTGCCGTCTACCGTCCATTCGCTTTCGTTTCCGCCCGAAGAGGTGTTGGTAAAGACGACAGTTGAATCCTGGAGTGGAGCGGAGAAAGGAATGTTGAAGCTAGCGGTTACATGGCAGGTAACATTGACCCGCTGACTTTCCTCCCTGGAGGCGCATAAGATATTGTCTGCTGGAAATACAATTAGCCGGATACGGAAAGAGCCTTCCTCGTCGAATTGGTAGCTTAAATTTTCGTCCGTACCGATCAGCGTGCTGCCCCGGTACCATTCATACCGGTCTCCGTTGGTTGAGGTATTGGTGAAATTGACGGTTTCGCCGGCCTGTACGGTCACATCACCACCGGTGAAACTAGCCGTGGCAACTGCCGGGCAGGGTTCTTCACACCCTCTGCTTTCAACCAGACTACGGCGGGTACCTTCCAGGAAAAAGTGCATTCGCTCCCTTTGGCCAGCCGTGAAGGCCGAATAGCAACGGAAGAAGCCGTAGTCCATATAATTGATGTGCATATCGTCCTGGTCTGAAGCGAATGGGCCAGAATCAGTGTCGGTGGAGCAGGAATTGGCGGAGCCGGTGCAGGGCACCGCTACGGTGGATTGGTCGGGTGGCGTATCGCAAACCCGGTCGCCGTCGGTGAGGCAGTCGTCGTTTTCGCAACTGCCGCTGAAGGTGTGGCGCAAGCCAAGGTAGTGACCGAGTTCGTGGACGAGGACGGTCAGGTCCGCTTCGTCGTCGGTCAGCCAGCGGGCTTCCATAACAATACCGTCGATGCTTGATCCGTGTGCACTTGGGTAGGTGGAGTAGCCGGCCAGACCGCAACCAAGGCCCAGACCACAGGCTTGTTTCACTACCCACACATTGATGTAATCGCGCGGCGCCCAGCGGCTGAGGTCTTTCATGTCGCGGTCTTCATTGGTATTCAGGTTGGTAAGCGGGGAAATGATGCGGTTGATACCGTTGGTCAGTTCGTTGTCCGGACTCCTGCTGGCCAGGCAAACCTGAATTTGAGTGTTTACGCCGGTGGCGGGGTCGTAGTAGCCGGTATTTTCGAGTGCCTGATTGAGAAAGTCAACACTGCGCAGTACATCTGCATCCGGGATGTTTTCCGGTCCGTTTTCATGAACGATGTGAAAGACAATTGGCAGCACGTAGGGTGGGGCGGCGGCTGATTTGGAACGGTCTTCCGAGCTGGTACTGGCCCATTTAGTTTCCAGCCTATCCATTTTTAGCGCGTATTCGGTGTCGGATTTTCGGAGTGCTTCGTGCAACTGGTCGGCACCACAATTCAAAACGCTCTCTTTGTCAAAACCATCGTAGTGCGGCGCGGGCGCGGGTGCCGGCTGGGTTGAGACGGCAAGGAGCGTCAGCAATAGTCTGAACAAATGCATCGGTTAGGTTATGGGATTACGCTTAAACCAGATTGTAGGGTAAGATACGGAAGCCTGGGCAAACCTTGTGGGCATTTATTATTTTGCGTAAGGTAATTGTAAGCTTCCTGACGCTTGCTAGACCATAGCTTCTCCGGCGCTTGCAGCAAAGGAAACTTTGGGCCCTTAATCATACTAATGGACATTTTGCGTAAGGCTTTTTGGAGGTTTGATTTTCTGCCTCTCCCCTCGTCCTCTCCCACACGTCTCGCCTAAGGCTCGACCGAGAGGGAGCCAAACCTCGAAGAAGTTGCAAAGCGAAATGTTTAGTATTATGGTCCTTAATGTTAATTAGTACGAACAAAATTACTTTACCAAACGCAGGAGTCGCTTCTCATCTTCCATGAGCTTATAGAACGCGATTAAGCGATTAAGCATACGTTTCCGGTCCTTTTTACCAAGCCCGGGATGGTCATTGATTAGTTGTTCTGCGGTTTTGCGGCGGGTGAGGTAATGCGAAGCTCCGTTAGTGATCTCTTCGGAGGTAACATTCTTACCTAACCACTTAGGCACATAGATGGAACTGATGTTTAGTTCTTCGCGCGGGATGGCGTAGTGTGCGCCCACAAAACCGGAATAGTCAAAATCGTAGGGCACCGGAATCAAGTCCAGAGATTCATTCGGATTGATAAACTTTAGGTTGTGGAGATTGAAAACGTGCCAGTCGGTATTAAGGATGAGGTAGTTGAATAGGCACATGTTTACGTAAGCCTCACGTTGAAGACCTCGGGTACTTAGTTTTTTGGTTTCTAGTACTCTGCCGTTGAAGCGGGCAGCCATCTGTTCTTCGTGCTCGACCATGAAAGCTTTGACGGGGTCGTCTTTTCCTAAATCGAGCTTTATCGGAATGGTACGGTGGCTGAAATCGCTATAGACTGCGTGGAGGTCGTAGACCATTTTCTCTCGGTTCAAGTAGCTTTCTCCCAAAGAGCTATTGCTACACTGTAGCACAAACTTGAATTCATTGAGGTCGCTGAAGCCTGCGGCGATTAAATCGGCTTTCTTTAGTTTTAGCTTTAGCGATGGGTTCTGACAAACTTCCAGACGCACATTGCCCCGGCTTCGGAGCTTACCCCGGAAGACTAAAGTCGAATCACCAAGTGAGAAGGATACGGTGGCAGCTTGATAGCTTTTGTCCTTCTTTTTGCGCATTAGTTTATTCCAATCGGTCTCTATTTTAAGAACGGTGGCCACTTCGCCTTGATGTAACACATCGAACAAAGACATTTGTGCCCGTAATCCAAAGGAGAGTAGCAACAATAAGGGAATTAAGAGGCGCATAGTTGGGAGCTTTTCCGGCCTGCAAGTTAGGGGTTTTGGCCCGAGTACTCATTTAAAATAACTTTCGGCGTTGACTTAAGCTTAGCCTGATTGGCCCTGTTAACTTTGTTATTTGGTCTGGTTTCACGCTCTTTTGCCGGTTTGGCTGTGGTCCCATTCAAAAAGCACTTACATTGGCCAGTGCAGTTTGCGGCGTTTCTTATCATCACCTTTTTCTACTAACACGTTTATGCGTCACCTTTTCCTACTTCTTTTCTTGACCTTTATTGCTGGACCCCTTGATGCTGCATTAGCGGCTCCTGTAGTCCCCACTAATAGCATAGCGCTTACAGACTTTAGCCGTGAAGCGGTAGAAGCTCAGTTGGGCCGTAAGCTTAAATTTACCGAACGTATTGCCCTGAGCATTGTCCGGAAGAAAGCGAAAAAACAGGCTAGGAAAAAAACTAAAAGAGGATCTGGTGACGGAACCGTTACCGACGTTCCTTCCCTTGTTGCCATGGTTTGCGGGATTCTGGGATTTTTAGGCATTTGGGTGACCCTCTTTGCTGGTCTATTGGGTGTTGCAGCACTGATTTTAGGTATCATTGGGCTAGGCCGCTTCAAAAAAGAACCAGGTTACCGGAAGGGCAAGGGCTTCGCAATAGCGGGGATTGTTCTCGGGGGAACATTAATCGCCTTGCTGCTTCTAGTCGCTGCAGTTTTACTCATCGTATTCAGGTAAGTAAATAGCCTACTAAGGGTTCCTGAGCTCAAAAAACCATTTTTGCACCTGCGCCCGCGCCAAAAGCACTTACATTGAGCTAAAATAACAATGTCTTATGATGCGTTTATCTTTACTCCTCCAGCTTTTTCTTGTTTCGTTTATGTTGTCTGCCCAAACGGACATCTACGAGCGCCTTCCAATAACTACGGGGACCAAGGCAAATTTGCCTTCTCCCGCTGAATTTCTTGGCTATGAGCTGGGTAAACGCTTCACGGAATACGCCCGGTCGGTAGAGTATTTTCAAATGCTTGCCGCAGAGAGTGATCGCATAGATATTCTGAAGTATGGAGCTTCCTATGAGGCCCGTCCGCTCTTAATGCTTACAATCAGTTCACGTGAAAACATGGCGCGTATTGACGAAATAAAGGCCAACCAACAGCTTTTAGTGGCGCGCACGCAGGTGCAGGGAAAGGACAAGGAGGTTGTGAACCTGGACCGCCACCCGGTCATCAACAGCTACAGCTACAACATCCACGGCAACGAAGCGAGCAGTACCGAAGCGGCCATGCAGGTCGCTTGGGAACTTGCTACCACGACGGATCCTCTAATGTTGGATGCCCTGCAAAAAACGGTGAACCTCCTCTTTGTTTGCATCAACCCGGATGGCCGCGACCGTTATGTCTACTGGGCTAATTCCGTCGCTCGCCACACCGGTGGCCAGGAACCCCGCGATCTGGAGCACTACGCCCCGTGGCCCAATGGCCGCACCAATCATTACTGGTTTGACCTTAACCGCGACTGGGTCTGGGGTGTTCACCCCGAAAGCCGGGGCCACACCGCAGCCTATCAGGAATGGATGCCCCAGGTACATACGGACTACCACGAACAGGGCTACAACGCGAACTATTTTACGGTGCCAGGCACCACGCCACGTAACCTGTTGCTGCCCGATGCTTATGAGGTTTGGGCGGATACCTTCGGCCGCGCCAACATCGCAGAGTTTGACAAAAAGGGGCTGAGCTATTTCACCCGCGATCGGTTTGATTTTTACTATCCGAGCTATGGATCCAGCTACCCCTCGGTAATGGGCGCCATCGGGATGCTGACTGAGCAAGGTGGTATTGGTGGCCACCGTGCCATAGAAACAGAAGACGGCTATGTACTTACGCTGCGCCAGCGGATTTATGATCATTACACAACCAGCATCGCCCAGGTGAAGGCTTCCGCCCGTAACCGCCGTGAGCTCATCGACTATAGCCTCGAAGCATGGAACCCGCTTAACTCCAAGTCTGACGTAAATGCCTACGTGATTGAAAACGATGGTTCTGAATTCTTTGAGGATATCCTTAAGATGCTTCTCCTGAATGGTGTGGAAGTACTGCGGACCACCGAAAAGGTATCATCTCCTGCTATCAGTTTCCGTGACGGAAAGCAGCGCAACCAAACTTTCCCATCCGGTAGCCTGCTGGTTGGAACCGAGCAGCCTAGGCACCTCTTTGTGAATTCTATCCTGAGTCGTGACCTCCAAATCGAGGACAGTGTGATGTACGATATGTCAACTTGGTCTGCTCCTCTTGCTTACAACCTGGAGGCTTACAGTATTGCTTCTCCCCTAAGCGTGGATACAGAAAAAGTGAACTGGGTGGACAAAAAGGGCAGCGTTATCCCATTGGGTAGTAAGGCCGGAAATGCTTACGCCTACGTCATCCGTTGGAACCAACGCACCGCACCAAAAGCGCTGGCTAAACTTTGGAAGATGGGCTACCGCGTCCGGTCGGCCCATAAGCCTTTTATGGCCGACGACGGGACAAAGTTTCCGGCAGGTAGCCTCATCATATTGAGCGGCCGTAATCCGGATAAATCCGGAATTGAGGCCGATATGCTGAAACTCGCCCAGGGCTTCGAAGTAGACATTCATCGGTTAGCCACAGGACGGATGAAAGAAGGCATGGACCTTGCCAGTACGCGTAATTTTCCGGTTGAGCAACCTAAAGTAGCCCTGCTCGTGGAGCCGCCCTTCAATGTTTATACCAGCGGGCAGGTGTACTTCCTTTTCGACTGGGAGACGGAACTACCAGTAGAGCGGATTCGTGCTTCTACGCTTATGCAGACGGCTATCCCTAAATTTGGTTCCCGCTACGGGTTGGCAGATCTGAACGACTACGACGTATTGATCTTACCAGATGCCAATAACCTTGGGGCTTTATTCGGCCAATCAGAGCAGGGTAAGCTGCGCGACTGGCTCTCTGCCGGGGGGACGATTGTAGCCATTGGCTCCAGTGCAGAGTTCTTTACTAAAGGCTCCGGTTTTCAGACCCCGCAGGAAATCAGCAAGCCAAAGGAAAGTGATAAGGTCGCTGCTGCTGCGCTCAATTTTGATGAGCGAACGGATTTTTATGGTAAAAAACGCATCCCAGGCTCAGCACTCAATGCTACAATTGATGTAAGCCATCCTTTAGCTTTTGGAGTCAAGTCCGAAGTCTACACCCTCAAATTTGGTAATAAAGCTTTGTTACCAGATGCCAACCTTCAGAGCGTTGGCCGGTACACTACTGAGTCAGAAGATTTGTTAGCAGCTGGTTACGCCTCCCAGACCAATCTGGACTCCCTGGCCGGTAAGACCTGGGCGGGTGTTCGTAAGTTTGGCCGCGGTCAAATTGTCTACTTCATGGACAATCCTCATTATCGGATGTTCTGGCGTGGTCCTAGTAGAATGATGCAGAACGCTGTGATGGTTGTGCCAGGGATGTAATGCCAATGAAGCCTACCTCTGTAGTAGTGGGCCAGTCAATAAATTAGCTTGGAATAAAAAGGGCATGGCTGTATAAGCCATGCCCGACGTATCGCAAAACACGTTTGAAATAAGATGAAATAATGTCTGCTGTTAATTGAGTGTTTTGTCTCTTGGCTATAGGGTATTTAAATCCAAACGGGGTAATTAGCCGGTGGCAGTTATGGCTTTTTTCTTGCGCCGGTTGTTGGAAGGTTTTGCGGGAGCTTCGACGGCCTCAAGTTCGGCCTCTGCTTCTTTTTGCTTACCGCCGCTCAGGAAGGTGAAACTATGTGCGTGGACCTCGGCGGTGTTCCTGACTTGGTCGTGCTTATCGATCCATTTATTGTAGCGGAGGGCTCCGGCAATGCATACCTGGCTACCTTGATCTAAGTACTTGTCAAATACTTCGGCAAGTTTGCCGAAGGCAACGACTTTGTGCCAGTCGGTTCGTGTTTGCCGGTCACCGTTTTTGTCGCGGTAAGTTTCGTTGGTCGCCAGGGAGAAAGTGGTGACGGTAAGACCCGTTTCGGTGGTCCTTACTTCTGGAGAAGAGCCCAGGTTGCCGATGAGGGTAAGGGAGTTGCGTACTTGCATAGAAGGCATAAAGAAAGTGTTTATGAGCCGCGTTGGTATAGTAGTTGAAAACGCGCCCCGGTTGTTGAATAGCGCCCCGGTCTTGAGCAGCATATCTATAGAAGACATCCCTTTCAATCGGTGACGATGCAAAGGTGGGGCGGGACGGAAGTGTTAGTCGTCTTTTATACGTATACTTACGTTTATATGCGTTTATAAACGTTTTTATACGTATATAAACGCTTTAGATTACTGACGTTCAGTAGTTTATGGATTTTTAGCCTTGAAGGAATATTTTTACTTTTTTCATGCTTTTCGCACACTAATCGCGTTTTGTTGCCAAAGACCTATTCCTTTCACGATAACAATCGATTGCAAAAAGGTGACCATCAAAAGTTCTATTATTGCGGTTGGAATCGTTTCTGCACCAATGGTTATCATCCATGCAACGGATGGGTAAAACAGCCGTTTAAGATTGGTTGTAATTAGGAGCAGGCGGTAATAATTCGTTACTTTATAACTGAACCTTTACGTCAAATCATGCACAGATTTTTGCCCCTCTTATTATTACTCACCGCCTGCGCTGGCGACCCATTGGAGCTCCACGTCACTGAAGTGGACTGGGATCAGGTGGATGACGGCCTTGTTTCCGTCTCCTTTCCTGAAGAGCCGTTACTTACAGGATCGACCGAATTACTCCCCACGCACGAAGACCTCAACCTGAAATTTTCTTACCGGATCAAAGAGGGGACTACCGCAAAGTTGATGCTTCAGGACAAGTACACCGTCGGGCTTCCTGATCTTTCAGTAGTGGGAGGAGACCCGCGTATCTTACCCGCCGCAAGTCCTGGCGTTTGGCAAGACCTCGAAGTTGTCTTTATCGCTGCGAATGATGATTCCCCAGCATTAATTCCAGCTGTTTACCTTAATGGTTCGCTTGTTTATTATCAACATGAGTTTGCTGCCGATGATCGCCCCGCTGGGCCACTAAAGCTTTTGGTTGAAGGTGGAGAAATTGAATTGAAAGACCTGAGGTCTTCCGATCAGGGTGGAGTTAGCTCCATTATGGATGCAGACGGTGTTAAGTTGAATATCCCTCTTCTACGCTACGAATATTTTGATTTACCTGAAGGTGTTGCTGCTGTAACTAATTGGGCGAATTATGAACCGGAAAAAACGGGGTACATCAATCGCTTCGATCTCAATAATATTAGGGAAAAAGGCTCTGGGTATGGCATTCGCTTTTATGGGAAGCTAAATATTCCCAAAGCTGGTGAATACAAATTCCTTGCTTATACCCCCGCCTCTTTGAGCATTTATATTGATGATCAAAGAGTCATCCATGATCCAGGTAAACACCCCGGACGAGAAACCTCCGGCTTAATTGAGTTAAGTGAAGGCACGCACGATTTTCGGGTTGATTACGTCCAGAGTGGTGGTTGGAGTGTGCTTAACGTAAAGTATGTTGCTCCGGATGAGAACGGACAGCAAATACTTAATTCGATGGGCGGCGATAAGGCTATCGCTGGCCCAGGTTCTTCTAATCCACAGAAACTGGAAACGGATGACTATCCTTACCTCCTTCGAAGCTTCCTTTACTTTCCGACACCTAAGGTTTACGAAGCCGCTAATAAGCGGACACACGTAATTTCAGTTGGCGAAGGTGACGGTCCGCATTACTCGCTTGATCTCCAGAACGGCGCTTTATTACAGATGTGGCGTGGGGACTTTGCCGACACCTACGATATGTGGGTAGGTAGGGGAGAGCCCCAGGTAATGCGGCCACTAGGTCCGGCTATCGCGCTTGATGGTACCCCGCAATGGGCAACAGTCTCCGGAGACGCTGATCGTTGGCCAGAATCAGTTGTGGAGGATACAGACTTTCAGCATATCCGCCATACGCTGGATGAGGCTGGCCGGCCCACCTTTGAGTATGAGATGAAAGGCGGTCATTCCCTATCCGATAAGCTTACGCCAGAAAACGGTAGCCTTCTACGAGAGCTTACCCATACCGCTGGAGGAAACTCAACCGTGTACACCCAACTTGCTACTGCGAAGGAGATTACGGAAGTGGCACCGGGGGAATATGCTCTACGTGGGCCGGGTTTGAACCTGAAAATTGAAAGCTACGATGGCGACCGCTTGGTGCTCCAGCGAGCTAATGGAAAAGACCGCCTGTTAGCAGAATTACCAGCTAAGGGACATATTACTTACCGTTTAAACTGGTAGCCCGAAAACCTTATTAAAAACCGAAATTTAAATTAATACTCACTATGCGTTCGCTAACCCTGCTGTTAAGCTTTCTTTGCACCTGCGCCCTCGCCGCCCAACAAGAATCTGATTATTACGCCATTAGCAAGGTCACGATTCCTGATGAAATCAAGTTAGAGGTCGGTGGTATGGATTTTATGGCCGATGGTCGTTTAGCAATTTGTACGCGCCGGGGCGAGGTTTGGCTGGCCAGTGATTTATCCGATAAATCAAGCTGGGAGCTCTTCGCTCGGGGCTTGCACGAACCACTAGGACTGGCCGTCAATGAAGGAGCAATCTATATTTCTCAGCGGGCAGAGGTGACCAAACTGGAAGACACAAACGGCGACGGGCGGGCCGATGTCTTTGAAACGCTTTATGAGCTTCCACTCACGGGTAACTACCACGAGTACCATTACGGACCACTTTTTCGCCCGGATGGCACCGCATTAGCTACCCTGAATGTAGGTTGGCATGGGGGAGGAACAAGCCGGGTTCCCTGGCGGGGCTGGATGATGCGTTACGACCCCTCTGACGGAGAGCTAAAGCCTTATGCTGCCGGCCTGCGTTCTCCTGCTGGCTTCGGAACGAACGCCGAAGGCGATGTGTTTGTAGCGGAAAATCAGGGAGATTGGATCGGGTCTGGCCGAATAACTCACTTAGCAGAAGGCGATTTTGCAGGCCATAAAGCAAGCCTGAAATGGGCTGACCAACCGGGGTCGAAGGTCACTGTCCGGCTTGATGATATCCACGATGACTATGGAACTATGTACGCAGCTCACCAAAAATTGCCAGGCCTGAAACAGCCTGCAGTTTGGTTTCCACACGGCATACTCGGCATCTCAACGGCAGCAATTATTACCGATAGAACGGAGGGGGGCTTCGGCCCGTACGCCGGCCAACTATTCGTCAGTGATCAGGGGCAGAGCAAAATTATGCGCGTTGCTCTTGAAAAAGTGGAGGGCGAATACCAAGGTGCCGTCTTCCCTTTTCGAGAGGGCTACAGCTCGGGCTTACTCCGGCTGAGTTTTGATAAAGAAAGTGTGCTCTGGGCCGGACAAACCGCCCGAGGATGGGCGGCCACTGGTGGCAAGCAATTTGCACTCGAGGGCCTTAAATGGACGGGCAAAACGCCTTTTGAAATGCATACCATCAGGGCTACGAAGGAGGGCTTTGATATCACGTTCACGAAAGCCGTAAACCCGGTCAGCGTAAAACCTGGTGCTTTTACTTTGCAGAACTTTACCTACAAATACCACCACAATTACGGCAGCCCGGTCATCGACTTAGAAGACAATAGAGTTACTTCTGCTACATTATTGCCAGACGGTAAGACGGTACGTTTGGTGCTCGATGGTTTCCGCCCGGGATACATCTACGAGATCAAGGTTAAAGGCCCACGCGCAGCGGATGGTACCAGTCTTTTGCACGATTTTGGTTACTACACCTTGAACGCAATCCCAGGAGGCGCGGCCGCAGGTGCAATGGTAGTTGGAGGGGAAAAGACAGACTTGAAAGCATCCCCCAAGCGCCCAGCGGAAATGCCAGCTTCCTGGAACGGGGAATTCGATGTAGATATGCTTCTCGAAACGGAGCACGGCATGAAGTATAAGCAGAATTACCTAACGGTGAAGGCCGGCAGCAAAGTCCGCTTTACTTTCCGTAACCCTGATGATATGCAGCATAACTTTGTCCTTACCAGTGGTAAAAAAGGCGATAAAGTTGGCCAGAAAGCAGGAGATATGGGCTTGAAGGGTATTGCGAAAAGCCATATCCCCGACATGCCGGAAGTGCTTGTTCATACCAGCCTGGTAGAGCCAGAAATGGAGGAAGTGATTTTCTTCAAAGCGCCAGACAAACCTGGTCTTTACGAATTTGTCTGTACCGTACCGGGGCATTACCAACAGATGCGAGGGGTCTTGAAGGTAGAGTAGGCCTTAATCGGTCTCTACCACTTTCGCTGAATGCCAAGGTAGTTAACGGGTTTTGCCCCAAACCCACGAAAAAATAATGCTACTCCGGGCAAATCCGAGCCTTCAAAGTCGAGAACGATATTGCTACCACAGTGGGCTTGAATAATGCCGTCTAATAAGCGCGTCATCCCGTGTAATTTGAAACCCTCGGGGTTGCTGGCAGCCAGCAGGTTGAAAATGCGGTTTCCGTGTCTTACTAAAAGCAGTGCAGCGATGGTTTCGCCTTTGTCGTTGCTGAGGTGGTAGCAATGCCCGGCTTTATGAAAAATAATGTTCTCCGTAAGCTTCCTGAGGACGGAAAGGTTGGTATTGCTAAGCTGGGACTTGGCACCAACGTTCTTTTGGTAAAAGGCGAGAAAATCGTTTAACGGCCACTCTGCTAATGTTGTGACTGGGAAGTCTCGAAGCTTCCGGCGGAGGTTCCCGCGGTAACCGCGGGCAATGGTTGGATAATCTGGGGTAAGGTTTAGCTCGAGGTTGGTGCGTGAGGCGCTTGTCCAGTTATGTAAAACTTTGCTGGTTGGCCAGGGAGGGTAGATGGCAAGTTTGCGGATGTACCAATACTTTGGGATGTTATTGAGCAGCAGGTCCAGGTCTCCGTCTCTAAGGTTCCCAAAGGGCCCTTGATGCTGAGTGAAAGGGGCACCGTTAATTAATTTCAAGGGGCCAAGACTCCTGTTCAGCGGTAAGGGCATTACCACGCGGTAATCATCAATCACTAATCCGAACCAATTTCCCTGGGTAACAGCATCAAGCCACCAGCTGAGCCCGTAGGGTGCGCGCTGAATAGCAGCGTCCCATTGCAGTAGGTTAAGGTCAGATCGGGCGATCAGTTGTACTTGGGCTTGCTTCATCTGACGGTAAGGTAGGGCCGTTTTTCCGGCCCGAAGTAGCTGAAAAATTTGGCGATACCGGGAAGATCGGAGCCTTCAAAGTCTAGTAGACTACCAGGGCCCCTGTGCTTTTTTATGACTTCATCGATCAACAAAGCCATTCCTTCTCGTTGGTAGCCAATTGGGGTAGAGACGGGGAGTAGGTTGATAATACGGCCCTTGTGGTGAGGGAAAAAGCCGGTAGCCAGTGTTTCATTATCTTTTCCTTCTACCCGGTAGCAATAGCCTGCATTATGTTGGAGTGCTGATCGAATTAAGGCGCGGGCGCGGGTGAAGTGTTTGGTTTTTAGACCGGCTTTGTGCGCGATCTGTTTGCGGTAGTTTCCGATTACCAGTTCTGGATCAGCAGGGAGGAGGGTAGCAGGGCCGTGCTTTCGGAGCTTGCGGCGCAAATCTTTGTGGTAGCCAGCGCGTATGGTTTCCAGCTCCGGACTGAGGTCTAGAATGTAGTTGGTTCTGAAATCAGGGAAAAAGGCTCTTGGTATTTCGGTAGCGGCAGCGTTCTCGGTTAAGGGGAGCTCAAAGGAGGTAAACGTTGCCGGTAATGCGGCAAAGAGACTGGCCACATCTCCGGGACGAACGTCCCCAAAGGGCCCACACTGTTGCGTGAAAAACGGCCTTTGCACCTGCGGCCGCGCCCAGCTGCTCCACGGTCTACGCGGAGAAAACGACTCCTTAGGTAACGGCATGACCGCTCGATAGTCATCAAAAATAATTCCATCCCACCGCCCGGGGCAAACGGCATCAAGCCACCAACTAAAACCGTAGGGTAGACACGAGGGCTCATTGGCCACTGCTGCGTCCCAGGCAGCTTGGTTTATTTCTCCGTGCTTGAGATAGGTAACCATATGTTGTTGGTAGGAGATTCAAAGCAAGATTTCACATGTACGGTGAGCACCAAAGCGTCAGGTCAAAAAACATGTTTTACTTAATCCCCGTCCCTTATTTTGCGGTAGCACTACCTTTTACTGGCTGCTCACTCTCCCGCCAAAGCCTTTGCGACGTAATCGCGATATTTCACCTGCCGGTACTCTCGCCACTTCTCGTAATTCTTTGGGAATTTGTTGAGCTCTCCCTTGAAGGTCTGAAAAGGCCGAGGACGCTTGAGGGCATAAGTAAGCGCTTGCCACAATTCCTGATTACGAACCCGATCAGTGAAATCCTTCATGATCTTGATGGCATCGGCAGCAGGCAGGCGCTCGATGTGGATGTAGGCATCCGGATCAGTCGATACATCCTGCATGATGGCCTCGAAAATTTCCGGATCTGCGCGTACGTTGCGCTCGGGGTCGTCAGCGACCAGCATCCGGCCGTGCTCGCGGTGAACGTACACCTCCATTCCACGACGGATTGCGGTAGCTGCTTCGTTTAATTCGGCGTCACTTAATTGGGCCATTTGGTATGATTTTAACTTAATGGGTGGTCAATGCTTTACGAGAAAAAATCGGCCTTTCTGGTAAGCAGAGGCTTTTTTCTAAATCCTGGCTGTCCAGTAGTATGCTGTCTGCTGCAAATATGCGTCCGTTTTGACCAATTGCCAAGTCCCGGACAGGATCGACCGAAAATTTTATGTATAATTGACCTTTGAAAAGTAGTGAAAAACGATCATGGGAACATTTAATTTAGAGACGATCGACCTGGTCGTCATGGCACTCTATGCCGTATTTATCATTGGTTATGGCCTGTACAGTGCCAAGGCCAAGAACTCTGAGGAATACTTCCTCGCCGGCAGGGATATGACCTGGCCCATCGTCGGCATCTCTCTCTTCGCAGCAAATATTTCCAGCTCGACGCTCGTTGGCCTCGCTGGTGATGCCTATAAGACTAATACCCAGGTGTTTAACTACGAGTGGCTAGCGGCAGTCGTGCTTGTGTTTTTTGCTATTTTCTTTCTTCCCTTCTATTTGAAGTCCCGAGTATACACTATGCCTGAATTCTTGGAACGAAGGTACGATGCACGATCCCGGTACTACTTTAGCTTTATTACCATCGTTGGTAACGTCATGCTGGATACTGCGTCGGGCTTGTACGTAGGCACCGTTATCCTCAAATTACTGTTTCCGGACCTTTCGACTGTGGCAATTGTCGCAATTTTGGCAATTGCCGCAGCGGCTTATACCGTTCCGGGAGGCCTCAACTCCGTCATTCAGACGGAGGTCATCCAGGCCATATTACTCGTAATTGGTAGCTGCGCCATTACCTATTTCACCTTTCAGGAAATTGGTGGATGGGATGAGATGATCGCAGGCCTGAACAGTATGGGAGCCGAAGGCATCCTGCCAGACAACGGAGCAGATTATAAACCCTCTAACGCGGAAGAGGTCTTGAGCCTGGTGCGACCTACCGGGCAAAGCTGGTCTGAATTCTTCCTCGGCACGGGCGGAGATGGGTTCATGCCCTGGACTGGGCTTTTGTTAGGTGCACCCATTCTGGGCTTCTACTTTTGGGCCAACAACCAGTTTATGGTACAGCGAGTACTGGGGGCTAAAGACCTCAACCATGGCCGTTGGGGCGCACTTTTTGCGGGCTTGCTGAAGCTACCTGTTTTATTCATCATGGTGCTTCCTGGCACTGCGGCCATTATTTACATTCAGCAGCAGGGTGGGCTTGACGGTGGTTTTAACATAGCCGACATCAACTATCAGTTGCCCGACGGTGGTATCTGTGAAGACTTGGCCGATTGCCCTAATGCTACTTACCCGATGCTATTGTTCCAGATGTTGCCTACGGGCGTGCTGGGGCTTGTACTTGCCGGACTATTGGCGGCGATGATGTCTTCCGTATCCGCAACCTTTAATTCTGCTTCTACCCTGATCACGATGGACTTTGCCGCGAAGCTCAAACCCGATCTGACGAGTAAGCAGCTTGTTCGTATCGGTCAGGTTTCTACGCTCGTACTGGTAATATTGGCTTGTCTTTGGGCTCCTCAGATCGAACGCTTCAGCTCCTTGTGGGAATACTTGCAACTGGTTTTAAGCTTCATCGCTCCGCCCGTGGCTGCGGCCTTCATTCTCGGCCTGTTTTGGAAACGTGCGTCCGCCAGCGGAGCTTTTATCAGCCTGATGGTTGGTGCGGCTATCAGTATACTCTTCCTGGTGCTGAATTCCAACGAAGTTGAAAACTGGTTTACGCAGATGCACTTCCTGCACCGGACCTTCTACCTATTTGTCTTCTGTGGTCTGGTGAATTACGTAGTAAGCCATTTCTCCACACCGCCAACGGCAGAACAGGTAGAGAACTATACCTGGAGCCCGGAAATCATTAAGCAGGACAGTGCTACACTTGTCGGTTTACCTTGGTACAAAAACTACCGGGTACAGTCGGTCATCCTGATTATTATCACGATCCTGCTTGTGGGATGGTTCTGGTAAGAATGGGGTTAGAGTTTGGAGTCGGGAGTAAGGAGTTTGGAGTTGCTACCGCAAGTTCCATTCACTTCGCTTCGCTTGTTCGCTTCGAGATTTGGCGTCGTTTCCGTTTTTCCACTCCCGAGATTCTAAGATATAAATTTGACTCCTGACTCCTGACTCCTGACTATGAAACGCAACGAAAACGTGGGATTAAGCAACCGCTTCGCGGTCTGCTGCATCCCACGCTACGCTAAGCGTCCCTTCCGGGACTTACCCTCCCCTTAGTAACCATAGTTTTGGGTTTTAGGGCTGAATTTCAGGCTGAAATTTGGATAATCCCGCAATACCAGTTTTTTCCTTGACTCCTGACTTAGTATCCTAATATCCGTAACATATCCTCAGCAGCTTGCTTGGGGTAAAGTTGTCGATCCACTAGATTTCCTTTTTCGTCGAGGTCCAAAATGATGTGTTGAGGGCTGGGAATCAAGCAGTGTTTGATGCCACCGTAGCCTGCAATATTATCTTGGTAGGCTCCGGTATGGAAAAAACCAAGGTAGAGGCTTTCTTCGTCCTCGGGTTTGTTGATGGGAAGATAGACCTGGCTTTCGTGAACTTCGGAGTTGTAGTAATCGGAATTGTCGCAGCTTAAGCCGCCGATGTTGACACGGTGATAGCTATTGTCCCACTTATTGATGGGAAGGAGGATGAAGCGCTCACCGATGCCCCAGGCATCGGGTAGGGTCGTCATCAGAGAATTATCGATCATGTACCACATCTCCGAATCGTTCTGTTGCTTTTGCTCAAGGACGGAGAAGATGGTAGCGCCGGATTCTCCCACGGTGTATTTGCCGAATTCGGTATATATATCGGGCTCCGGAACTTCCATCTCTTCACAGGCTTCGAGGATATTGGAAACGATTTCCCGGACCATGTACTTGTAATCAAATTCAAAACCCAGGCTGTTCCGAATCGGCATTCCTCCACCGATGTTCAGGGCATGGAGCTGTTCGCTTTCTTGCTTTAACTTGCCGTACAAACGGACTGCTTTTTGTAACTCACCCCAGTAGTACAGACTGTCTTTGATGCCGGTATCGACGAAGAAGTGCAGCATATGCAATTCTAGCTTCGGGTTGTTTTTGATTTTTTCGTTGAAGAGTGGTAGCACTTCTGCACTTCGGAGACCAAGACGACTGGTATAAAACTCAAACGTTGGTTCTTCCTCAGTAGCCACGCGGATACCGATTTTTGCTTTATCAATTACGTGGGCAGCGTAGTAGTCTAGCTCGTGAGCGTTGTCGACGACTGCAATCAGGTTGACAAAGCCATCATTGATGAGTTCGGTGATTGCTTGCAGATAGTCTAGCGGCTTAAATCCGTTGCAAACTATGGTGATGTCTTTGGTAATCTTACCGCGTTCCAATAGCTTTCGAATAAGGTCAACATCATAGGCCGAGCTGATCTCCAGCTGTACGTCGTGGTCCAGCGCTTCTTCAACAACGTGTGCGAAATGACTACTTTTAGTGCAGTAGCAGTAGTGGTACTTGCCCGCGTAGCCCTGGCTGCGCATAGCGCGGCGGAAGAGGTTTCTGGCTTCCTTGATCTTGCGTCCAATACTGGGCAAGTACGTCAATTTTAACGGTGTACCGTACTTCTTGATCAGGTGGATCAGTGGAATGTTATTAAAGGTTAGGTACCCTTTGGTAAGGTCAAATCCTTTTTGCGGAAAATCGAAGGTCTGATCAATGAGATCAAAATACTTATTGGCCACCGGCGGTATTGGTTTTGCGGGGCGAAGGTAATTTATATTTAGGGCGCGGGCGCAGGTGCAGGGAAAGTTTATTGGTAAAAACGGACCGCAAACTTGAAACTTCCTGACGGAACGAAACCTTTGTTCGGCGAAATGCTTTCAAACGAAAAGACCATAAGACAATGAACTGGCCAAAGATCCGTGAAGAACTGGAATTAAGAACTTCCCGCAGCAGCGGAGCGGGTGGCCAGCACGTGAACAAGACGGAAAGCAGGGTAGAGTTAGTGTTTGACCTGGAGGCCAGCGAAGGTCTTTCCGATCGGGAGCGCAAAAACTTACGCCATCACCTGGCCAAGCAGTTGGATGCCAATGGGCGTATCTCCGTCGTAGATCAGTCTGGTCGTAGCCAACATACCAACCGGAAGCGGGCTTTGCTGCGGCTTAAGGAAATGCTGGAGCGTGGCTCCAGACCCATTCCAAAGCCACATAAGGGCAAGGCCTTTGTTGCTAATAAACGAAAGCGGTTGGACTGGAAGAAGCGGCGGGGGGAGATCAAGGCTTCGCGGGGGAAGAAGTGGTATTGAGAAGTTAATCCTCTATTACCCCCATTTATTAGAATTGAACCGTCTCCCAAACCTCCCACTGCACCCGCGTCCGCGCCCATCAAAAAGTACTTGCCCTGCACAGTTCCAACAATTCTCGCTCCCAGCCGTTACTCAAAAACATGGCAAAAAAAGAAGACAAGACGGCCCCGCCCCGCGAAAGCCTCATCAACATCGATCCGGAGAAGATTGCTGAAAACCCTGGCCTTTTGCCTTACGCTCATGAGCGTGGAGGAGCCACCATCAAGCCAGCTGATGCCGGGAAAATGAAGGGCCTGGCCATGTCATCAATGTACGAGCAAACTGATATGCAGCTCGATCAGATCAAGGCCCAGATCGAACTTTTGGCCCGCCAGGCCAACGAAATCCAGAACCGGATGACGATCAGCGAACGCATCTACGAGGCTGAAATGGGGATTGACCCCATAATCGGGCGTACCTACTACTTGTACCGGAATAAAAAAAAGAAACACCTGCTCAGTATGGTGAGCCCCGCTGAATGGGGGCCGCGCATCCCGTATGAATACATCGCAACCGTAAAGTTATTGGGCGACCACACTTGGGATATTCTGGAACGGAGAGAAGAGGTTTAAACCGGTTTTATCCTTGTCCTACATTTCCAATCACCTGCAGATGGTTAAGATCTGGTGTAGGCTTCCCTCCTTCATCCTCTAGCGTGATGGCAAAAGCGATGACTTCGGAAAGGTGGTCGACCTCTAGAATGGTATCTTCTTTCAGGTGAAAAGCCAAAACGCCAAGGTCTTTTGGTCCATCGGCATCAATCGCCCAAAGTTGGTATTGTTTACCGCTTGGCGGTGGCGGTAGATTGGTGGCTTTGAAAAGTGTCTTGTGCATAGTCGGATTGTAGAAAACGATAGCACTCTTATTGGGGGTGTTGACGGACCCCGCTAAAATTACGTTGTGGGTACCAGGGGCGGTTAGTTCATTAACTAACTTTTGGGTAGACTGAATGATATGCTGATTTTCTTCACAATCCTTTTCTAGTTTGTCGTACCTGGCCTGCAAAGCTTCCAACTCGTTTCCTTGTTGCCCACTTTGATTGTAGAAATACAACAAACCAAGGAGTCCTGCAAGCGCAAGGAGCCAGGGAAGTACTGAGGTCATCATTCCAGAGGGAGCTTTCTTTGGTGGAGCCTTCGGAATTCTACTTCCGGTTGGTTTTGGCTCAGGCGTGGAACGAATTTCCTCCATTGCCTGACGAAGAATATCTGGATTGACTTCGGGGGCCACGCTCATCACAAAACTTTCGAGTGCAAGCTCAATTTGGTCCAGTTCTGCTTTGATCTCTGGATGTTCAGCTGCCATAGCCTCCACTGCCCGCATTTCCGCAGGTTCAAGGCGGTCCAGAACGTATAGTTCCAGTATGCCGGAGGTTATGTATTGCTTGGTATCCAAAACTTAGAATGATAAATTAGATAGGAAAGAAAATAAGGTCAGCCATATCATTTCGTTTTTCAATAAGGCCCGGAGTTGAGAAAGTGCTCGACGGGCGCGGGTTTTGACCGTCCCCAGCGGGATGCCCAATTCCTTTGCTGCTTCAGACTGAGTAAATTCCTGCAGGTACAACAATTCTATTATGGGCCGCAAGTCCTCATCTAGGTTTTCTAACAGTGAACTTACGCCAATATAATCAGTTGATGGCGTCTGGCTCAATTCTTTGCGTCTACTTACGACGTCATTTATTTCGTTGGTTTTATTCGAGTTACGATAATTCTTTGAACGAGTCTTGTCTATTGCTGCGTTTTTGGCAATTCTTGCCATCCAGGTAAAGAACCTGCTCTTATTTGCATCGTAGCTACCTACGTTTTTCCAGACTTTAAGCAGTACGTCGTGAAGGATTTCTTCGGCCACTTCCTTTTGCGGGATGACGGTCAGTATAATGATCAATAACGCACCGGAGTAATGCTCAAACAGCAGGCGCATACCTTCTTCATCCCGCTGTTGTAGCAAGCGAAGGACAACATCCTGTCTTTGATTTGAACCAGTAAGTTTCATGAAATTGGTCGGGTGAATTGTTTGGTCTTATCGTTACTCAAAGCTTCCCTGCTTGGCAAACATAGCTAAAAAGCCCAAATAAAATTCGGACATGTAGTGGATCTACCGAAAATAAGCAAGTAACTTTGTGTGGTTAAAGTAATTGTCCCGATGAAACATCTACTCACTGGCCTCGGCATAGGTCTTGTATTTCTTACTGGTTGGCTAGTACTGCTGAGTACTGAGCGTGCTGAAATATTGCCAGATTCTTCCCTTGTATCTGAAGCTCGTTCTACGGATGGGATGCAGTTGCCACAACGGGTAAAAGGCGTAAACCTTAATGGTCCTTTCTCCTTCGCTGGAGAATCGATCCCGATGGATAACTTCGATGTGAAAGAGCGTCTTGATCAAGAATTACTTCGCAATGCGTATTTCCATCGTAACACCATTATGTTGCTGAAGCGCCAAACGCGTTTTTTCCCCACCATAGAACGTATCCTTGCGGAGGAAGGAATTCCTGAAGACCTGAAGTACCTCGCTGTCGCGGAAAGTGGCCTCTCTAACGCAACGAGTGTCGCTGGCGCAAAAGGCGTCTGGCAGTTTATGACTCCAACGGGAAAAGGATATGGGCTAGAGATCAATGGTGAAGTAGATGAGCGGTACCATCTTGAGAAAGCAACCCGGGCTGCTTGCCAATACCTCAAGAGCTATCATAACACCTATAAGGACTGGCGCTGGGTCGCTGCTGCTTATAACATGGGCGGCCCAAACGTCAATAAATGGAAGAGTAAACAAAAGGCGGAGACAATTTTTGACCTCGACATTAATAGTGAAACCATGGCTTACGTCTTTCGCATCGTTGCATTGAAGACAATCCTTAAAGATCCTGCTGCTTTTGGTTACGAAATATCACCGGAAGAACATTACCCTGGTTTAGACGACTATAAGTCCGTGACTGTTTCTAAGAGTATTTCAAACTTAGCTGATTTTGCCAAAGAGCAAGGAACTACCTATCGAATGCTAAAGGTCTATAACCCCTGGCTGATAAGCGGCTCGCTTACGATTAGTAAAGGAAATAGTTACGAGGTGAAAATTCCGGTTTAGTTTCAAGGATGGACAAGCGAATGCTCGCTATCGTTCTTACCTTGCGGCCCAATTCCGAGAAACATGAAATCATACCTCCTAAAACCATATGCTCATTTTGTTCGCCGTCAGGTAAGGAACGTAGCTGACCGTGCTGTCCTCGCACAACAGGAGATCATGGGTGACCTGGTTCGTACGGCTCGGGATACAGCCTACGGCTTAGATCATGATTTCAAAGGAATTAAGAACTACGAAGATTTCAAAGCTCGCGTCCCCCTTGGCGATTACGAACACTTCAAACCCTACGCCGACCGGATTAAGAACGGAGAAAAGAACGTTAGCTGGGTTGGCCGGCCAAAATACTTCGCCAAGACCAGCGGTACGACTAGTGGCGTAAAGTACATCCCCCTCACAAGAGAGAGTATTCCGAATCATTTTGGGACAGCAAGAAATGCCTTATTTAACTACATTTCAGAAACAGGCAAGAGTAAGTGGCTGGATGGGAGGATGATTTTCCTAAGCGGTAGCCCCGAAATGGATAATACCAACGGAGTGCTTACCGGCCGTCTCTCCGGTATTGTCAATCATCAGGTACCTGCCTGGTTGCGGACGAACCAACTACCCAGCTACGAGACCAATTGCATTGAAGACTGGGAAACCAAGTTAGAGCGCATTGTAGATGAAACCATTAATGCAGATATGCGCCTTATCTCAGGCATACCCCCTTGGGTACAGATGTATTACGAGCGCTTATTGCAACGGTCCGGAAAATCTACCATTCTGGAGCTCTTTCCAAACCTGGAAATGTTCGTTTACGGCGGTGTAAACTTCGAGCCTTATCGCGATGCTCTAGAGGAACTTGTTGGTGGTAGAATTCCCAGCGTTGAAACTTATCCGGCCAGCGAAGGCTTCATTGCTTTTCAAGATAGCCAGCATGAAAAAGGCCTGCTGCTTAACGCTGATTCTGGCATCTTCTTCGAGTTTGTTCCCGCAGGAGAAATCTTTGATGATAACCCAACCCGGTTAAGCTTAGGCCAGGTAGAAATTGGCGTTAACTATGCCATCATCCTTAATACCAACGCTGGCCTGTGGGGTTATAATATTGGTGATACGGTACAGTTTGTGAGTATTGAGCCTTACCGCCTCCTCGTATCAGGACGGATTAAGCACTTCATTTCCGCCTTCGGCGAGCACGTGATTGGTAAAGAAGTTGAACTGGCTATGGCCGAGGCTGCGGCAAAACACAATGTTCGCGTCACTGAGTTTACCGTTGCCCCCCAGGTCTCTCCGCCCGAAGGTGGTATTGCCTACCACGAGTGGTTCGTGGAATACGACCGTCCTCCATCTGATGCTGCTGCTTTTGCGCGTGACCTCGATGCTGCCATGGTAAAACAGAATATTTATTATCAGGACCTCATCAAGGGTGCTATCCTTAAACCACTGGTTGTAACGCGAACCAAGCCGGGGGCTTTCCGTAAATACATGAAAAGCCAGGGTAAGCTCGGTGGTCAGAATAAGGTTCCTCGGCTTAGTAATGACCGGAAGATTGTGGACCAGTTGCAGTAATGCCTAGCCGTTTTAGTAAAGGGAATTGGTTTTGTGGAATGGGAGGACTTTTCGGGCATTACTTATACTTTGCGATAATTAATCTTGAAACAGACAAACTGCCTTATAAGCAGAAGGGCTGTGAATTGATGAAACCACGCAAAGCAACCAACCGTTAAGTTGGAAAATCTAGATGAAAACCTTAATCCTCGGCGCAACCCCCAATCCTCAACGCTACGCCTTTGTGGCTGCCAATCGCCTTGTTAAATCCGGCCATGAAATCGTGAACGTAGGCATCAAAAAGGGCGAGGTTGCAGGTGTAGAAATCCTAAACGGAACGCCTGAATTGGAGAACATTGATACCGTGACGCTTTACGTAGGCCCCAAAAACCAAGAACCGTATTACGACTGGTTGGTGAATGAAGTCAAGCCCCGACGCATCATTTTTAATCCGGGTACCGAAAACGCTGAGCTAAGCATGCTGGCCCGAAAGGTTGGTATTGAAACCGAAGTAGCGTGCACTTTGGTACTGCTTGCCAGTGACCAATATTAAGCTTCTTAAGATGCATATTCCATCTTTTTTACTTCGCTTAGCAGCAATCACGGCGTTGATTGGGGCTGGTTGGTTGGCGCTTACCGCTGGTCTGTCTTTACGGGAATTGGCCTGGGATGCAGCAGCATTTGGCGCTGTACCAGAAATGTTTGGCTGGACCTGGAATGAGTGGGTAACCAGCGCTAACGTTGATCGTGGAATCACTTTGACGGAGAAGACCATCGGAGTTTTCTTTCTTCTCTTGGCGGCTTTGCTTACCTGGAGAAAGAGGGTTAACTACGCATTTCTTGTGTTTACGATCCCGTTTGCGGCACTCCTGTTTTTAAAACCTTTGCTGTTCTGGAAAACTCATTTTTACCAGTTAGGTGCCTTACTGGAATTGGGAATGCAGACCCTGGCACCACTGCTTTTTTTATGGTATTTGAAGGGCAAAGCCATGAAGACTACAACCTGGGAGAAAAAATTTTGGTGGTTGGTTCGTTTTACTATTGCCGTTACTTTCATTGGTCATGGGATGTACGCCATTGGTTTTCATCCGGTTCCTGCACATTTTGTGTTCATGACTCAGTCTGGCCTCGGGGTGGGGGAGGATGCCGCCAGACAGCTGCTTTTCATAGTAGGCTTGATTGATTTTCTGACGGCTGGTTTGCTTTTCTTGCCTTGGCGAAAAGCGTGGTTTATAGCACTTGCCTGGGTGATTCCGTGGGCCATACTTACCACCCTCGCGCGCCTTTGGAGTTACAGCGGGTTCGTAGGTATAGAGACTTTACTTACGCAATGGCTTCCTCAAATGGTGGTGCGCTTGCCGCATATTCTCTTGCCCCTGGCGCTCTTTTTTTGGGCGCGGCCGCAGGTGCAAAGGAAGTTTTTGAGGGCGTAGCGAAACTCTGTGTTAAGATTAAAAAGTAGGGTGTTCCGTTTATCAAATCAGTAGCGATACGGATTTTAGTAATGAAACGCGTTGCGTTTATTTCCTTAAAAGCCCCTTTTGCTACGCGGCTGCCTGAGGCGGTCCGCCGAGCCGGAGGCAAGGCTTGTTGGAGAGAGGTTGGGGTGAGGTTATATGTGGTTGTGATCGAACACCTTAGCTTGAAGATAAGTGTCCGAAGAGACCCACTTAAAAACCTTCTTCGCACCTGCGGCCGCGCCCATCAA
>CAYPIM010000033.1:0-9857 GCA_964410795.1 uncultured Lewinella sp. | reverse complement strand
AGTATTCACCTGAACCTTAGCCCTACCGCTCCGTTTACAATGACTTATGACAGCATCCAACCTTATTTGCGACCAACAAGAGCAACAAGCATACGGTAATTTTGGCGACATCGAAGTTTGGCCGGGCAAGCCTTATCCTTTAGGCGCAACCTGGAGCCCCGCCGGTGTGAACTTCGCCGTTTTTAGTGAGCACGCTTCAAGGATTGATCTTTGCCTTTTTACCGAAGATGCACCAGAAACAGAGGCATATCGGATACAATTTATGGAGCAGACGGACCTTGTTTGGCATTGCTTTGTTCCCAACCTGAAAACAGGATGGCGTTATGGCTTTCGCGCGCACGGCGAATGGAACCCTATGGAAGGCAAAGTTTTTAATCCGAATAAGCTGCTCATTGATCCTTATACCAAAGCTATTGACGGAACAATTGAGTGGAATCCCGCCATGTTCCCTTATCCCATCGAAGAGGCTGCCGAAAACCGATTCCAGATAATGGACGAGGCAGATTCCGCACCTTTTATTACCAAGGGGGTAGTTATTGACACTACCTACGATTGGGAAGGCGTCTGCCGTCCTGAAATTCCAATGCACGCAACGGTGATTTATGAGTCCCACGTAAAGGGGCTAACCCAACAACACCCAGACGTGCCAAAAGAATTGCGTGGCACTTATGCAGGCCTTGCCCATCCAGCCATCATTGAATACCTGAAAAACTTAGGTATTACGGCTATTGAATTGATGCCCGTTCATCATTTTGTACAAGATGACCGACTCGTGAAAATGGGATTACGAAATTACTGGGGCTATAACAGTCTGAGCTTTTTCGCCCCGCATGCAGATTATGCTTCCAGCAGCCACGCCGGAGGGCAAGTACGGGAGTTCAAGGATATGGTGAAGAAACTTCATAAAGCAGGCATCGAAGTTATCCTTGATGTGGTTTATAACCATACAGCTGAAGGCAACCATTACGGCCCAATGCTGGGTATGAAGGGCCTTGATAACCTAAATTATTACCGCTTAAAGGACGACGAGAAGCAGTACTATATGGATTATACCGGTACTGGCAACACCGTTAATATGCTGCACCCACGGACCCTGCAGTTGGTCATGGACAGCCTCCGGTACTGGGTCGTTGATATGCAGATAGATGGCTTCCGATTCGATTTGGCCAGCGCGCTTGCGCGCGGTCTCTTTGAGGTAGGCAAGCTTTCCACTTTTCTGGACACCATTCATCAGGATCCCGTTATCAGCCAGGTGAAGTTAATCGCTGAGCCATGGGATGTTGGCCCAGGAGGCTATCAAGTCGGTAATTTCCCGGTATTATGGAGTGAGTGGAACGGGAAGTACCGTGATAACGTTCGTTCGTTTTGGAAGGGAGATGAAGTTGGTGTTGGCGAGTTGGCGTATCGCTTATCTGGCTCTTCCGACCTTTATGAAATTGGAGGCCGAAAACCTAGTGCTAGCATTAACTTTATCACAGCCCATGATGGGTTCACCCTGCGCGACCTTTGGAGCTATAATGAGAAGCACAACGAGGCCAATGGTGAAGGAAACCGTGATGGCGACAACAACAACCATAGCTGGAACTGCGGAATAGAAGGCCACACTGATAATAAAGAAATCAATGGATTGCGCGCCAAAATGCAGCGAAATATGCTCTCTACACTCTTCCTGAGCCAGGGCGTACCGATGCTGACAATGGGAGACGAGTATGGCCGAACCCAAAATGGTAATAATAATGCTTACTGCCAGGACAATGAAATCAGTTGGTTTAACTGGGAATGGACGGCTGAACAACGCACCTTGCATAGTTTCAGTAAAGCGCTCATTCAGCTCCGAAAAGAAAATCCCATCTTCCATCGACGCCGCTTTTTTAACGGGCGTAAAATGGAGGATAACACGCTGGGCGATATTCTTTGGGTGAACGCCTCCGGCCAGGAAATGACCAGGCTAGACTGGGGAGATTCCAAAACCCGAAGCCTCGGAATGATCCTCAACGGAGAAGCCATGGTGGAATACGATGAGCGTGGCCGCCGGATTAAAGACGACATTTTTCTACTGGTGCTAAATGCCTGGCATGAAGGCGTCCAATTTAACCTTCCGGGAGTTCACGATCTAACGCATTGGGAATGCCTGATTGATACCAATCAGGACAGTATACCCGTTGGAACCGAACAAGCTGCGGATACCAAAATTATCCTGGCTCCAAGATCACTCTCCCTCTACTGCCTTAAAAATCAGGAGTCAAATCTTACTAAGCTGGGGAAACGAAAGATCAATATTGTTGATCAAGTTCGAAAGCTTTGGGACCTAATTCAGGAGTGAGTACAGGTGCAAAGGCGTTAGTAAATAAAGGAATTACCCCGTATCGTTTAATCACTTTTGCAGGCACCGCTAACTTGAAAATCTGCCAACTTGCTCAACTTTGGTTTTGAAGAAGTAATTTTGCCCTCATGCAGCTCCTTAGTCATCAACAAATAGCCAGTAAAATTACTCGCCTGGCAATGGAAATCCTTGAACGGAATACGGATGAGTCCGAACTCTACATCATTGGCATAAACAATCGTGGTATGGAGTTGGCCCGCCGTTTATTAACAGGGTTACGAACCATCTCTACTGCACCGGTACACCTGCGTCAGCTTACCATAAATCCGGCCACCCCGCTGGACCCAGGGCCCGTTCTTGAGGGTGATCTTAAGGACCTTGCCGATAAGGCCGTTTTACTTGTTGATGATGTAGCCAATACTGGCCGTACGTTGTTCTATGCCCTAAAACCTTTGACCGAAATTCAGCCCTCAAAGATCGAGGTCGCTGTACTCGTAGATCGGAGGCATAAGAGCTGGCCCATCTACGTCACTTACCGTGGGATGGATCTTTCCACAACCATTGGTGATAATGTTCTGGTCAACTTTGGCGGAGAAAACGATGTGGCTATTCTGGAGTAGACACTGTACTAGTGAGCTGAAGTACTAATTGATGGCAGTGGCAAAAGAACAATTTGAAATCAACGAATAGTCTTATTGCGATGTGCTAGATTCCAAGCTCGCTTGTCTCTAGGTTCCTAAGCGTCTTTCTCTATCAGATACTTCCAATATCGCTTTGGTACGTGCTGAAGGTGTAACTTCATATTACGCCTTTCTGGAATATCAACGGCTTTAAAGTAGATGTTCCAAAGATTCTGATAATTGGTTTCCGAAGTGTTCAGCATTTCTGCGGAAAGCTGACGTAAACTACCGTCATTACTGGTGTCAAGGGTGATATAGGCTGACTTCTTGGTTTTTTCGTTCCAGTGCAGCCCGTAATGCCGTTTTGTATCATAGATGAGCCATTCCATCGCTGGGTAACGCGCTGCAAAATGCTTGCCTAAAAGCGGAAGACAGTTGAAGTCCGGATTAACGAGCGCCACAAACATTCCGTCCGGTGTTTCTTGAAAGCGGACGAAAGCGTGCATCCGGTGTACTTCACGGCCCATCTTTTGGTGTAGCTGGAGCAGCTTTCTAATCTTCAAGTCTCCTGCGTCTTTCCTGATGTCGTCTCCTGATTCCATTTGCCGCTCGACGTAATGTAGGATGATGCGTTCAGTCCCAACTTGTTCGGTTAGGAAAACCCGCTCCAACCATTTCCCGATGTCGGCCCCCGCTCGCTTTTGTAAACCGGTAATCACCCGCTTCGCGTGGGTTTCGTTGGTTTCTACATGCGTTGCTTCGTTAAAAAGTTGTTGCTGAAAAACGTCTATTGCGATGATGTCCTCAACCGTAACGCCAAGCCGGTAGCGCTCAAAAATGGTAGATAAAAGACCAGCAAATGTTGCGTCGTAGGTGAAAAGGATAGCGAACCAGGTTAACTTATTGGGCTCTATGCCCAGGAAGAAGACTCTTTATTCATCACGCGATGGACAGAAGAAAATAGAAGGGGCAAACTTAACCGCTGTGAATATGGTCATGATGCCTCCCGGCGCTGCAGTTCATCACGAATACGAGCAGCTTCTTCGTAATTCTCATCCTGAAGCATTTGGTCCAAGTGAGCGGTTAGGTCTTTGATGTTCATACGGGAAAGGCTTGGCCCGTTTTCGGGTTCGTCGCCTACCGTTTCCATCTCACCTTCAGTACGGTTGTTAGGATCATCGTCACCTTCCAGTACGATACCGGCAGTTTCCAGAATATCGTTATAAGTATAGATAGGGCACTCGAAGCGAGTAGCCAGTGCTAATGCATCACTGGTGCGGCTGTCAACTTCAATGATTTCTCCATCACGGTCTAAAACTAGCCGGGCGAAGAAGATCCCTTCCCGGAGATCGGTAATGATGATTTCGCGGAGGTTCGTGCGAAGGGTTTCCAGGGTGTTTTTGAATAAGTCATGAGTCAGTGGCCGAGAAACGACCAAACCCTCGAGAGATACGGCAATGGCTTGTGCTTCGGCATTGCCGATGATGACGGGTAGGCGGCGTGGACCTTTAACCTCACCGAGAATTAGGGCGTAGTTGGCAGTGTTTGTTACACTGCGATTGATGGCCATTACCCGGAGCTCGATCTTATTCATAAACGATTCTACTTCTTTCTGCTACTTAACCGCTGTAATACAAAATGGGTTGACCCTAATATTTGCTTTCAGCGGCCTGCGAAGGTACGAAAAAGCACGGTGCAAATTGGTGGCATCACGAGCTTTAAAAGATGTAGGACCAGGCTTTCGTGTTTTATACTTGCCTGGGTCGCTAAAGGTGGAAAATTCGACGCAGCTATTTTTATGTCCAACAAGGCAGAAAACGTATGAACGGATACTGCCATCGTGAGGCATTTTAACGAAGCTGCGGGCAAAATAACCTGATAAAAATCGGACTGGAGTAACCGAATGAAGTGTAGGGCGGGCCCGCAGGTGCAAAGGAAAGAGAAAGGCAGGGAAGGGAGAGGCCTGGAACTAATCCTCGAAGAAGCCGTGAAGCGAAATGCCCAGTAGTGCCTCGTGTAAATTAATTGTGTTCTAAGATTAAATATGAAACATTATTTTTTAATAAAAAAATAGTTGTATCTTCGACGCATGAACCACAAAACAGGAGAAAAGCTAAAAATTCTTGCTGATGCTGCTAAGTATGATGTCAGCTGTAGCAGTAGCGGTTCTAAGCGCAAGAATACCCCGGACGGTCTCGGTAATGCAACAGGAATGGGCATTTGTCATACCTATACTCAGGATGGCCGCTGTGTCTCCTTGCTCAAAATTCTACTCACCAATCACTGTATTTTTGATTGTGCTTATTGTGTAAGCCGTAAGAGTAATGATGTGAAACGGGCTGCTTTCACCGTAGATGAAGTTGTCGATCTCACCATCAATTTCTATAAACGAAACTATATCGAAGGCCTTTTCCTCAGTTCTGGCATCTTCAAGAGTGCAGATTATACCATGGAGCGTCTAATTCGGATCGCTAAGAAACTCCGTACCGAACATAAATTCAATGGTTATATACACCTGAAAGCCATTCCTGGTGCTTCCGACGAACTTATCCATCAGGCCGGTCTTTACGCAGACCGCCTTAGTGTCAACCTGGAGATGCCCAGCGAAATGAGCCTTAAAAAAGTAGCTCCGGAGAAGAGTTTCAAGGATGCTTTCCAACCAATGAACTACCTTAAAGACAGTATTGATGACCACCGCAGCCAGAGTACGGCCCTGGTAAAAAGCCGTCACCTACCTACTTACGTACCCGCTGGTCAATCTACCCAAATGGTCATCGGAGCCAGCCCGGAAACAGATCAGGATATTCTTTCACTTGCGACTTCTCTGTATGAAGATCAGTCGCTAAAACGAGTCTACTACAGCGGCTACGTACCAATCAGTGATGATGACCGACTTCCAAGTTTGTCCGCGCCTCCCCTTCGCCGTGAAAATCGGCTTTACCAAGCCGACTGGCTCATGCGCTTCTACGGCTTCGATGCCAAAGAAATTGTAGATGATGCCAACCCGATGCTAGACCCTGAAGTAGATCCTAAGCTGGCCTACGCTCTGCGTAATCCACAACTCTTCCCGATTGATATCAATAAGGCTCCGCTGGAAATGATTCTGAGAATTCCGGGCGTTGGGGTAAAGTCGGCTCGCAAAATTGTTAATACCCGTCGCTTTCGCCCCATCCGTCGGGATCACCTTAAGCAAATAGGAATTGTTTGGAAGCGGGCACAGTATTTTATCATTACTGCGGATAAGGACTTTCGACAGCTTGGCTTTGATCCCTCCATCATTCGCCGTCGTGTTTTACACGAGCGTTCTGCTAAAGGCCGCCATGTAGATACTGGACAGTTAGCACTTTTTGGATAGGTTGCCCGGCCTTCAGGCCGTGCTGGTCAAAGGCTTTTAAGCCGTGTGTAACGTATTAGCCTAAATACGCGCCAGTTCTTTCGTTCTAAAGACGCGCCATCTCTTTCGGCCTAAAGACACAAGCCATCAGGACGGCCTAAAGGCTGGACAACCAACCGCAACTATTTCTCTCCGACAAGGCGTTCCCTCCTCGTTATGCCCAAACTAAGAGCAAAGGACTTGATAAAACGCGGTTGGCCGAAGCGCCCTGCTGGCCTGGCCGTAACCATAATGAACAAATCGTTCAAACGGCAGTCTGATGCTTGGCGAAATGCGACCCTGGCCAATATTCTTGCTCACCCGGACAACTTCATCACCGACGATAAGTGGAAAGGTGTAGCACAAGAGCTTGGCGGCCGTTTACCCAAGAAAGAGAACTCCATTCTCTATCCTGAACCCCGGAAATCCCCTGGAGCCTTTCGCATCTTTAAAAGTAAAGCAGGCATTGCGCCAAACGCCGTTCAGCAGCTTTATGATGCCATGAGGTTACCCGTCGCTGCCGCCGGAGCACTAATGCCCGATGCGCATCACGGCTACGGACTGCCCATTGGCGGTGTACTTGCCACTGAAAATGCTGTGATACCCTACGGTGTAGGCGTAGACATCGGCTGCCGGATGTGCTTATCCGTTTATGACCTCCCCGGAGATCTTGCGGATCAGGACCAATCTCGCCTGGCTACTATGCTGCGCAGGGAAACCGCCTTCGGTTTACAGACCCACAGTCGGGTCAACGACCACGCAGTTCTGGCCGATGAAACTTTCACTTACTTACCTACGGCAAAAGCCTTACTCGGCAAAGCCGCAAAACAGCTCGGATCCAGCGGCGGTGGGAACCACTTCGTCGAATTTGGAAGGGTAGAGCTACCGGAAAATAATGCTTTCGATCGCCCGGCTGGGAATTATCTGGCTTTGCTTTCTCACTCGGGCTCGCGGGGTATGGGGGCAAAACTCGCCATGCACTATACTGATCTCGCCATGAAAGAGTGCCGCTTGCCCAAGCAATTGAAAAACCTCGCCTGGTTAGACATCCGCAAAGACTCCGGTGCGGAATACTGGGCTGCAATGACCCTGGCCGGAAACTACGCTGCTGCTTGTCATGATGATATCCACGCCCGAATTAGTAAGTCTCTCGGCGAGAAAGCCATTGTCCGCATCGAAAATCATCACAACTTTGCCTGGAAAGACAAACTACCGGATGGCCGCAACGTGATTGTGCACCGGAAAGGAGCAACGCCTGCCGCATTGGGCGAACTCGGCATCATCCCCGGTTCTATGGCTGATCCCGGGTTCATCGTTAGGGGGCTTGGCAACCCTGCCTCCCTCAATTCTGCCAGCCACGGTGCCGGGAGAGAAATGTCGCGCGCGGAGGCGAAAAACAGCATCACGGGCTCGTCCCTAAAGTCATTACTGAAGGAGCAGAATGTACTGCTAATTGGTGGAGGTCTCGACGAAGCTCCTGGTGCCTACAAAGACATCAGGAAGGTAATGGCGGGTCAAAAAGATTTAGTAGAGGTGCTGGGGGAGTTTCATCCCAAAGTTGTCCGGATGGCCTAATCTGTTGTCCGGCTAGGTTGCCCGGCTTTCAGGCCGTGAGGGTCTGCCGAACCTTCAGGTTCGCACTATAAAAAACTGGATGATTTGACAACCTCAAGGCTTTGAAACCGACTTGGCCCACACTCCGCGGGCATCATTAACCTCAATCCAGTAACCGTCCAGGTCTTTGAAGTAAACCTGGCGCGCTCCGTCCGGCCGTCCGTTGGATTGCATCGGCATGCCCTGCCAACTGAAAAACTGGAGGTTAATCTTTCGGAGGTGCTCCACGAACCCATCAAACTTGTTTACGGAAATCGAGAGATGAACACCTTTTTGTAAACGAATTTCGCTACGGTCCGACTCTATTATGTGCAGGCTCATCCCGTTCCCTAGGCTTAACCAACGAATGTGCGCCTGCTCCGTACCGTCGTAAATCTCTTCAAGAGCTAGTACCTTCTGATAAAAGGCAACGCTTTCGTCTACATCGTCCACATTGATGGCGTAATGATCGAAACTGGCATCGAAGCGGCCGGTTTCCGTTCCAAAAACGGCGGCTTTTGGCGTGCAGGAAGAAAAGGCTAAAAGAAATATGGCGTAATAAAAAAGCTTCGACATCGTATTATGAACTTCTTACATGAATTGAGCACCTCAGGCTCGGTTTTGCGCTGAGGTACTTAAAGCGCTCATCCCGCTGCTTTCACCAAGGGTGGTCAATCGAAGGTACACCCTTTGGTGTAAAGTAGTAGTTTTGTGGTTGCCAAACCATTCAGCCAATAAAACACTCCGCTAAATACGCCCTTTTCATTTGCTACTTCTTTATTGCAGTAGTGCACTTCGCTTATTATCCTAAATGGAACCAAAGTGGTGCGGAGGCGACGATCAGCTACGATGTCAGTGGTTACTATATGTACCTGCCTGCAGCTTTTATCTACAATGACCTGAAGGAAGTGAAGTTTCTGGATGACGTAATTGAGAAATACCGCCCAACGGCCGATCCTTATCAGGTTTTTACCCATGAGTCCGGTAACAAGGTGATGAAGTACAGCATCGGGCAAGCGGTGATGTACGCGCCCTTTTTTGCTGTGGCGCATGCCTGGGCTTCGGCAAGCGATGCATACCCGGCGGATGGATTTAGCTTTCCATACCAGTTCATGATTTCGCTAGGGAGTTTGATTGTTAGTTTTCTAGGTTTGTTTTGGTTGATGACCGTTCTAAGGTATTATTTCCAGGAGAAGGCGGTTGCGCTGACTTTGTTACTCATTGTTTTTGGTACCAATTACCTTAATTATTCGGCTATCGACGGAGCAATGACCCACAACAATGTCTTCAGCCTTGGCGCTTTGCTCTTATTAACCTCACATCGCTTCTACGTCCGCGCCACCTTATCCCGTGCTCTCTTGATTGGCGTATGTATCGGCCTGATGGCCCTTACCCGACCGACCGAAATTATAGCCGCCATTATTCCCGTATTGTGGGGGCTTGACCTTACTCGGAAAGGAGCTATAGGTAAACGACTGAAATTATTTGGCCAACACTGGAGAAAGCTACTTGCTGCTGCTGTTGTAACCCTTGCGATTGGTAGTATTCAAGTGGTTTACTGGAAGTATGTGAGTGGAGACTGGCTCGTGTACAGCTACCAGGATCAGGGCTTTGATTGGCTCAGCCCTCACCTCAACAAAGGCTTCTTTAGCTATAAAGCCGGATGGCTGATTTATACGCCGCTGATGATTTTTAGTTTGATCGGATTTATCCAACTTTTTAGACATAAACCAGCACTCTTTCCTGCAATATTTCTCCACGCAGTGCTCTTTATTTACATTGCCTTTAGTTGGTCTGTTTGGTGGTATGGCGGCAGCCTGGGGCAACGAACCATGGTGCAGGAGTACACGGTGTTAGCCTTTCCCCTGGCAGCTTTTATTGGCTGGGTGTTTTGGGCGGGGCCGCAGGTGCAAGGGGAGGTTTCAAGCCCGTTATTTACTGAGAAATC
>CAYPIM010000032.1:0-39272 GCA_964410795.1 uncultured Lewinella sp. | reverse complement strand
CAAAGTTATGGATCGTTTTCTGAATTTGCACTACAGTTGTCATACTATCACTTTTTTGGCGCGGCCGCAGGTGCAAGGAACGGTGGAGGAGTTTGTACTCCGACTCGGTCGAAGCTCACTCCGTGAGCGAGTGGTTGGCGTATTCTCCGAATGCGCTGTGTAACTCCGCTGCTGATTCTTGCACTCGGAGAGTGCTCTGACCGCTCGCTCAAGGAGTGAGCTTCGGCCGGGGGAGCACAGCCTTCCAACCAACCCTGCACCTGCGTTAAGCGCCCCCATGAAATAATCCGGCAATACACCCCGTCATCAGGCAAGCAACCGTTCCGCCAAGAAGCGCAATCATGCCCAGGTCCGTAAGGTTTTTACGCTGCGCTGGCGCAATGGCACTAATGCCTCCTACCTGGATACCAATGCTTGCGAAGTTGGCGAATCCGCAGAGGGCGTAGGCCGCAATAAGCGTAGCCTTACCGCTCAGTTCAGCTCCGCCAGCCTGCACTACGCGAAAAGTGTCGTAGGCCACAAATTCGTTGATGACCGTCTTGAGGCCAAGCAATTGGCCTACCACCGTAATGTCGTCGTATGGGACACCGATAATCCACGCCACCGGCGCAAAACATAGGGCCAGCAAATAGGTAAAGCTAAAGCCTTCGAAGCGGCCGTTGGTGGATGCTTTGATGGCATCGTTCCAGTTGCTGATGTCGGGATTGAAGTAAGCAAAAAGATCATTAACCAAATTGGTTCCGCCAAGGAAAATCTCGTTGAGCATGAAGATCAGGGCGGTAAAGACCAGCAGCATTGCGCCTACGTTCACGGCCAGCCTCAAACCATCAGTGGTACCCCGGCTAATAGCATCCAGCAAGTTGTTGCTGTCGTCAGCGGCCATGGTGAGGCGGCTGTCTTTCTTGGGGCTGATGCCAGCTGAGTCACCATCGGCATTGGTTACTGCAGCGAGTTCTTCCGGTGTTTCGGGGAGCAACATCTTGGCGCAAACAATCGCTGCTGGAGCTGAAATCATACTCGCCGTGAGCAGGTGCTTTGCAAAAAATTGTTGGAGGACCGGATCCGAACCGCCAAGAAAGCCAACATAAGCGACAAAAACACTGCCCGCAATGGTGGCCATACCTCCTACCATCACGCAGAGTAATTCTGAGGGCGTCATTTTATCCAGATAAGGTTTCACGACCAGTGGCGCTTCTGTCTGCCCAATGAATACGTTTGCAGCCGCGGCAAGGCTTTCGGGGCCACTTAAGCCCATTGCTTTACTCAGTAGCCAGGCAAGGCCATAAACTACTTTCTGCAAAATGCCGAGGTAGTATAAAATTGCGGATAAAGCCGAGAAAAAGACAACCGTAGGCAATACCTGGAAGGCAAAGATGTATCCGAAGCTATCCATATCGTTTACGATACTGCCAAATAGAAACTCGGAGCCAGCTGCAGTAAACTCCAACGTTTTACGGAAGCCGGTTGCTATGTAATCAAAAATCGTCGAGACGCCCGGCACTTTAAGGATCAGTATAGCTAGTAAAAACTGCATACCGACGCCAATTCCGACCAACCGCCAGTCTATCGCCCGCCGGTTACGGCTGAATAAATAACAAACGCCAAGCATGACGGACATACCGAGAATACAGCGAAAAAGATCGTTAGCAACAGACATGATAATGTTTAGGTACGGCGCAAGATAGAGGAATTAGATTGATAGACGTGATAGATTGATAGATTAATAGAACTACCATAAGCACCGTTTGCTGTCCTGCACTTACTTCACCCAAGGTGAACGATTAGGGCGAGAGTGTATCACGCACAATAGCCTATTCATCTATTACACTAAAAATCTATCAATCTACTATTACCTTCGTGCTATGAAGAACCCCTTCCTGATTGGTATCACCGGCGGCTCTGGCTCCGGCAAAACAACCTTCATCCGTCAATTGCGTGATGGTCTTGACTGTTCTCAGGTCTCTTACCTCAGTATGGATGATTATTACCTGCCGCGTGACCAACAAAAAGTGGACGCTCGGGGGGTGATCAATTTTGACCGGCCAAAGTCTATCTATCGCAATGAGTTTGTTCGGGATTTGAAAAAACTCTGCGCCGGAAAAACAATTACCAGGCAGGAGTACGTCTTCAACAACGAGCAGGCAACTCCTAAGCAGATTATCGTCAATCCTGCTCCCGTTATCATTGTGGAGGGCCTGTTCGTCTTCCATTACAAAGAACTGCGCAAGATGTTAGACCTGCGTATTTTCCTACACGCTAAAGACAACCTGAAGGTCATCCGTCGCATTAAGCGCGATCAAATCGAACGTAATTACCCGCTAGACGATGTCTTGTATCGTTACGAGCACCACGTACTACCCTCTTACGAAAAGTACGTTGAGCCCTACATCAGTAAAGCTGACATTATTGTCAATAATAATACGGATTTCAATATGGGCCTTCAGGTAGTACGTGCTTTTGTAGAGACAAAGCTCTAGTAAAGTGTAAAATACTTACTCGATCCGCTGGTCGTAAATCCCCTGCTTCGGCCACGAAGAGGCGTTAAGGATTACAAACTTTTCTAGTTCTTCACAACTTATTTCTTGGAGTTCCGCCCTACTTTCATAATCGGCAACTCTTTGCAAATCAATGAAATAACACTTCCCCTCAGACTTTGCAGCAAGAGAATCTCCGTTGAAGAATGCCCGATCCAGAGGACAAAGCAAGGTGTCATTCCCCGTAATAAGTGCAACATTTCGTTCTCCGCAACCCGGGGCATGATCAATACGTGTAAACCAATTAAGCGCAATGGCTGATTGTTCCGAAGAGCAGGAAAAGAGACTGCAAAAAAAGAAAATAAGTAAAATGAATCTTCCTAGCATCAGCGTTGAGGTTTCAGTTGTTGAGCAAGTAGCCATTCGTATAATTCGGGATCTGCATAAGCAGGCTCCCAGGCGTTGTGCCCTACCCCCTCATAGAGCGTGAATTTAGGTTTAAAGCCTTTGGCCCGGAGGTTTTCCATCATGTTGATGGACTCTGATGGGTGGATTAGGTCATCATCTGCACCGTGGTGAATCCATATCGGAAGATCTTCTGGTATCCAGATGTCATAACTGGCAGGAACGGCCCCACAGACGGGCGCAAGGGCCGCAAAGCGGCCAGGGTTTTGCATGGCGAGCATCCAGGCCCCCAAACCACCTCGACTGAGCCCCGTTAGGTAAATCCTACGCTCATCTACCCGATTTTTCGCTACGAAATCATCCAATAAATGCCCCAGGGCGGTGAGGTCCCAAAAGCCACGAACATATTTATTCTGCGGCGCTAGTGTGATAAAAGGAAACTCCTTTCCTGAAGCAATATGCCTTGGCAGGCCATTTTTCTTGACCTTTTCGAGGTCATTTCCAGACTCGCCTCCACCGTGAAGAAAGAGTACCAACGGCCAGTTTTCCTGATTTCCGTCGTACCCCTCCGGATAGTTAACTAAGTAGTGGATACTGTCGAAACCAAGATCGAGGTGGTTCGATGTAAATTGGGCTGAAACAATAAAAGGAAAATTCAGGATGAGTAAAAATGAAAAGAATCTCATACTAGCTATTTAACATGATCACTGATGAAGTAAGCTCCCCACTATTTGTTTATCCAAAGTGCAATGAATTGCTTTGGGGGGAGTTGGATACGCGAAAGATATACTTCGCCGTTCACTTGGCTACTATCTTGCTGCCAAATCTATTTTTATGAATCACCTCCCCTGCTCTATCCTTCTTACGCTACTCCTCGTCAGCTGCGCCGGTAATAATTTTGACGAAGCCACGATCCCTACTGATCAACTAAACACAGAATTGGCCTTCAAGCGGGTGGCTGACCACGGTGGTATGGAAGCTGTACTTGAAGAAAACCAAGAATTTACAGACTGGCAATTTCACATCGCATCCAAGAGCAAAACTTCCCTGGCCGGCGGGAAGCCTGTTTATGTTTTTCACCTTAACGATCGTTCCGGAGTTGAATATAAAATCAGCTCCGCCTCCACGCCTGCCAGTATTATCGACCAACTTGATTTGGGTTACGGATATGCCAGCGGTAAAGTCTTATCCGTTGAGCGTGATCTCGTTGCGGGGGAATTCAACGCTGAGTTAAGCTTAAACTCCTGGAGAGAGCGTTAAGAGTGTACTTAAATCAGAAATCAAAAAAGAATTGACATCCGGTGCTCTTCAAACGGCGGCCATGAATACCGTGTCCTGACATTTAAGCCTGTATCTTCATCCAACCGAAAATGACTGCATGGCCTTCCGCAAACCGTCAACATCGCGGCAACCAATGAAATATTTTCGGTCATCTTTGGTCGTAATCGAGAGTCCATTTCGTCCGGATAAGCTAAAGCGCGACTCTGCTCCGTAGCTAAGATTTGCACCATGCCATTGTGCAATTCCTGGAGTTTTCACAATCGTACAAGCCTTTACTTCTTTCCACTTAATTTTTCGGTTAGAAGTATGAAAGGGTGCCATTCTGTACTTGATACTTTTGTCACTGATCTTTACTTTCAGTTCGAGTTTAACCAACCAGTACAACCAGCCACTAAGTCCGATCGCGACCAGGAGCAAAGTCCCCGCCCGGAGGAAACTAGTGGGATTCGTCACAAGTATATTTACTGCAGCGCAAAGAAGACCAATTACGCTCGTTCCAAGCAAGACCATCACGATTTTATCATTAAAGCGCTGCTCTTCTTTATGCAATTTGTTTGCCATGAAGCAAGAATTTTAGCGAGCAACATCGTATCCGTTGCAGCCCAGATGAAACGCAAAGATACAAAGTTTACATTAAGTTAACATTAAATTTACTTATAACTAACGTGTTTGAAGCTTCAAATAGTCTCCAGCATTCGTTAGAAATGATGAATCCAGCGCTCACATGGCTAGGTTACCCGTACCAGAATTTTGTCGTCTCGGTCAGTCATCTCGCCAAAAGGTTCAACACTAATGCCACTCTGTGCGCAAGTTTCCTGAAAGGTTTTAGATTGTTCTGGTGCGACTGCACACAGCAATCCGCCGCTTGTTTGCGGGTCGGCCAAGAGCCATTTCTCTCGGTCCGTCGTTAAAGAAACGTGATGGCCGTAACTGGCCCAGTTTCGTTTCGTACCGCCGGGGATGCAGCCTTCGGCGAGATAATGGTCCAGTACAGTTTCGTCGATTAGTGGGACATCGGCCAGACGTATGTTTGCGGTGGTACCGCTGGCCTTGCACATTTCGGTCAGGTGGCCGAGTACGCCAAAGCCCGTTACGTCCGTCATAGCATGGACGTAATCCAGCCCTCCTAAGACAATGCCAATTTTATTGAGGCGAACCATTTGTTCAGCAGCTAAATGACTATGCTCCGATTTCAATTTCTTCTTTTTCTGGGCGGTGCTTAGAATACCGACACCAATCGGTTTAGTAAGGAAGAGCTTGTCTCCGACGCTGGCTCCTCCGTTCTTTTTTAGATTCTTGATGTCTACCCTGCCGTTCACAGCCAGACCAAAAATTGGTTCCGGGCTATCAATACTGTGTCCTCCAGCGAGGGGGATTCCCGCATCGGCACAAGCCTGCCGACCACCTTCTACCACCAGCCCTGCCACCTCCGGTGGCAATTGCCCGATTGGCCACCCAAGAATAGCGATGGCCATCATCGGTGTACCGCCCATTGCGTATACATCTGATATTGCGTTAGTAGCAGCAATCCGACCAAAGGTCAATGGATCATCGACAATAGGCATAAAGAAATCTGTGGTGCTGATTACAGCGGTTCCATCGCCGAGGTCATAAACTGCCGCATCATCTCGCTCATTATTTCCCACCAACAAGTTTGGGAAGTCGGGGCCTTTTTGCGTTTGCCCCAGAATGGTGTCAAGTACCGCTGGGGCGATTTTACAGCCGCAGCCGGCTCCGTGGGAGTATTCGGTCAGTTTTATGGTCATGTGTACTAGATCGTTATTTTGGTGGTTGATTACTTCAACGGGGCAAAACTACGGAACATTGATTGAGGACGCCGTACCGCAGGGAGTGTGGTGTGTGCAACTCATCGACCATTAAAATTGGTGTCTTACCTTAGCTCCATGCAAGAAATTCTAGTCGTTGGCGCAGGCAACCTCTCCTGGCATCTTGTACAGGTCCTCCAAAAAGTGGGTTATGACGTTACTCTGGTGAGTAGAAATCCTGGCCGGGTAGCCGATTGGCCAGTACGGGTTCAGGCTCTAGTGGATGCTATTGCGGAACCAGACCTGATAATTCTCGCCGTTCCCGATGGCGCGATTCATCAAGCCTCAACGGAGCTTGCCAATTATTTTCCGTCTGATACACCAATTGTCCATACCAGCGGAGCTACGCCGACGGTAATGATCAATAGCCATTTCGCCAGCCGGGGGGCCATTTGGCCAATCCGAAGCCTTAGAGCGGGAGAGACCGTTACCAATTGGCAAGACTTACCTATCGTGTATTATGCGGCTGATGAGGCGCTGACGCAGGTGCTAAGTGGGTTAACGGCCAAGCTTTCCGACCAAACTTATCTGCTCGACGACGCGCAACGGGCAAAACTTCACCTGTCGGCAGTCTTCAGCAATAATTTTGTAACCTGGCTCTACGAGATTAGTCATCAACTTTGTACCGAGAATGGAATTCCCTTCGAAGTCCTTTTACCCATCATCAAAAACACGGCACTAAAGCAAGACGGTAATTCCCCCGCCCTCCGCCAGACCGGTGCCGCAGCCAGAGGAGACCAGGCCACGATAGACCGACACTTGCACCTGCTGGCGAGCCACCCTGAATACGCCAGCTTGTATCAGTTCATGAGTGACGCTATTCAACAAGGTTTAGCCCGGAGGAAGTAGAAGAGTAGAGAAGGTTAAATGGTCGAGGAGTTGCACTCTACGGTCGGTTACTGCAATCTTTAGCCAAACCTTAACAGACTGCGTACATCCTTATATGTAATGGATCCGTTCTTTTAAGCGAAACAAATACAATTATCCCATGCGGACCATTTACTCTTTCCTTCTTTTAGCGGCCTTACTTCTTACGGCAGCCCCCGCCCAGGCCCAGTTTGGCAAGCTGCTAAAGCAGGCATCCGATAAAGCTGACGAAGTACTTAGTGGTAAAAACCCACTTTCCGAAGAGGAAATAGGCAAAGGGCTAAAAGAAGCCCTGAATCAGGGGGTTGACAAAGCCGTCACCTCTCTTTCTGCTGCAGACGGATACTACAAAAGCCCTTATAAAATTTTTCTTCCGGAGGAAGCACAGACGGTCATTAAAAAGCTTGCCATGGTTCCCGGCTTTGGCAACCTTGAGCAAGACCTAACCGAGCGCATCAACAAAGCTGCTGAGTCAGCTGCTACAAAAGCAGGGCCTATTTTCGTTGATGCCATCAAGGGCCTGACCATTAAGGATGCAATGAACCTTCTACTTGGCGATCAGGATGCAGCCACGCGATACCTGGAAAGCAGCACCTCTTCTCCGCTTGCGAATGAGTTCCAACCGATCATTAAAAACAGCCTTGACGAGGTAAATGCTAATGAAATCTGGCATAAAGCAGTCACTGCTTACAATAAACTTCCTTTTGTAAAGAAAACCAACCCTGAACTTGACGCCTACGTCACCGAACGCGCACTTAACGGATTATTCGGTCTTGTGGAAGTAAAGGAAACAGAATTGCGTAAAAACCCCGCCTTACGGAATACCGATTTGTTGAAGCGAGTGTTTGCGCGTCAGGATAAACAATAGGTAACATACTGATGCGGTTACACAACTGAGTGATATTTAAGACTTAACATTCAGTTAACGTTGGCTATTGGATAGAGTTAGACCTTTGCGGCATGAAAATACGGTGTATTAAGGTACGCCGAGGTTTAATCAACTAATCCAAATTTTTCCGCATGAGGATCTTTACCAAATTATTTACCGTAGCACTACTGCTGGCCGCGTCTTTGACCGTGTCCGCTCAGGGTGTTACCACAGCTTCCATTTTCGGCAAGCTTACCGACGCCAAAACTGGCGAAGCGCTGATCGGCGCTACCGTTCAGGCGGTTCATACTCCTTCTGGCACAAGCTACGGCAACGTTACTGACCTCGACGGATTCTTCCGTCTTCCCGGTATGCGCGTAGGCGGCCCTTACATCGTAACTGCTACTTACGTTGGCTACGAGCCCGTTGTGCAGGACGGTATTTACCTTCAGCTTGGCCAGGCTTTCCAGTTTAGCCAGAAGATGGGCACTGACGCAATTGAGCTTGTCGGCGTTGAAGTAGTCTCTAGCCGTGCAGACATCTTCAACGGTGAAAAGACCGGTCAGGAAACCAACGTTGGCGAAGAAGCCATCGGTGCACTTCCTACCCTTACCCGTTCTATCGGTGACTTCACTCGTCTTACGCCCCAATCTTCTACCCGTGAAGGCAACGACGGTCTTGAGCTAAGCTTCGGTGGTATCAACAACAAGTACAACGCCATCTTCATTGACGGTGCGGTATCTAATGATGTATTTGGTCTTGCCAACTCTGGTACTAATGGTGGCCAGACGGGGGTGTCTCCCATTTCCGTAGATGCAATCGAGTCATTACAAATCAACCTAGCACCGTATGACGTGCGCCAGAGCGGTTTCGGTGGTGCTTCCATCTCTGCTATTACCCGTTCCGGTTCCAACAACACGGAGGCTTCCGTATATGGCTTCTTCCGCAACCAGTCAATTACCCGTGGCACACTTGACGGTGCTGAGATCGATGACTTTTCTGCTTACACTGCTGGTTTCCGCCTCGGTGGTGCGATCAAGAAGGATAAGATCTTCTACTTCATCAACTACGAGCGCCAGGACGAGACCACTCCCCTGCCCTTCAACCCTGACAACTACACGGGTGATGCCAGCATCTCTGAAATTAGGAACCTCTCTTCTTTCCTGCAGAGCGAGTACGACTACGACCCCGGTACTTTCACCGACAACGAGCGCTTCCTTGTTTCTGACAAGCTGAACGCTAAGTTTGACTTCAACCTGAACGCAAACAACAAGCTGGCCCTTCGCCTTAGCTACGTTGGTGCAGACAACCTTGAAGGAGTTCAATCTAACGACCGGAACATCAACTTCCTGAACAGCTCTGAGCGTTTCGACGCTAAGACTTACGGCGCAGCCCTTGAATTGAACACCATCATTGGTTCTAACATGAGCAACAGTCTTGTATTAGGCGCAACGCTTCAGCGTGATGACCGTGACCCCAACGGCAAACTCTTCCCGAACGTTGAGATTCAGGATGGTTCCGGTACCATTCAGTTTGGTTCTGAGCCTTTCTCTACGGCGAACCTCCTCAACCAGGACGTTTTCACCATCACCAACAACTTCGAGATATTCAAGGGTAAGCACACTTACACGATTGGTGCCAACCTCGAAATCTACCAGGCGGACAACCTCTTCCTTGCCTTCAACTACGGCCAGTACGAGTTCAACAGCCTTGCAGACTTCATCAACGGTGAAGACGCATCTTTCTTCCAGCGTGGTTACTCCCTGCGTGATAATGTTTCTGGTGATGAATCTGAAGCCGTCGCCAGCTTCGGTGCCGGCCAGTTCGGCCTTTACCTCCAGGACAAAATTCAGTTTAGCGATAATTTCAGCTTCACCGCTGGTGTTCGTATTGATCTTCCTTTCTACGATGACACTCCGGTAAACGAGCAGTTCAACAACGAAGTGATTCCGCTGATCCAGCAAACCTATGACCTTCGCGGTGCTCAAACCGGTAACTTTATCAAGGCTACACCGCTTTTCAGCCCACGTCTTGGTTTTAACTGGGATATTCTTGGCGACAAGACAACCCAGGCCCGTGGTGGTATTGGTGTCTTCACCAGCCGCGCTCCCCTCGTTTGGGTTGGTGGTGCCTTCAACAACTACGGCCTCAATGCCGGTTTCGAATTCCTTGGTAACGGTGGTGTTCCTTTCGAGCCAAACATCAACAACCAGCCTCCCGGACAGGTGGACCTGAACAATGTAACCCCTAACGGTAACGTTGACCTCTTCGCCGAAGACTTCAAACTTCCACAGTTCCTGAAGATGTCCCTCGCCGTTGACCGCAAGCTTCCCCTTGGTTTCATCGGTACCCTCGACGTACTCTACAACAAGACCCTTCAGAACGTAGCTTACCAGAACGTAAACGTAAACCCAGCAACTGGAAACCTCGAAGGCCCAGACAACCGCGCTTACTTTGGTGATGGTGGTCGTGACCTCCAGGCACTTCAGGATGCTGGCCTTACCCGCTACGGCCGCGTTGTACTTGGTTACAACACTCAAGAAGGTTACGGTTACAACCTTACGGCTAGCCTCCAGCGTCCTTTCAAGAATGGTTTCTTCGTACAGGCCAGCTACTCTTACGGTGATGCTTACTCTGTGTTCGATGGTACCAGCTCACAAAACTCCAGCCAGTGGCGCGGACTTAACAGCGTTAATGGTCGTAATACCGACCAGCAGCTGTACCGCTCGGACTTCGCCGGTGGAAGCCGCTTCCTTGCTGTAGTTAGTAAGCGTTTCAGCTACGGTCAGAACGACAAGCTTGCAACTACTCTTACCCTCGTTAGCGAGACTGCACAGAGCCGTCCGTTCAGCCTCATTTACAACGACTCTGGTCGTTTGAATGGTCGTACTGATAGTCGTGAGCGTAGCCTCATCTACATCCCTGCCAACACGGGTGAAATGAACTTTGTAGACAACGGTGACGTAACTGCCGCTACGCAAACTGCCGCTTTCGAAGCCTTCATCGAGGGTAACGACTACCTAAGCAGCCGTCGTGGCCAGTACGCTGAGCGTAACGCCATCCGTGGCCCTTGGTCTACCGTTCTTGACCTTAAGCTGATCCAGGACATTCCACTGCCTGGTAAGAACCGCCTCCAGATCACACTTGATGCGTTCAACTTCACCAACCTCCTCAGTGAGAAGTGGGGGCGTCGCACCTTCATTTTCAGCCAGAACCAGTTCGTAAACTTCGCCGGGTTTGAAGACGGAACACTTATCCCAACCTACACCTTCAACACTGGCCTGTTGAACGAGGACAATGAAATCGATCCAATCCTTGACGACGCAGGCATCCAGTCTAGTCGTTTCCAGGGCCAGATCGGTATCCGCTACATCTTTGAGTAATGCTTAGATGAATAAAAAGCTTAACGGCTTAATGCAGAAGCCCCCGTTCACAGATTGTGAGCGGGGGCTTTTTGTGGCGCGGCCGCAGGTGCAATGAATGGTCAAATAGTCATCATGCTCTGCGGCTTACCCCCAAGTGTACAGCAACCTCTCTCTCCTCTAGCACCAGCCCAATTATGAACTGAGTTCGCATAAGCAATGAAGCTTTGACGAAATTTCTAATTACGCTGAAAAAAGGGTGTGGTTGACTTTAGGCATATGATTTTCATCACAATTATGTATTGGACTGAACAATGTCTTCTTAATTTGCTTATGATAGTGGCCCACCTAAACAATAAGTTCTATTCACATTTACTAACATGAATAATAAAGTCTCCCCACCCCTAACCGATAATGGTGGATTGATCATATTAGATGACTTGGTATTACGTACACCTATAAGATCACAGCGACTAATTACAGACCAGGAATCAATTGACCTGGAACTGAGAGACCCAAAGGTATTAGAGGCTATATACGTTGCTTCTCCAGACCTTCACAGTCAATTCCTTAGCTATAAAAAAGGGGAAAAGCTGGATAAAAAAAAAGAAGATCGCCTTTATCGGTCCCTCTATAAATATTTTGCCAGGATGCATAACCGGGCGACGCCTTTTGGCCTTTTTTCAGGTTGTTCTGTAACAAAATTTGGCAAAATTGGTCCTGTCATAATTGACTCAACTCATACGATAAAGCGCCATAGCCGACTAGATATGCACTTCTTGGGGCAGGTAGTTTCTAATCTGGAAGAAAATTTACAACTACGCCCATATCTTACTTTTTATCCGAATTCGACGATTCAGCACTACGATTCAAATATTACGTATATAAATTTTGCGTACAATGGTGAGAAAAAAGAATTCACAACAAACTATGCAGATAAAGACAACTACCTTAGCTGGGTATTGAGTCAAGCTAGTGGAGGAATAGTGCTTAGCGAACTTCGTAAAGGTCTGGAAAGGTTTGATAACGACCTGACATCCGAAGAAGTAGAAGAGTATTTACAGACTCTGGTAGACTTACAAATATTAGTAAGCGAACTACAACCGAATTTAACCGGGATTCAGCCCGATTTTTTATTAGCAAGCAAGCTATTACAAGTTAGCAAGAGGGGGGCTGTTTTCGCAAGCAAATTTGCTAAATCTTACACTAAATTGTTACAATGTGTTCAAAAGATTAATGAAGAGGGCTTCGCCAAAGAAAAGAGTTACAAAGACCTACTTGCAGCTGCTAAAAACATATCAGTTAAGGTAAACGAGCGTAAATTACTTCAAACAGAAGTAACCATTAACCTCAACAAAAATTCAGCGGTAAAAGAAACGGTAAAGGAATCTTTGTCTGATTGCCTGAATGCCCTGGCTCCATTTGCGAAATTAGATTTCTCCTCTCGACTTGTGGAATTTGGGAATACTTTCCTTACCCGTTATCAGGACAGCTCCGTTCCTCTGCTACAGGTATTAGATACTGAACGAGGAATTGGTTATCCTGTAAATAATACTAATGTTGTTAACCCATTACTTGAAATTGCGCCAAAAATTCCGGCACCCAGGCCAGGTCCGACCGATGGTTTATCCGTACACTTAGATGCTCTTTCCTCTATTATCTACCGGGAAATAATTAGTGGTAAATCTGTTGCTCAAATCGATCTGTCGACTATTCCTGAGGTTGCCAACGCGCAAAACCTAGACAATACCCCATTTTCACTAACGATGCCGGTTCATTTCAGCCTCGTAGGTAATGAAACAGAGGAGTCAATGGTAAATCTGATTGGAATGGGAGGAGTATCGGCTACTGATCTATTAGCACGATTTGCCTCCCACAATGAAGAGATTGAAGAGGTGATAAATAAAATTTCTAAATATGAAGAAGAAGGAACACCCGACGGTCAAGTTTTAGCCGAGATTTTACACCTCCCTAACGATCGAATTGGAAACGTTCTGATTCGACCATCGTTTCGTAAATACGAAATTCCTTATCTCACTCCAAGTATTTTAAATGAAAAACGTCAAATTTCACTTAATGACATTACAATACGTGTTCAGTCGTCTCAATCCTTTCCTCGTATCATTCTCTATTCAAAAAAGTTAAATAAAGAAATTATTCCCCGTCTGAGTACTGCTCACAATTTCAATTTGAGCAGTCACCCTGTATATCGGTTATTGTGCGACCTACAATACTCTAAAGAGAAAACTAGCGTAGGGTTTAGTCCAACTGCTTTAGGAAATGTCCTTAGAAAAGTACCTAGAGTGGTCTATAAGAACGTCATTGTTTCGCCTGCAACTTGGTTGCTGGGTCGGAAAGATTTTAAAGAGTTACTGGACAATAAAAAAGAATCGCTAGAAAAATGGCAGAATCACTGGGGCATACCGTCTCTTTTATTGCTGGTACAAGGGGACAACGAACTTCTGATTGATTTGGAGAAAAAGTTATCCCTTGACACGTTTCTCGATGTAATCAAGAAACGTAATCAAATCAAACTCACAGAATTTTTATCCGCTTCTACAACAAATGCCTTAGTTATCAATGACAAAGGTGAACCTCATGCGAATGAATTCTTAGGAATTATCCAGAGAAAAGTGCCATCAGATAGTAACCTAAGTCGTACTAAAGTATCCGAAACGATAAAAAGGACTAACATTCAGAGAAACTTCCCTGTTGGGCAAAAGTGGTTGTATTTTAAAATATATTGTGGAGTAGCTTTCGGTGATGAGTTGATAGCTAAATACCTAGGGCCTCTGGCTAAAAAGATGAAAATTCAAGATAATATACAAAAGTGGTTTTACATTAGGTATCTTGATCCAGGATTTCACCTTAGGTTCAGAGTCGAGGTAAATGATAGTAATGATATTGGTAATATATTCGAACAAATAAATAGCTGCTTATCCCCTGCTTTAAAAGATGGGTGGATAAGCGACATAAAACTCGAGAGCTATAGCAGAGAACTAGAACGTTATGGCTTTGATAATATCGAAAAATCGGAAGAAGTATTTTTTCGAGATAGTACTGAATCGATTACAGTTATCAATCAACTGTTAAATGAGGATAATAAGCATCAACGTTGGCATTATGCTTTGGCAACGATGGACACCTATTTGGAACGGTCTCAATTCACAATTGAGCAAAAAAAAGACTTTACCACATCTTTAGTGAACAGTTTTGGGCAAGAGTTTTCTTACCGAGAAAAAAGCTATCGCAAGCAATTAATAAAAAGTTATCGTAATTTAGAAAGTGAAATAGCTAATTTGTTAAAAGATAAAGCTACGAGCATCTCAGATCAGTTGTACTCGGATGATTCCGGACAAGTCCTGGAGAATATACTTAATGGCATAAGATTATCTTGCAGCCCGGATGCTTACAGAAGTTATTTGGCAAGTTATATTCATATGTCAATGAATAGGTTATTCCCATCTAAAGCCAGATACCAAGAGTTTTTAATATATTTCTATTTAATGAAATATTACAACTCTGTTTTATCAAAGAGCAGAGCAATGAATCTGAAAGACACATGAGTATCAAGCTTTCCATACGCAGGTTTCCGGTTTATCGCCAAACAGAAGGAAAAGACTGCGGCCCGACATGTATCAAGATCATTGCTAAGTATTATCGGAAGCAGGTAGACATACCCCTGTTGCGTAACTGGAGTGATACTAACCGGTTAGGAGCAACCGTTTCAGGTTTGTGTACAGCTGCGGAGAAAGTAGGGTTTCGTAGTTATGCCATAAAGACGGATTTCTCAATTTTTGAAACTGAAAATATTTTACCTTGTATTGCACATTGGCGTGACAATCACTTTGTAGTCGTTTATAAAATAACGAAAAAAAGAGTATTCATTGTTGATCCAGCAACTGGGAAGATTTCTTACAGTAAGGACGAATTTATCGCTAACTGGACTAATACAAAGATAAATCAGGTTGATCGCACGGCAGAAGGAGTTTTAGTACTTTTATACCCTACTACAGAACTCTTGAATGACTCATTAGAAAATGAGATCAATTCCACCGAAAAGACCAACGAGAGAAAAATGAGTTCCTTTCTCCCTTATCTCATGCACTATAAGGGCCTAATGTTTCAGTTGATCTTGGGTTTATTAGCCGGAATTATTATTAGCGCTATAATTCCCTTTCTTACCCAAAGCATGGTTGATGTTGGCATTCAAAACCAAAACATTGGATTCGTTTATCTAATTTTCATATCTCAGTTACTAATCTATATAGGCCAAACAGCTATGGATATAGTAAGAGGATGGATTTTCTTACATCTTAATACTCGGATAAATTTATCGTTGCTTTCAGAATTTCTGATGAAGCTAATGAAACTACCTGTTGCATATTTTGATGTCAAGCTAACAGGAGATATTTTACAGCGTATTAGTGACCATAAAAGAATTGAAAAACTACTAACAAATGATTCTCTAAGCGTACTATTCTCGTTTCTAAACCTGATCGTTTTTTCAGTTATTCTATCGATCTATGACACGAGCTTATTATTAGTTTTCTTTACTGGAAGCTTAATTTACCTCATCTGGGTAACTGTCTTCTTGAAAAAGCGGAAGAAAATTGATGATCTTCAGTTTAAGGTAAATAGTGAAAATAATAGTCAAATCCTTGAATTGATCAATGGAATGCAAGAGATAAAGCTGCATAATGCTGAACGCATTAAACGTTGGGATTGGGAAAAAGTACAAGTCAGGATATTTAAGGTCCGCATAAAAAGCCTTATCCTAAATCAGTTGCAGGGGGTAGGGTCTGGATTTATCAATCAAGTAAAAAACTTATTAATTTCAGTCATGACTGCCTTGCTGGTAATTGAAGGGCAAATGACACTTGGGATGATGCTTGCTACATCTTATATAATTGGTCAGCTCAATGGTCCTATACTACAGCTGATTGGATTTGTGAACACCTATCAGGATGCACAAATAAGTTTGGAGCGGATTAATGAAATATATCAAATTGAAGATGAAGACGAAGACGCCTTGAACACGGCCTATATTTCAACAAAAACCATAGAAGAAGATATTCATGTAAGAAATTTAACTTTCAGCTACCCTGGGGAAGAAACTCCGGTTTTAAAAAAGTTGAACTTTGATATACCCCTTAAAAAAGTTACTGCGATTGTTGGTGCCAGCGGAAGCGGCAAAACGACGCTGATGAAGGTTTTGTTAAAGTACTACGAGGCTCAGGATGGCGCTGTCAGTATTGGTAAAAGAAATTTAAAAGAAATACCGCATGAATGGTGGCGTTCATCCGTAGGTGCTGTAATGCAGGATGGCTATATATTTGCAGGTACCATCTTGAGTAATATTTGTATAGATGTCAGTAAAGTAGATTTCACGAAGGTGGCTCAAGCACTGGAAATAGCTGAATTAAAGAGTTTTACTGACCAACTCCCCTATGGGTTGAATACACTAATCGGAGCAGAAGGAAGAAATCTAAGCGGAGGGCAGAAGCAAAGAATCTTAATTGCACGTGCGGTATACAAAAACCCTGACATTCTGTTTTTTGATGAAGCAACATCATCCTTAGATGCAAATACGGAACTTGGTATCGTTAGCCGGTTAAACAGCTTTTTAAAGCAAAAAACAGCATTGATAATAGCACACAGGCTAAGTACTGTACGAAATGCCCACCAAATAATTCTACTAAACCAAGGAGAAATTTCAGAAATTGGAACCCACGAAGAGTTGGTAAGCCAGAAAGGAGCATACTATAAACTCGTGCAAAATCAGCTTCAACTAGATTAATTTTTTATGCCTGGAACAAATTCAAGCCAGTATTCAGATGGATTCAATGAAGTCATCAGCTTCGTACCTCATTCTCTAATTCAATGGGGCATTACGGCTGTACTCTTCTTTTTTGCATGCATCTTTAGTCTGGGGTGGATAATCAGCTATCCCGAAAAACTACCAGGTAGAGCTCAAATTAACTCAAACCAACTACCCCTCGAAGTTTACGCCAGAAATAACGGAACCATAACTAACCTTTTAGTGTCTAGTCAGGAAAACATACTAAAAGGAGACACAATTTGCATAATCGGAGGCCAGATAAACGCTTCGGCCTTACTATTCTTAGAACAAAAGGTTTCTTATGAATCGGACCTACTTAATCTAAATGTACCATCAGGTTATACGTTCGGACCTTTACAAAGTGAGATAAATATGTTTATCTCAGCAGCTAGAAAATATAGACAGCTAACAACCTCAAATTTAGACATCCAGAAAGCAAATTTTCAAAAAGAAAATTTGAAGAACATGAATGAATTTCGGGCAGTTACCGAGAAGAAAATTGAATTATTGAAAAAAGAGTTGCCGGAAGCTGAAGAGCGTTTTGAAAAACAGCAAGGATTGTACGTAGACAGTATAATATCTAAAATTAGTCTTTTTAGAGAACGAGAATTACTAAACAATAAAAAAAGCAGGCTCTACGATTTAGAACTTTCGCTGATTCAAAACAACCTGAACAAAATAAGACTGAAAGAAAAAATAGCAGAGTTTAAAAACCGTCAAATAGAAGCAGCGACTACATTTAAAATTCAAGAAAACCAATTTAAAAACAATGTACTCAACTATCTTAACAACCTAAAGGATGAATACGTGCTTATTAGCCCAATTGATGGCGTAATTCAGGTAGCCAGTAATATTCAAGAGTACGTAAATGTACGCCCGGAAGAGCTGATTTCTACAATAGTTCCAACCAATGACGACTACCGTATACGTGCAATTGTTTCTGCAAGGGGGGCAGGAGCCATTCAAAAAGGGCAACGAGTTAGAATGGCTATTGACAACTACCCTCCTAATGAATTTGGATATTTATTTGGCGAAGTTGAAAACATTAACAAAGTAAAGGAAAAGGGCGGTTACGTAATTGACATAAGCTTAAATAATAATCAACTGTACACCAACTATGGTAAATCACTAAATTACTATCCGAATATGGAAGGGGATATCGAAATATTCACGGAAGATATTCGACTAATTGATCATATCATCAGAAAAGCTACTGGTGCGATTCAAAATTAGGCCGCTCGTTCTTGTCTATATATAGTCAACTTTTCATTCTAATTTTCTTTATTACTTTTACAGTGTCCCCCGTGCACAAGAACGGCCCGATTAAAATAACCGGGCCGTTCTATCTCACTGTGTTAAAGCTTTTCTAGGTCCAGTCAGAGCCGAGTCCCCAAAAATAAAGCTTACCATTATTTACCGAAGGACCGCAAGGGCTTGTAGAGTTACCTCCACTGTTACCGCCACCACAACCATCTGTCTCAGAAGGACATGATTGAGTCTGGCACTCTTGCTGGGTGCACTGATAAGTTTCGTAACATTCATTGTCTGCGATGGTACACATCGGGCCTGAATCTGTACCACACTGTACATCGGATGCCCCACGGATATGCTGGGCTTTATCGGGTGACAGAACTGACACAACCCGGTTTTTGAGTTGAAGTTTTCTGGTTTTCATGAAAAAGGAATTAAAAGGTGAATAAAAAAGAAGTAACAGATCACAAACAATAATAATAGCAATACTATCATTTGCCTGTTACTGGGTAAAACAATCCAGAAATAAATTATGTTTAGAAATTTAGCTATTTTATTTACAACCACATGGAACAATCGTCGACTAACCAGGCAATATGGCATCATATCGACTCTATAGCCGAACATTTAGCAACAAATATATCGGAAACAACAAACGTAGGTCTACTAGGCGGAGACACAGGTCGTGCCCTGGCTTTACTATATTACGATAGGTATAGAGCAGAAACCGACAAGTTTGGTGATTTAGGAAGTCAATTGTTGGTACAAGTTATTGAAAAGCTTCAATCAGGAGTGAACTCGATGACTTTCGCCACTGGTTTGTCCGGAATCGCATGGACGATTCAGCACTTACAAAAAAGAGAATTTACAGACTTGGGCGATTCTAATCTATTAGAACAGCTCGACGAAATTCTGTTAAATCACGTTAAATCAATGTTGGATCTAGATACGCCAATTGACCTTGACTACCTTCATGGTGCACAGGGGCCTCTGCTTTATCTGATAGATAGGGGGATTGAATACTCAATTATACCTGACTACTTACTTGCGTTAGAGACCCTTGCTGTGGAAGATCGTCTTTCTGGAGGATGGAAGTGGCCATTCAGAACGGGAGTAAATAAGGACAATAAAACGTATAACTTGAGCGTATCTCACGGGATTGGAAGTATTATATCTATACTAGGAAGTATGTATCTGCAAAACGCCAACCAGCCTAAAATACCTTTTATAATTGATAAAGCCTTACTCTTCCTACGGTCCACGGAACTTGACCCAGAAAAATATTATTGCACCTACCCTAGCACTATTCCTATAGCAGAAGACGAACCTTCTGGTTTGCTTCATAGCCGTTTAGCTTGGTGCTACGGAGACCTGGGGCTCGCGTTAGTTTTGCTTAAGGTAGGGAAGCTGATGAATAAAAAGGAGTTAATTACCTCCGCCGTGGCAACACTAAAGAAAGCAGCAATAAGGAGGAGTGAATTCAACACGTCGGTAAAAGACGCAGGTTTATGTCATGGAGCAGCAGGGAACGCTTTATTATTTCACCAGGCTTATATAAGCACAAAGTTAGATGTTTTTGAGGACGCCAAATTCTTTTGGCTAAGTAGAATATCGAACTATGCTACCTTTAAAGACACCAAAACTGGCTTCAAAAAACATACACCAGAGGGTTTCATAGATGATTCTTCCCTTCTTGAAGGAACAGCAGGCATCATGCTATCAGCGCTGACTAGCCTTGTCGATATGAGGCAAAAAGATGACTGGTATGGATGCTTATTAGTATAGAGGTCTTGGTGGTTACTCCTTGTCTTCTCCAAAACAAGAACGGCCCACTTCAAAAAAGTGAGCCGTTGTTGTTATGTTTAGACGTAAGTGTAATCAGGTCCAATCACCAATAGTGTGAAAAAAGAGATTGTCACGGAAGTCAGGAAAATCGCCATTCGGTGTGGAACTACCGCCTCCGCAATTTCTGCTTGTGTTGTTGTTCCCGCCACCACCACCCGGAGGAGGACAAGATTGTGTCTCGCAGCCTTGCTGGGTACAATTATAGGTCTCGTAACACTCATTATCAGATATAGTGCACATTGGTCCGGAATCTGTCCCACATTGAACATCTGATGCACCCCGTATCTGCTGGGCTTTGTCTGGGGAAAGTACCGAAACTACACGGTTATTGAGTCGAAGTCTTCTGGTCTTCATAATAGGGGTTTGTTTGAAGGTGAAAATGAATCTATGTTTAGGGTAATAAACAATATAGTAACTCCACCCGAACAAATATATTCCATTGTTTATGTCATTAGGACGTCAACTTAATTTACGTTTAACCATCTGGACTATTTATTTTGTCGACGCGGCCCAACAAGTCAATTGAATTGCTATTCTGAATACTTTGCCACGTATGATGTTGTGTCAATGCTTCCTAAATGTACTTGGACAAAAGATAATAGTTTGGTCAAATACAACAGTTTTCCGTTATCGCTAGATTGACTCAAACAAGTCAAAAATATATCTGAGAAGCTAGTGTTAATGGCCTCTATCTTAAAAAGTTCTCGGAAACCAGTTTTAGTAAAGAATCTTTCAAGTTTAGCAGGCGGAACAAGATCAACCCCTTCAAATCTGAACCAAATGAAAAGTACTTGATGCAATGAAGTGAAATATTCTAGTGAAAAGAAACTACTAGAAGTATCCCATGTGTTAATTTTTTCGCAAATTAGATGGATTTGATAGCGAAGACTAATCTTTTCTTGTTCGGACAAATCAGGTATCCGCTCCCGAAAAAATGTCGTCGCCCATTGCTTCAATTGAGAAAGTTGACCGTCAGCATCGTGAAACACAACACCTTTGGCAAAATTCCTTGCTAAAATTTTACTCCTGCTATAAAATTGCCTTTCTATCTCTTTGGCATAGCTGTCTAAGGACATAGCATTATAAGAAACATTATAAGAACCTATCTTAACGAATCCTTTTTCAAAAAAGCTATTGTTTTTGTCAACAGTACAAACTAAGTCAACATCAGAATTGATGTTGAAATTCCCTACAGCGTAGCTTCCCGTTAGCATTAGGCCATGCAAATCACTGTAGAAAGATAATTTTGAAGCTGCGTCCCAACAAGCTTTCTTGACCTCCAGCAGATCGAACTTATTCTTATTCATCATTTTCTCAATTAGATACCTAACGTAACCGGGAGAACTTAGTCAAGTTTAAAAACAATTCTGAAAAGCATTCAACAGGTTTGAATCAAAATATACAATGCACTTGCTTAATAATTAAGCAATAAGTCGTTCAACGTTGAATTTCCTTAGTAAAGTTCGCACCACCCGAGCAATCAAAACCCCCAACCGAACCCACCCCATCGGTGTAGTTAGGCTACCAATCAGGTTAAAAATCGTGCCTACGGTTTTCAGGAAAAAGTCTAGCCCTTCCCGAAGGCTACGGAGGGTAGTTCGGTGATTGGCGATATCATCATCGGTTACGTCAGCGGAGACAACGTTGGTGGTATCGAAGTCTAGCACGAGGCGGGTGGCAGAGATGGTAGCAGTTCCATCTTCTCGCTCCGCGCCTGTGGTAACGAAAGGTTTGCCCAAAAGGTAATGGGTGAAGTAGCGGAATCCCTCAAAAAAGAGCCCTATGCCTTCCTGAATGCGTTTGATCGTTGCTTTCAAAAAACTAAATATTGCACCTGCGACCGCGCCCACCCGATCAATGACCCACCGCAAAACTTTCTTAATCGCCCGAAAAGCACCACGCAATAAACCACGTAAACCAAAATAAATGCGGCGGAACGGATTGACCTGCTGCTTTGGATACAGCTCTTTCACTGCATCACGTCGGTTTAGTATTTCTTCTTCCCAGTCTGGGTCAACTGACCGTTTGGAAATTGACTCCCAAACGGCATTCTCTTCCCAGTCTGCTTCCGCTCCACTTGGCGGAGCATAGGCTTCAAGAATATTACCTACGGACCTGAGGTCAGCTACCCAGACCCGGCCTTCGTTATCGTCGCCAGACTGTAAAGCCAGGCCAAGTTGGCGCTGACTTACTACGGGGCGGTCCGCCTCCCATTCCTGCCCTAGCATATCCCGGAGGGCACTATGGCTCATTGGCCCGAAAGCGCCATCAATGGCACCAACGTAAAACCCTGATCGCCAAAGGCCCAACTGTAGCAAGCGGATGCCCAGCTGGTTGTCGCCAGATTCCTCGTGCAGACGAGCATTGCGTAAGCGACGTGCCAGCTTTCGTTGCAGGCGCTTACGTCTTCGTTCCTCTTGTTGAGAAAGTACTATTGGGCCATCTGCTACTGCGGCTTCAAGGTCATATACCAGAATGTAGGGCATCCGGTTCCCGGCATCATTTGCGATAAAGCGATGCTGCTTCCGGAAGGCAGCGAAAAGTTGGTCCCAACTAAGAAGGTAGCGCCAAAACTTATCAGGTAATTTGGTCATCTTAGCCGTCGGTCGGAAATTTCGAACCGGGTCGCCAAGGCCATTGTTGAGTGCTGCAAGGTAACCCAAGAGGCTAGCATCAAAATAAGTCTTCCCCGAAAAGTCCTCGTGCCCGAAGGCAAAAAGCACTCGTATCCGGAAAAACAGAGATCGCCCATAAACCGTCTGCTCTCCTACCCGGTAGTTATTCGGTGGATCCATCTCATCGTCAAAAGAGGTAAATTGAGAAAGGCGGAAAACCAAAATAGAAAGGTGCTTTTCTACCCATTCGGTTCGGTCCGTAAAAGTCTTTGCCGGAAAAGGAGCCAGTTCTTTGTACAAAGAGTAATCGTCCTCGCCGAGATAGATTGAGATACCCGCGTAGATGTGTTCAAGTTGAGGATGCAAGGGTGGCTTGTCCGCCGCCCGTCGCTTGTGCCAAGCCACAAAGAACGCTTCGGAGATGTAGTGCAAGTCATGAAGGTGCTGGACGAGTTCGTGCCACTGCCCTTGGCGATTCCGAGCAGGAGGGTTAGTCCTACGCTCAAAGGTTTTTCGCTCTGAGCTCCGGTAAGGCATTTCGTAACGGGGAGGCATGGCTTTGGTTACCGCTGCATCGAGAACGACGGCGTTGGGGGCGGAAAGATCAAGGTCTTTCAACCGTTTGCAGGCGGCAATGAAGTCCTTAGAAATCAAGCAATTGTCAGTTGGCGGTTGTCAGTTGGCGGTTGTCCCGAACAGATAACCGACAACTGACAACTGTTTAACCGTTCAGGCCGGCGATACGCATCAGGGAAGAGATCATGGCGGAGCGGGCAGAAACGGCCGTATCAACTGCTTCCAGATGAAGATGAAAGAGGCGTTGTTCGTCTTCCGTCAGGCCTTCTTTTACGAATTGAACGGTGTCTTTATCAAGTGCGATGTGGGTAGCGGCGATGGCCGTAAAAGAAGACTCATCGCGGTCTACTTTACCCTTGATGTTTTTCATCACATCCTGGAAGTTAATCGTTCCGTTGGCTTCCGTGGTTATATCCTTAAGGTCGACCACGAGATCGCCGGAGAAGGTTACTACGTCGAGGCTTACCAGGTCATCAACGATGGCTTCTAGTTTGGATTTTGCTTTAGTGCTTGCTGCCATGGGTATTGGGTTGGGGGGTTAGTTAGTTGAGTTGAATCATGAGGAGAATATTAGGTTACCCTAAGCTTTTTAAGTGCTGCGTTCGGGCTTACCTAAGGATGACAAGGCTAATTAAAAAGTCATTTCGGTTTCAAGCCCAGGCCATTCCATTTTCAGGTTTTCGAGGGCATCCACTACTATCTCGGTCATTACATAGTCGCGGTACCAGCGTTGATCCACACCAACGATGTGCCAGGGAATTTCACTACGGCTGATGACGTCCTCGTAGGCTGCGCGGTACTTGTCCCAGTGCTCGCGCTCCTTCCAGTCGCCGTCGTTGTGCTTATAGTACTTTTCAGGTTCGTTTACCCGCTCCAGCAGTTGCTGCTCCTGTTCCTCTTTACTTAAGTGAAGATAGAACTTAAGAATAAGGGTGTTATTGTCATAGCTGAGCAGCTTTTCGAAGGCGTTGATGCTTTCAAACCGGCGATCCACCCGCTCTTCGTCAATCCAGCCATGGACGCGCTGAATAAGTACATCCTCATAGTGGCTTCGGTTAAAGATCACCATCTCTCCCTTTGCCGGAGCTTCCTTGTGGATGCGCCAGAGGAAATCGTGCGCGAACTCAAGATCCGTTGGCTTTTTCCAGCCCACAGCACGCAGCCCAAAGGGCATGCATTCGCCAAATACATTGCGCATGGCGCCATCTTTTCCACTGGCGTCCATTCCTTGTAGAATAATGAGTACGGAGTGTTTACCCTCCGCGACGAGCTGTTGATGAAGTTCGGCAATGCGCTCGGCTCGTTTTTTTGTGATCTTACGGGCTTTGCCCTTATCAAGTCCTTCTGGTGCGGTAGTTGGTATCTTACTTAAGTCCATGGGAATAGAGGTTTACGGCAAGGTAATACACTACCGCCCAACCTGCAACCTGAAACCTGCAACCTCCTAATACTTCTTCTTAGAAATCTTATTGTAAGTGATCTGCTTCTGAGCTTTGGATTTAAAGCGCCCTACCTCCTCTGTACGTCGGGCGACGTGTTTCGTCTTGCGCCCCTGAACGCGGGCCCGCCAGCGTTTCCAGCTGTTTAGCTTTAGTTCCCGCTTCATGAGTTTGATCACTTCGGCTTCGGTCAGGCCAAATTGGAATTCGATGGCAGAAAACGGCGTTCTATCTTCCCAGGCCATTGCAATCACGCGATCAATGTCTTCGGGAGAGAGGTCCTCAGGATTGTTGTTTTTCGGAGCGGGCGTTGGTTTCATGGTGGTGTAACGGAAAGTAGAGCACTAGGTTGAGTTGGCTTGTAGTATCGACTCCTTAGGCCGATACTACGCTAGAAATACCGTCCAATCAAAGGGTGCTCTACAATCTCCCGCCGCAGCTCCAGGAAATCTACTTCTGCCTGTTGCTTGTATACCACCTTCCCGCCGGGTTCTACCATAACCGTAAAAGGAATGGCCCCGTTCCAATCCGGGTCGATAGCTTCGATGAGATCGTAAGTATCCTCTCCGATGAAGTGATAGTTGGCAACCGAAGAATGGGTTTTCTTCAGGAATTTTAAGGCTGAAGCACCTTTCGCAGGCTTGTCCAGACTAATAGACATAAACTCAAAATTTCGCCCGCCGTACATTCGTTGGAGGACGATAAAATCCGGGTACTCGGCTACGCAGGGGCCGCACCAAGTTGCCCAAAAATTAATGAGGCGAATGTTTTCAGACTCGTTTTTCAGCAGGTTCTTCACCCCCTCAACTTCGATGGTATTCATCACAACTGGCTGTTCTTTCCACTGGGCTTCGTCCTTCACTTTGTAGTCCGCTTTCCAGGCCCATTTGGTGGAGCAGCCGAAGGTTTTTGTTTCGGGGGTAGTTACTTCGGTGCCCGCCAAGAGTTCGTCTACGGCAGTGCGGAGGTCATCTGCGTTGAGGGTCCCGGGTTTTTCGTGCTTGTCCATTCGGCCAACGTAGCGGAGCTTGCGCTCTTTGTCGAAGACAAAGGTATGAGGCGTGGCGGCCGGTCCGTACTCTAGGCTGGCGGCGTGATCATCGCCATCGTAGAGGTACGGGAAATTGAAGTTAGCGTCGCGTGCACGGATGACCATGTCTTCGTAGGTATCGTCTAAATCGGAATAGCCGAGCTCGTTGTACATCACGCCGAGCGGACTATTGGGAGAAATTGCGACCACCTCAACGTTTTTGGTTCCGTAATCTGCCGCAAAGTCCTTCAGGCGCTGTTCGTAGGCCTGGGCGGTTGGGCAGTGGTTACAAGTAAAAACAATGACCAGCACTTCACCCTGATCATAATCATCCAGGCTGTGGTATTCTCCGTCTACGCCAATGAGTTTAAAATCGGGGGCGGAGGCTCCGATGGCCAGGGGTTTCACCTCCTGCTCCTCCACCAGGGAGGGATTGGCCTTGAAAGTTTTGGCCTCTACTACCTTTTCTTCTGGCGCGGCCGCAGGTGCAGGGTCGGTTTTACAGGAGCAAAAGACCAATAGTAAACTTAGGATGGTTAGCTGACGGAGCATGGTGCTGTAATTTTGGAAGGAATATACAACAAGTGTAGTAGATTAATCGTCCCGTTTTCATTTCTATCTCTCCATAACGGTCGAGGAGTTGCACTTCGAGCAGAGACGCTTTCTTATTTCGACCTAAAGACCGATGCAACCTGTCACCCCCAAACAGCAAACACCAAATAAATCCCAAAAAACACTACCCACGTTCCCTGATAAAAGCGCGCGATGGAGGCTTGGTCAGTAAGGTCGAGCCGGGAGGCGATGAAGCGGTAGCCAACGAGCAAAGCCGCAAGCCCAACGCCCAGGAACACCCAGCCGACCCAGAAAGCATAAGCTGCAGCCAGGAATAAAGTCGCCGTCAGGAGCAAGCCGCCCCGGTTGTATACCCACTCCCGTGATTGTAGCAACGTTAAGGTCTTAATGCCATGTGCTTCGTCTCCTTCTGTATCCGGGAGGTCTTTAAACCAGGCTATGATGATGCCGAAAACGAAGATTACCCCCGTCAGCAGCCAAACCGTCCCTTGCACCTGCGGCCCCGCCCCAAGAGACGTTCGGAAATGAAGATAAAGCAACAAATTCACGATCAAACCCCGCACCACAATGATGCAAAAAGCGGCCCAAAAGTGGTACTTCTTCAACCTGACTGGTTCAACGCTATAAGCCGTTCCAATCAGTAGGCTAGACAGCACCGTAGCCGTTAGCCAGGGCCGGTATAAAAAACTGGTAACAACCGATAAGGCCAGGCAAACACCCACAATTACCTTACCGGTTTGCATCGAATACGCGCCGCTAGCCAGCGGTAAATACGGCTTGTTGATTCGGTCAATTTCCACGTCTGTTACCTGGTTCAGTCCCGTGATGTAAACATTGGCCGCCAAACACGAAAACAAGCTGATGCCAAACATCCACCAGTCGTTCGTACCAACGTGTCGTGCGGCCATCAGGTAGAGTGCCAACAACGAAAGTGTGGTACCGATGAGGGTGTGCGCGCGGCCGAAACGCAGGAAGGTTATTAGCATAGTTTGCGTTTAGTTTTTAGTAGCACTTAGCACTCCGTACCTGATCACCCCCGCCCGGAAACCTTCCCTCATGGACTTCAACGCCCAGGCACCTTTGATCGTACTTCTGCCTGCTCCGATGAACCCCAGCCAGTTGCGCGGGTCCAGCCCGGAACTGATGACCGCGCCCCAAAAGGGCGCTACGGCGGCCGACCAATCACCCGTTGAAACCTCCTTAAACCCAGCCTTCTCAGCGGCATCGCCAAGTACTGAAACGCTTACCAGTGGGGGCAAATGATAGCCTTCACATATCTTTCCCAGCACTTTTTCGTCCTTCCCGGTAAGTGCCGGCGGTTCTTCCCGATGGCACCAGGTGGACATTATCAGCCAGCCCTTCGGGCGCAGTAAGCGGTAGAATAAGTCCATCAGTCCCTGCTTATCCGCCATGTGTTCAGCCGACTCCATGCTTAAGATTAAGTCAAATGACTTATTATATTCATTATCAATAGTATAAACATCTTGGGCCAAAATACTTAATCGATCATCAAGTCCAGCTTCTTTGTTATAGCGTATGCCATTTTCAGCCTGCACCGAGCTAAGTGTGACGCCTAAGCCTTTCGCCTCCGGATGACGCAAAGCAAGGTAACGGCTACTTCCCCCTACCCCACAACCTGCGTCCAGGAACGACTGAATTTCACCCGGGCAACGCCCCCAGGCCAACAGTTCCTCAATCATATCAATCTGGGCCTGCTTATCCTCAACCTTATCCTGCCCGTCAGGACCGTAGTAGCCGTGATGCATCTGCTCGCCCCAAGTATTCAACCAAAGCGGCGTCGAGGCGTCGTAGAAGTCTCTTATCCTTTTGTTGAGGCTTGACATTAAATTTATTTATGGGGAGAAGATCTATGCCTAAAAGGTGCCCTTGCGAGCAAGAGGGCTAGCTATTTTCCTCGCTACCGCGAGGTCATCCTCGGGGCATAGCCCCTCGCCCAATGCTTAACGGCGCCTTGTGAGCCGGTTGACTACGAAAATTGCAGCAACCACACCAACCGCAGCCAGAGCTACTTTCTGGTGCGAATTCAGCGGTTCTGGTTCCGCCTCAATGCCACGCATTGGTGCGGTAACGGACGCCAGTAGCGCCATCGGGATAAAGATAAACCCAGCGGCAGAGCCAAGGATTACCCGCCCCGCAATCATCATACCACGCCCGAGAGTAACGCCTTCGTCGCTAAGGGCCACCAACTGCTGCTCTTCGGCAACGGCTTCATAATGATTCGGACTTTTACCGGGCTTGGGTTTGCGGCCTATGATAGCGATGCCGTAGCGCTCGTTTTCCTGCCAATGCGGCGCAACGTAAGTATAGTCAATACGATCAAAGCCTGCTTGTTCCATATAGCGGAAGTAATCTTCTTCCGGCGGAAAGAGCATCCAGGTATTGGCCGCGAAGCGGCTGATGGGGTTCACGGGTTCCAACGGGCCAATCATCAAAGCCCATCCTCCTGGTTTGATTACCCGGTAAGCTTCATTTAGTCCCCGTTGAGGATCTGGCCAGTACTCGATAGAACCAGCGGATACGTAGCGGTCAAAGGAGTCATCCTCGAAGGGAATGTTCTCTGCATCACCGAGTTTAAAGGCACAGCCGGCCAGCTCAGACTTTGCTTTCGCGTGCTCCATCTGGTGCGGGCTCTGGTCTACGCAAGTGACATTCTTTGCGGGTACTCTAGCTACAATTCCTTCAGTTGTAAACCCTGTACCGGAGCCAACGTCGATAACGGTCAGTTCCTCGCTCTCATCCCAGTAGCCAATGTCCAGCGCCTTCTCGCGCATCCGGGCGGTCCAGAACAATGGGTTAACGAGTTTATCGTAGAAAATAGAAAGGTAGCGATAGAACCAATAGGCTTCGCGCTTATGTTGCATTAGTCTCATTCGGAATGATAATTTAGCTCGGTGGCAAGGTAGGAATTAGGAACTAAAATTAAGGAACTAGGAGTTAGGGGTTGACAAAGTTTGATTTTAGCATCAAGTAAGGATGCTCGCTCCGCTCGTAACCTCTCCCCCGGCCCCTCTCCCGGGGAGAGGGGAGCAATTTTACATCAATCTCCATAGTGACAATTTTAAACCTAGTCGACTCTAGAGAGCTAAAAATTAGGAAGAACAAAGCATCAGAAACAACAGAAGCCACGCCATTTGCAGACGGGCTTCTGCCTCTAGCTTCTAGTTTTCTAGTTTCTATCTCTCCAAACCTTATTCAGGAATCTTGGTAGGGTCCAACAGGTCATAGAACTCATTCAGCTTAGGCAGTAGAATGATACGTGTACGACGGTTGGTGCTGCGGCCTGCGGCAGTAGCGTTATCGGCTAAGGTGTTATACTCACCACGTCCGGCAGCAATCAGGCGGTTAGGGTCGATGCCATATTCGCTCTGCAAAGCCTTTACTACTGAGGTAGAACGGAGAACGGAGAGGTCCCAGTTGTCCTTAATACAGTTAGTATTGATGCCTACATTGTCCGTGTAGCCTTCTACCATCAACTCCAGATTGGGGCGGCTTTTGGCAATGGTGGCGATTTTCTGAAGTACTTCTCCCGCCCGGTCGGTAATTTGGTAAGAGCCGGACTTGTAGAGCATTTTGTCCGACAGATTAATGTAGACCACCGTTTTATCAACTTTGATGTCAACGTCGGCATCATCAATACCATCGCGAAGTACTTGCTTCAGGTTAACGGCAAGCGCAAGGTTGATGGAGTCTGCCTTAGACTTTGCGTTCTGCAGCAAGCGAATGTACTTGTCTTTACCTTCCAGTTGTTTTAGGGTATTACCAACATTCTGGTTTGCACCTTGGCTTAGTACGGTCAGGTCACCCACCTGGGTAGCTTGCTGGTCGCGCTGTTTGCGAAGGTCAGCAATCTGATCGTTCGCTTGTGCGACCTGGGCCTGGGCGGCCTCTACACGCGTAATGACTACGGCTTCACGGCGCTCACACTCAGCAAGGCGTTCGGCGTAGCGGTTGATTTCTTGATTATGCTGCGACATTTTTTGCTGGTTCGCATCAAGCCGTTTTTGCATACTTGCCTGCAGTTCGTCGTATTGTTTTTTAGTTACGCAGGAAGAAAAGCCGAGCGTCAGGGCCAGGCAAAGAAGAATAAGTTTGTACATAGTATGTTGGTTGTTAGTTGTCCAATGCCACTGCTGCGGCCTTGGGAATTGAAACGTAATAATTTTTGGTAGGTTCGTTTAAGCAACAAGCCTTCCGGGGCGCGATCGCAGGTGCAAGCATGGTTCTCGGCAATGCTTGAACGGAGGAACAAAGATGGAAATTTTAACAGAAGTCCATTTATACAGAGCCACCAAACTAAAAACTAATCTTTGAGTTTGAGAATAGACTGCCGTTCCCGGTTAACCCTAAGCTGGGTAATATCTGGCCGAGAATAATGCCCGCTAGGATCAAAATTTTGCCGTTCGCGCAGTACTTCCTTGGGATCGATTTCGGCATACACCATGACTTCCTTCCCAGCTATGGGCTCAATCAGCCAGCTACCGTCAGGAGCGGCAAGGCAAGATCCACCATCAGAAGGCATTTCACCAAGGTTTTTGACGATCTCATCGTAGTAAGGAGTAGTCTTTGGAACATCTTCCTTACGCATCAGACCACAGACAGAGATGCAATAACTCCTCCCTTCCCTGGCCAGGAAGCGAGTCAACACCTCAGTATTCCGTACGCTCCCCGGCCAAATGGCGACATGTAATGTCTCGCCCTGGCCGTAGAGCGCCGCACGCGGCAGCGGCATCCAGTTCTCCCAGCAATTCAAGCCGCCAAGCCGAAATCCTTCAATCGGGAATGTTTTCAGTCCGTGCCCGTCACCGGGGCTCCACACCAGCCTTTCTTCATAAGTTGGCTGAAGCTTTCGATGTACGTTCTGGATAGTTCCTGTTTTATCAAGGTAGACTAAAGTGCAATAGACCGAGCTTCCTCCGCGGTCAAGCGGCCGCTCCAGGATGCCAACCACTACGGCAATCTTCAGTTCACGGCAGCAACTACAAAGCGGGTCCAGCATACCTTCCTCTATACAAACAGCCTCGGTAGCGTAGTGTAAAAACAGGTCCTTCTGCATCGGATTATTAAAACGGGCGCCGCCCGTACCGTCCAGCCAGTAGGGGTAGCCAGGCAGAATGGTTTCACCGAATACCACCAAGTCCGCCCCATTACCAGCAGCATCCTCTACGTAGGTGATAATTTTTGCGAGGGTTGCCGCACGGTCTAACCAAACTGGCGCAATTTGTGCTATGGCTATTTTCATTTTTCGTTTTTGTCTACTTTTTCTCAACAATAATGCAAACGTGTTTACCCGGAAATTGATCTAACTCAAGGTGCTTACACTCACACCCGCATTCAGCAGTAACCTTGAGGTTTTCCGAGATACCAATTGACCCATAGGTGAATTTTTCATCGTACCAAGTGTCTGTATGCTCTCCTTGGGCATCGCCGAAGGTATACAGGAGGATGCCTTGCGGGTTAAGCATCCCACACATTTTCTCTACAACGGGTTTATGGTGTTTTTCTCGCAAATGAAATACACTGTCCCAAGCAATGATCAGGTCGTATTTTTGATCTGTCTCCCAGGTACGTATATCCGCCTCTCGGAAATCTACACCAGGGTGCTTGGCCCGGGCCAAGCCGAGCATAGCCGATGAGATATCTATCCCCTTCAACGCATAGCCCGCTGCTAGAATACGTTCTACAATTCTTCCGCCGCTGCCACAACCAATATCCAGGGCATTACCCTGTGCTGAGCAGTACTTGATTGCCCGGTCCACCATCGACAAGCCATACTGGGAGTTCTGCATTTGCGCATCCCACTTTCCGGCTATTTTGTTGTAGTTGTCGGCAAGGTTAATGTCTTCCATTTGAAACTATTTAGTGTAGCAATCACTAGAATTCGCTCGGCGGACGAATTGAAAACCGCCGCAGTTAGGCTACCTAAATAGTTACCGCACCACGAGCCGCCCTTCAGCCACCCGGTCCCGCTCCGTAACCCGCACAAGGTAAGCCCCTGCTGCCAGTCCGGTCACATTTACATCGAGTCTGATGGGGTTTGTTCCAATTCTAACAGCTTGCGCTCCCCGAACGTGCCGGCCTGATAAATCATAAAAATCCACCCGCGCGCCATCGCTAAAAACAAGCGCGTTGGTCTGAACTACTGCCCTAGTTGATGCCGGATTTGGGAAAATCAAAGTAATCGCAAAGTCTTCGCGTTCTTCAGCGTTGCAGTTTTCGGCCAGCAAGAGCTGAGCTTTCGCAACGTTCAGCGTTCCGCCGGTAGCCGTCCTGGTGGTAAGCGAAGGGTTAGCATCCGTAGAACTAAGGATAGCATCCCGAACCAGCAGGGCCGCCGCAGCAGGATCAGTCCTCACCCGTTCTTGCAAAGACGGACAGGGCGTAGCGTACAGCAGCGCGATGCTCCCCGTTACGTAAGTAACCGCAGCACTCGTACTCCCAAAGGGAGCGTAAGCGTTGTTGGGCCTGGTAGAATAACTTCCTTCCCCCGGCGCTGCAAGATCAATACTTTCACCACCAAAACCAGACGAACGATACAAGAGATTGTTTTCTCCTACGTTCGCCACGCCAATCAAATAATCCGAAGGGCAGTCCGTTGGCATATCTCCGAACATATCTACGTCCCAGTGCCGGTTAGCCGTACTGGCAGCGGTTAAGATCCCTACCCTACCCATTTGTTCGTACATGTTCCCCCAGGCGGAGTTGTCGGCACAAGTACCGCCCTCAATTCCAAAACTAGCATTAGTAACCACCACAAAAGCGCCTTCTCTGCCGTCTGAATCGTTGTAACGCTTTCGTTGCTCACGAATATACTCATACGCTTCAACAACATTAGCGGTGGAATTAATACTAAACAACATCACCTTAGCGTCCCAATTTGTTCCGGAAACACCAATGCCATTATCTCCCTTCGCACCAATCAAGCCGTGGACCTGGGTGCCGTGGCCATTTTCGGGAACAAACGGATCATCGTTGGCCATATCCCAGCCATATACATCATCTACGTAACCATTATTGTCGTCGTCTATTCCATTCATAGGAATTTCAGCTTCATTGCGCCAGAGGTTCTCTACGAGGTCCTCATGCTCTGGGTCAAAACCAGCATCAAGTATGGCGATCACTATTTGGCGATCATCCGTTGTTCTACCTCCGGGCGTAAGGTCCCATGCAGCAGGAAATCCTGCCCGGTCAAAATTGGTTTGCTGACGGTCGTATATGGGGTCGTTCGGATCTGTACGAAATTCCACCGGGCGGTTAAGGTCCACGGAAAGAACGTCCGGATTTTGAGATAATAAGACTTCTCCCCTGGAGCGCTCGTCTGCACCAGAAAAACGCAACAGCTCGGTGTTTGCTGATCTGGAAAGCCATTTTCTTGCAAGGAGGTCTTTAGGAGTAGATTGTTCCGCAGCCGCAGTGCTCCGCCACTGCACGATCAGGCTCTGATCTATAGTTTGTGCTAACAACACAGGACTAAACATCATTAAAAGAAAAAGCTGAATGAGTAAAAAAGACACGCATTTCATCGACTGGTTCTTTAGGGGGTGAAATACTAAGGTAACTTGCGGTGACTGAATAGTTTGCGTAGAGACGGGCTATGGTCGGATTGAGGACAAAGGAATGGAGAAGGATTACATCGTCAGGCAACCGTATTACTCTCCATTCAACCAAATCTGCTCCTTCAGCACACTTGCCCGGTAGTTTACCCCGGCCATCCAGAAGCCAATCAAGGTCCAGCCAATAATGATCGGATAGAAGACCATCCGCATGGTATTGTCCAGGTCTTCCCCGCCGAAAGCCGGGTTTCCCGCAGCACCGGGGTGCAGTGAATTTCCGGAAAGACGCGGAAGAATATAGATCAGCGGTATCAAGCAAACAAAGGCGAAGATGTTGTAAGCCGCACCCAGCCTGGCCCGTTGTTCTGGGTCCGGGAAACTTGCCCGCAGAATGAAGTAACCCGCGTAGATCAGTAGTGCGATCAGGGTCGTGAACTGTTTTATGTCCCAACTCCAATAACTCCCCCAGGTATACTTAGCCCAAACCGCACCGGTGAGTAATCCGAGTACGCCAAAAAGCATACCTACGCTAGTGAAAGCTACGGACCAATAGTCTGCTTTCTCCCGAAAGGAAACCACGGTAAAACTTTCATCACTCCCCTTCCGGGAACGGATCAGGTACTTCACCGCATACGTTACTGCGGCAATGAAAACAAACATCATAGCAAACCAGAGGCTGACGTGAAAGTAGGTATTCCGGATAGATTCAGCCAGGTGCCCTCGGTACGGAAAGGTAGTCCAGGGTGTAGCTTTAAGGTCGCCCTTTTTAACGGACGAAACTCGCCATGGGTCTTCGGCCTCAGCGGCAGAACCCGCTGGTGCTTCCTGACGAACAAACAAGCCAACGGGATCTACAAAAGCACCATCGCCCGGGCTGTTCACGTACAGAGCCAGCGTAGCTTTTTCGGCTGCTCTATCTGGCAAGAAATTGGGGATACGGAAAGTCATCTTTGCTTTCCGGTTATCAATGACTTCCACGGATTCCGCTCGGAGACTCAGGTCGGTACTGTCCCCGGCTATCAACCAAGCATTCATTGCACCTGCGTCCGCGCCCAGAAAAGACGTATTGTATCCAATCACGTCCAGGGTCACCGTTTCTCCCAGCTTTGCGCTGCGCGGAGAAACGCTCAGCAAGTTCGGTTTTAGCGGAATCAACATGCCCGCCACCAGGCCATAAACGACCAGTAAAACGGCCAGTACCTTCCACCAGGAGCGGCGGACAAAGCGGTTCATGTCCCAGGTACGCGGATTGTAGAAGCGGAAGGGTCTGAGGTTTTCCATGGCGTAAAATTAGCCAGAGAAAGCATAGCTTTTAGCCACGTGTGGGTAAAATGTCAAGGAAGTCGTGGGGCAAGGCTGCTGTTTTTCGACGGACAAGGGGATTTGGGCACGGATGCAGGTGCAATGAAGGGTAAGGGGCAATGCTTGACCGGCTTTGTCTGTCCGGTGCTATTAGTGCATTTTCGCTACACTCGAATCTTGGTTAAATTCCGCTTGTTTTGCTTCTGTTATTGCGACATTCTGAAATCAAAAACTAATAAATATGGCAAAATAATTGATAAAAATAAGCTTACCATTCGTAGCCTATAAAAAAGTGCAGCGTTTGTTCCAACTTTGCTTTTTTAACGATCGAATTACCAAGACGTGCTTCTTCAAGTGTATCAAAATAATAGCGAAATGGAATATATAAATTAACGTAGAGTCCTTTGATGTTAAATACATTTGTTTCTTTAAATCCCGCGCCAAAGCCAACGGTATTCGTTTTGTGACTAAAAGACTCTTCGCTAATTACATGTTGATATGTATTGTCATGATAGCCTACGGACGCCCCTCCGTATATAACATTATCATTTTTTTTGAACCGATAAAGAGGTATGTCAAAAATTAAATCATAGCCTTTCCAAAGGCCTGTTACGTTACCGCCATCAACAGCACCGGCAAAACCACTTGACAAATGTTTTTCTGTGAGTTTTACGTTCATATATGCGAACCTAACGGCATGACCATTTTTAAATTTCACCCCTACTTCCCCTGAAAAATTTTGAAACTTATTAAAAACCATTTCTCCTAAATCGTATCCAGCATAAATTTTTACTTTATTCTCGGGTAAAACATCTTGTGCAAATCCATTTATAAATAGAGACATAAATAGAAAGACGATAATAATTATTTTTTTCATATCATATTTTTCAGTGGCCTTTCAAAAAGCCAAATCTAAGGCCTAGGAAACTTAGTCCAAGGCCTTTATTAAGACAATAGAATTTCAATATCACTTAAGGGACGGGAAATAGGACTAACCCTTTGTTTGCTACTATCTGACAGTGCAAAAGTAAATGGCGGGCAGACGGGAAAAGTTACCCTATGGTAACTTATTATTTTTGTTGTATTTTCTTCCTTATTCTACTTAAACTCTGGGGGGTAACTCCTAAATAAGAAGCGATGTTCTTTTGAGAAATCCTCTGTATTATCTCAGGTCTTTCTATTATCAATTTCCTATACCTTTCTTCAGCCGTTAAGGTCATGCTCTCTATCTGCTGGTTTTGCTTCTCCACATTACTGTTTTTTTCGCCTTCAAAAAAAAGCATGCTTCCTATAGGTGTTTTTTGAAGTATTTCAATATTCTCTTTGCTCATTCGAAGCATTCTGGTTTTCTCTAAAGAAACAATCTCAACGGGAGAAGGCTTACCGGTGAGCAAAGAAATATCATCTGCGAAAAAATTGAATTCTAAGAAAAGATCAGTACATATTGAATTGTTTTCCTTCCATACAAACAAACCAACGGAGCCTTCCAAAAGAAAGAACCCATATTTTGCTATAGCATGAGACGACTTAATTACTTCATTTTTTTCAAACTCTACAACTTGACATAGGGAGGCAAATCTCTCCCAAACCTCAATCGGGGCTTGGTAGTATTCATCAAATGATTTTTTCAATATTTCTGCGAGCATTCTGTTTCATTTTTCATCACTCGTATTTAAAGCTATTTAGTCTCATCATTTTTCGCTGTTGTGCACGATAAATCATTGACAGAACTCTACTTAACTTAACAAACTATTATTGTGCCATACTTAAATTCAAAAAGAAACACAATTAACCTTGCCTAAACATCTCGTCATACAATTCATCTACCATATCTTGGTAAGTGTCACTGAATTTTACGGGAAATGAATTAAAAAAGAGGATGAAGGTGTGGTCAGATCCTGGGTAGTATTGTAAAATAGTTCCAAAACCTCCTACTCCTCCATCATGGGCTATGGCCTCTCCATTTTCAGTTTCGTATTTTTCAATCCCATACCCATAGGCTACGAACTCGTCTCCTGGTTCATTGTCATCGAAGAAGTACCACGTTTTCATTGTCTCTACATTTTGCGAACTAATGATGTTTCCTTTGTGCCACTCTTCAATTAGCTTCCCTAAATCCTGCGGATTCATTATAATTCCTCCATCGGCAGTATTGAGTTCTTCTTCATAAAAAAACCTGGACTCTACCATTTCGCCAGTACCGTTTAAGTCCATGTAGCCTTTGATGAGGCCATCCGGAATAGCAGCATCGCCTGCACCATAATACCCACTTGTAAGATTAAGCGGATCGAAGATTTTTTTTTGATAAAGTTGAGCCATTGTCTTTCCAGTAGCTTCCTCCATGATCATGCCCATCAAAACATAGCCCACATTAGAATACGCAAAGTTTGTTCCTACTTCAAAGAGTGGGGCTTTGTCATATGTATATTTCAAATAATCCTCTTGACTCAAAATATTTCTGGGTTGGTTCAAATTATCAAAATAGTAGGGTAAATCATAGTGATCCGGTAAGCCAGCAGTATGCTGAAGTAAATGTTTAAGCTGAATTTCTTCGCCATTTGGCAATCGATCAGTTATTTCAGAATCCAACCAATCGGTGACAAAATCATCAATCGTCAATACACCGTCTTCTACCAGCGAAAAGGTAAGCATCGCAGTAATCGGCTTAGTGATACTACCGATAATGGATTGATTACAAGTTTCGATTTTCACACCAGAGGCAATGTCTGCATAGCCCCCTTTACCCAAAAACACTCCGTTGGTGTCTCTTATGTAGACAGAAACCCCCAGAACACCTTCTGCGACGTATTTGTCTATGATGCTTTGATAAATCTCTGATTTTGGGTTTGCCGCAGATTCGTCTAACTCAGAAAGCGAACAAGCGTATTTCGCTTCAGGAAACACTTCTCCTTTTTGACAGGAGACTAAAACCGAAAATGTTATTACTACTAAAAAGAGGTCTAATAATTTCATCTTATACAGGTTTTAATGCTTATTATTAGTTAAGTTAAATTTATAATTTACCCCAATTTTAAAGATGGTATGTGGCAACACATCTAAATTTTTATGTGGCAAATCTATATTGACTTCATACCTTACAAAAGGTTCAATTTTGTTATCGCTGAGGTAGGTCAATCCTAGTCCTATTCCGCCAGTAAATCTTGGTATACCAAACTGATTTGCTTCTTCGAACTCACCAGTTGATTCGTTTAAAGTATAGACATCCCCCGGGTAAAAGTAATGTTTATAACCAGCACTTGAGAATAAATCCACCCCAACAACTCCTCTAATTTTTATCTGAAAAAGATATTCTGCTTTTAGATAAAAAGTATTAGAAACGTTTTTATGGTGATAAAAACCGAAGTAAGTATTAAACTGCTGGCCGAATTTCCTCTTGTCTTTCCTCCAGAAGTTAACGCCCAATTCAATTCCAGGATGAATGGGAAAAAAATCATTAAAGGGAGTCAACTCCACCGCCTCGTTTAGGAAAGCGACAGAAGCACTATTTATTTTCTGGGCGTTGCTTGACACTCCCATCATTAGGCAGCACACGAACAAAAATATAGTTTTCATGGACTTCATTTTAGGTTACTGGTCAGATTTTGTGTTTACTAAGTAAGACTGCTAAAAAAAGCCAGCCAGCGCCCTCGATAATATACAACCAAAGCTCGGGACACCAGAAGGATGATTAAAGTAATCGTTTTGGTGGGTACTAGTCTAAAATGATTAGTCGCCGTCGTTTGTAGGCCCTTAGCCAGCAGTGTAAATCCACACACCGCTTGATTTTACATGCTCGAGTTAAAGCTTAAGAAGCCACAGGGCTGTCCGAGCAGTGGGCCATACACTTTAGGCGCACAAGTCTTTCCTCATAAAACTTTCATTGCACCTGCGGCTGCGCCTAGAATAATGCTTTGAAGCATCTTAACACGATAGTAAACAGCTACCTAAGGTGTTTAATCTTGTATTCTTTTTAGTAACCTCTTCGATATTCGCAAAGGCTAAATAGAAAAATACAACAGCTTCACAGTAATAATGAGTTGAGCGCCACAAAAAAGCCTCCGTCAATATTTTGCTTGGCGGAGGCTTTCAGAGTGGTCTCGGATGGAATCGAACCATCATCCCAGGCTTCGGAGACCTGTATACTA
>CAYPIM010000031.1:0-39279 GCA_964410795.1 uncultured Lewinella sp. | reverse complement strand
GTCTGGGTGATTTGTGGACCTTCAGTGTCGTTTGCACAAGGGTCAACACAAGCACAAAGATCAACATCTGCCCCATTAGCGTCTGCAGTAGGGGGGGTCAGAGCAGCAAATGTGATGGTAAAGCCATCGAAGGAACCTGTATCACCTCCTGCATCGTCGGTAACTTCCAGGGTCCATGTTCCGTTTACTTCTTCTCCACTCACTTGGCCTCCAGCCGTCATGTCGCAGCCAAATGTAAACGGAGCAGATAACGTTCCACAAATGTTTTCAGCCGTTTCGAACCCTAAGCAGGTTGCAGGTTGAGCTGTAGTGCCACTAGAAGTCCAAGCATCCGCACAATCCGTAGCGGTGACATCAAAACACATATCCATCGCTACGTCCAAACCAGTTGATCCTCCATTGTCCAGGTTGAACGTAAGGGTGGTTCCACCAGGCGTAATCAACCGCAACTCAAGGTCTGCAGCAAATGTGTGCATAGCATTGTTTAACGTGATGTTAGTAATCTGCGTATTGTAACCCAAGATTGCGGGTACAGTTACCGCGTCTAACATACTTCCATCAGGGCACGTGCTGCTGGAAAGGGTTGATCCCATAATACCAGTTGCCTCAGCCGTAAAGGTTGTAACACCAGATGTTGTACCAGGATTTGTAAAGGAGCCTCCAGGTCCTGAAATCGTCTGAGCAAACGTTGGGGAGATTGAGAGAAGCACTATGCTTAAGATGCTTAGCGCTGTTACTCTCCATTTTCGAATGGAAAGGTCGTAAAGGTTTTGCATAAGATTATAATTTAATTAAACGAATCAGATTACCACGAAATTAGATTCCGCTAAAAGAGTAAATACGATATGTTGCTTTTAAGTCGTCGTCGCTAAAATCAAGTTCAAACAAGTTTCGGTTTATCTTGCAGAAAGAATTTAACGAGCCAAAGGTAATTAATTTTTTTCAATATTGTAGTACAGCGTTGGCCTTATAGCCAGTGAGAAAATGCACAAACTTCTCGATTCTCCACCTTAGTTGTCTGTAAAGTGAAGGGAAAGGGGAAAAAGAGGGTTCGTACAATTTGTTATCCACACTTATTTCTGCAAACAAATCCACCCTTCATTTTTATTGACGATGCGACACGGAAGCGCCTTCTTCAGGTCGTCCTTGAATTTCAGGACTCAAGTAACCGACAACGTTACATTTCTCTACAGTCCTCCCTATGGTGTTCATAAGATCTGCCTTAAGGTCTCTACCAAAATATCAATCTCACTGGCAGAGTTAAATGCATGTAGGCACACCCGTAGCCGTTCACTTCCCTCGGCCACCGTCGGCGAACGGATTCCTTTTACCAGAAGCCCTGCTCTGCGGCAGGCCGCTTCCGCTGCCATCACGGCCTCGTTTCCTGGTAAGTGAATCACTTGAATTGGGCCATCGCTGGCGGATAAATAATCTTCAGCTCCCGCCGCGACCATCCCCTTCCTAAATTGTATGACCCTATCGTGAAGGAAAACGATCCGTTCTTCGTGCAGCGCTTCCATCTTACGGTAGGCTTCTGCAATCCCGTACCATTGTGCCGGAGCCGGAGCGGTAGTATAGATAAACGGCCGGCAGGTGTTGATGAGGTAGTCGCGTAATTCTGTCGATCCCAGTACCGCAGCACCGTGTGCGCCAAAAGCCTTACCGTAAGTGACCACGGTGGCAAAAACTTTTGTTTCAAGGCCGAGCTCAACGACCAGCCCCCTACCCTGGTGCCCGTCAACTCCTCCGGAATGTGCTTCATCCACAATCAGGTGAGCGTTGTACTTCTGGCAAAGCTCCGCCATTTCCCGAAGTGGTGCAACATCACCATCCATACTGAAGCGGCCTTCGGTGAGCACGAAAAGCTGGCCCTTGCTTTTCATGTTCAAACGTGCACTAGTCAATGCATCCTTAAGTTCGTTGTGGGGGAACTTCAACGCCCTCGCGAAGCCCAGCCGAATCCCATCCCGGCAGCTTGCGTGCATCAACTCGTCGTAGAGTATCGTGTCTCCCCGTTTTAGGATAGCGGAAAGAAGACCGAGGTTCGCGGTGTAACCTGAATTAAAAACCAAGGCCGCCGGCTGGCCATGGAATTCTGCAATCTTCCGTTCCAAGGACTGATAGCGGTCCTTGTCTCCAGAGATGGAACGAGAGCCAGTTGCTCCGGACCACATTCCTTCAACCTTTCCCTGCACCTGCGCGCCGCCGCCCGCAAACACTTCCGGAAAACGTGCCAAGCCGAGGTAATCGTTGGACCAGAAGTCTACCCCCTCCACCGTGCCCGCCAAAACCCGGTGGTTTCCAGCCGCATGAATCTTTTTCAGTCTGTTATTTAAAAAATCGGGCATACCTATATATATAAGGTGTGGACCTGCATCAAGGGTTGGTGCTTTTTGTCCCCACCCGCGCTATGAGCGACGAGCCTTTCTACACCTACCATTCTTCCATTTCATGAAACAGTCCCCAAACCTGGTCTTCCCTCGGCACCTGCGCGGTGATCTTTACCGGAACTTTTTTTACCGGGTGAATGAATTCAAGGGTGCGGGCGTGCAGGTTGATGTTGGTGTCTTCATTTCTCAACCGCGAGCCGTATTTGATGTCACCGCGGATTGGCGTCTTTAACTGATCAGCAAGCTGCACCCGGATCTGGTGCGGGCGGCCGGTATCCAATTTGATGGAGAGCAATACGTTGGTGCCAATCCGGCCAAGTAGTTTATAGCTCAACTTCGCCATTTTAGCCCCCTTATGGCGGTTAGAATCTGCCTTAGGGACAATCTTACTGCGGTTCCTTTCCGTGTCCTTATATATATAGCCTTTCAATTTTCCTTCAATTGGGTTTGGCTGATCGGTCACTACGGCCCAGTAGGTCTTGGTTATTTTTCGATCTTTAAAGAGATCGTTCATGCGTGCAAGTGCTTTGCTGGTACGTGCAAAAAGGATGACACCGCTTACCGGGCGATCCAATCGGTGAATTTGCCCAAGAAAAACTTCTCCGGGCTTATTGTAACGGTGTTTTATATAGCTTTTGGCCCAGTCCATCACGGTATTATCTCCCGTTGCGTCGCCCTGACTAAGGACACCAGCGGGTTTATTGATAGCGATTAAGTGGTTGTCTTCGTAAAGAACCTGAAAATTCATAATTGCGGGATTGGCCGCAAAGATCGGTTATTCCGGCGTTATTTCAACCGAGTGCCAAAGAAGCCGTTTAATCTGAAACCGCTTTCTACCATGCAGCTAACCCTGGGTTATTCCCCCTGCCCCAACGACACCTTTATTTTTGATGCTATGGTCCATGGCCGAATCGATACCGAAGGCCTTCTCTTCGACGTTCGCCTGGGGGATGTAGAAGAGCTCAACCAACTCGCGTTAGCTGGAGAGCTTGACGTAACCAAGCTAAGTTATCACGCCTTTGGCCATCTGACGGAGCGCTATGCCCTACTGAATGCGGGCAGCGCTTTGGGGCGGGGCGTTGGCCCCTTGCTGGTAACGGCGGATAAAGCTTTAGCGGAGGATTTTCTGGCGCGCACGCAGGTGCCGGGCGAGGTTTTTGATCATACTGTTCTTCAACCCGGAGCTCCCGTCGCAATCCCAGGCAAGTATACCACCGCCAACTACCTGCTCGGTCTCGCCCAGCCGCAACTAACCAACAAGCAAGAAGTACTCTTCTCCGATATTGAAGAACGCGTCCTTTCCGGAGAATTTACCGCAGGCTTGCTGATTCACGAAAACCGTTTCACTTACAAGGAACGCGGCCTCCATAAGCTGATGGATCTGGGGGAATACTGGGAGTCTACCACAGGACACGCTATTCCGCTGGGCGGAATTGTCATCAAAAGATCCCTTCCATCGGAAGTACAGCAGCGGTTTGACCGCGTCCTGGCCCGCTCCGTGCAATATGCCTTTGACCATCCTGAAGCTTCATCAGAATACGTTGCCGCTCACGCCCAGGAGATGGACGTAGAAGTTAGGCGCAAGCATATAGAGCTGTACGTAAATCAATATTCGCTGAACCTTGGCGTTGAAGGCCGGAGCGCAGTTGCCGTTTTTTTGGCCCAAGGCCGGGAGCGAGGAGTTATTCCCGCCGGGCGGGAAGATTACCAGATAGAACTGGTAACTGATTAAGTCCCAAAAATTTTGTTCTGCGCATCTTCATCGGTCATCAACCGCACTACTTCCTGGCCACGCTTATAAAATTGCTCAATCTGCGCACTTGGGATGAGTGTGCCTTTCCGGTAAAACAATAAATAAAAGCCCAAGCCTTCCATAGACCAGCCTTTATTTATGGTAAAGTAGTTGAGCACCTCGTCGGTAAAGTGATGGCGGATGTACTCTTCATCTCCACCGGTAAGCCGATAGTTGCCCGAAAACTTAGGGAACCGGACGAAATCTATGTCGGTAAAACCCAATAATTCGCCAAGCTTATGTGCCAGGGTCTCGGGTTGCAGCCAAAGTTCCGGCAAACCGAGCTTTGCACTCTGCAGAAAAAATACCGTTTGGTGAACACGCTTATCCTTAGCGGAGCTGCCCCACATTTTATAGCTGTAATCAAAAATCGCGATATCAAAATCCATTAACCCATCCTGCTTGCGCATAATCCGATCAATAGATTTCCCCCTTCCTTGGCTAAAAAGTCTAAAGTCTTGTAGTTGTGTCGCAATTCCGTAATCATCCTCCGCATGAAACTGGAAGCCAAGTTTATGGGCCAGGGCGGCCATATTTCTTTCTCGGTAGGGGTGAACCATATAATGGTATTGTGGGTCTGATGGTTTTATAATTTGTCGGGTATAACCAGGTTACCTGTTGCTATTTCGGGATTCCGTCAAGGTAGGCTTTCTGGCTCTATGGGACAAATATCGTCAGATTCCCACTGAAAATAAAAACCCCTTGTTCGCATTGCAAACAAGGGGTTTTTATTTTCAGTGGGAATCTGACGGGGGGCTACTTGCCACCGCCGTTGTTGAAGATGCCTTGCTCACCAGCAGGAACTGCAGCTGGTTCAGCTGGCTTTGGCTCCACCTTACCTTTGATGGTAAGGATGATTGGGTCTTGGCCGATGTTCGTAGTCAGGGTTACACGCTTACGGAACTGACCGAGGCGGTGCGTATCATAACGAACCTTTACTTCGCTTTCAGCGCCAGCTTCTACTGGGGCCTTGCTGTAGCTAGGTACAGTACAGCCACAGGAACCACGGGCGTTGGTGATCAGGAGTGCGGCGTTGCCAGTATTCTTGAACTTGAAGATACGGAAAGGATCAGAGTCCTGCTCGATGGTACCATAGTCAATTTCAAGGGTCTCGAAGGTCATCAGCGGGCCATCAGCAGCAGCAGTTGGTGCTTCTTCTACCGCTTCAATAGCGGTGGCAGGGGTAGCGGATTCCTGAGCCTGCATGGCTACGGTAAAACCGCATGCTAATACGAGAAGGAGAAAAATGCGTTTCATGTGGGAGTTATTATTTGAGTTACAAATATAAAGACAAAACCGGAGGGACCGGCTAAATGAGGTGTTAACGAAAGAATGTAGCGAGATGAAAGGCATATCTGCCTGAATTCAGCTAGTAAATCCGCCGTTTCATTCGGTATAACGGATTTGTGACGTAGAAAGGTCATTATAGATACGGCCATTCCTGTTAAGACAATGCAAAAGTTGCTATCGAGAATTCAAGTACACTGCATTTCCAGAACCAAACATAGACTCCGCGCTCCTAAAAGCTGTCGTTCAGGCCCTCCACCGTGCTGTTCAGAACAAATCAAGGAGATTATTTTGGTCTATGCAGTTGATGGCGTTAATATTGAATCGGATAAAAAAAATACATCCGACACAATCACCATTCTGTACAAAAACAGCCTTTGTGGCCATCCTTATTTGCCTGAGCGGCAGCGCCCTTATTCTCAACGTTAAATCAAATTGCACATGCTCTTAAAAAATATTTTTATATCCATCGGTCTTGGCCTGTTTTTCATGGCATGTAGCCCTTCAGAAAAGCCCGCTGCGGCTACTTCAGTGCCCGAATCTGAACCGATAACGACAACACCTTCCACAGCGCCAGCTGCTGAAACCCCAGCGCCTAAACCGGCAGAAGCAGAGCTAACAGAAGAAAAAGTACCAGCGCCAGCGGCTACTCCCCAGCCGGTCTACACCTGGGTTTCTAAACTAAACGTTCGTGCCGAGCCAACTACCTCATCCGAAGTTGTTACTACCGTTACCCCGGGCCAGCCCCTTCAGCCTACCGGGATGCGCTCCGACCTAGCCACAGCTATTACCCTGCGCGGTAACACGTTCAACGACATCTGGCACGAAGTAACCGCCCCGGACGGCAAGAAAGGTTGGGTCTACGGAGGAACGATACAGCCACCTGATCACGGCACGAAGAACATTATCCAGCCCCTAAGCGACTACCAGAAGTGCCCACTGGTGGGTGGTGCTAACGACCCAATGGACGGTTGTAGCTGTAACTTCTACACCGACGATAAAAAGGCTACGTCCGTATTTGATGCCAGCTTCTCCGGACGCGTCTGCGTTACCATCGACGGAAACACCTACCAACTCGATGGTTGGTATGATGGGTACAGCTATTTGCCCGATTCTCCTCACCCCTGGATTAACCTGGGTGATAAGGAATCTACCCTCTTCGGAGAAAAACATAGTTTTGACTATGAAAAGACAGTGCATCGACTGACCGAAGCCCTGCTCTCCTACGATAAGATTCCTACGGAAATACCTATCGAGAATAATATGACCGGGATGTTTGTACGGGAAGTCCGGGATATGGCCGCAGACGCCATTGCGGCTGCTAAAAAACGCCGCGCTGCCGGAGAACGCAATGGCGATGCTCGCATGGAGTACGCTAATGATAAGTACCGAGTCATCCTGACTGGGAATACGTACAAAGGCACTTCAGATACCGGTACTGACTATGAAGCCCTGCTACAAGTGCTTGATGCCAAGAGCGGTAAAGTATTGGAGCGCTTACCCGTTCGTGGCCATTGCGGCTGTTAGAACCCAACTAAATTTGCAAAAACTATGAGTCAATCCCAAGCTCACAGTCAGCGCAGCTGACCTCGTGCTGGGGATTGACTCATTTTTCATTTCTCAATTTCTGAGCCTCCAGCTCTTCTAACTCCTTTAGCTTTAAGGTAACCATTTCATCGGAGAATTCTTCTTCATCGTCTGCAGAAGCCAGCCAATTTTCGACCCATGCGGCTAGTTCTTCCGGCTTACGGGTACCAATGAGGAGTTTGTCTCCATTCTTCATCTCCAGCTGGAGGCCCATATTTCCCTGCATATTAAAGGCCTTGCCTCCCGGGCCAACCCGGATCCCCCAGCCACCGAATTCACGCAAAGGGGAATATTTACGAACGCGGGCGCGCTTAATTTCTGACTTAAAAATTCGGCGACGCCCAAGGGGCCAAAACTTCACCTCCAGGCCGTCATCTGTAATGACCGTCCTGAGCTCAATGGTTGCCAACAGAATCATGGTTAAGGCCATCATCAACGGCCCCATGGCTGATGACAGCAGGTCTCCGCCTCCGGTCCAGGAAGTATAACCTACAAGCGTCAACCCCAGAAACAAAGCCAGGTTTAGTAACCACAACCACAACTGGTTAAACTTCTGCGACTCTCGGTATTCCATATCATCTAGGTTTCTTAGGACGAAATTTACGGCAATTTTAATGGTGGCCGGTAAAAGCTTAAACAAACTAAGTGTAACAAAGTCATAGTTCTAGGTTATAAATGTCCATCAATTCAACAAAAATGCCCGACTCTACCGAAGCCATTCAACAAAAGATCATCGCTGCCTTCAAGGATGCACCTTTCCCCTCCGATGGTTATGACATCTACGCTGCCCAGACTGATGACGACTACGGAAATCCGCATTTTACCACTGAGCACCTCCCCAGTAGAAAATGGTTTGAAGTAACAGATGCGCAGCTCAAAGATTGCTACGCTGCGCTGACCTATTTACGCCCCGATGGCTGGCGGCATTACCTGCCCGCCTGGATGATGAGAGAAATTAGGACTCCGTACAATGGCCTGGATGATCTGCTGTGGACGCTACATGAACCAGAAGGGGAATATGGCCCTCTACTGAAGGCGAAACACAGCATTTTGAATAAAGCACAGGTAAATACCATCGTCTCATATCTGGAATATTATCAACAGCGGGAACGGAACATACACGCAGCTCACGCACATCATCGGTACGCGGAGATCAACATGACATGGACGGAAGAGTTGGAAGCCTGGTCGGGTCAGAAAGATGCGGATACAATGCTAACCTATTGGAAGGGCCTATTGTAAGGCCTATTTTTTCCTCAATTACCCTAAATCTGAGGTAATGAGTTTGAGAAATTCGTTCCGCGTCCGCTCCGCCTTGAAAGCTCCGGTGAAGGCAGAAGTAGTGGTAACGGAAGTTTGCTTCTGCACCCCACGCATCATCATACACATGTGACGGGCTTCGATTACAACCGCGACACCCAATGGGTTCAGGGTTTTATGGATGGCCTGCAGCACCTGATCAGTAAGCCGTTCCTGCACCTGAAACCTCCGAGCAAAGACATCGATTACACGGGGGATTTTACTGAGGCCAACGATGTAGCCGTCAGGGATATAGGCAACGTGTGCCTTACCGAAAAACGGCAGTAAATGGTGCTCGCAGAGGCTGTAAAGCTCAATATCTTTCACGATCACCATTTCTGAATAATCTTCGGCGAACATGGCGGATCGGAGGATTTCCTCGGCATTCTGATCGTACCCCTGGGTAAGAAATTGCATGGCCTTGGCGGCACGTTCAGGGGTTTTGACCAAGCCTTCCCGATCACTGTCTTCTCCTACCCCACTAATGATATTGGTGAAGTTGGCGGAGAGTTTTTCTGTGATCTTATCGTCGTAGTTCAGTTGCTTGCTAAAAGACATGGCTTATTTTCTTCCGTTGGGGCCGAAGTACTCGGCATAAATATTCTCTGTTTCGTGAAGGCGGATGGAGTACAGGGTAGCTGCACCTGCTGCGTTCACTCGTTTTTCAATCTGCTTCCAAAACAGTATCAGAAGGTTTTCAGTTGTTGGTTGCGTGCCTTTAGGGATCCAATCAATATCGAGGTTAAAGTTCTGATGATCTACCTGGTCAACGATCTCTTCTTTCATGATGGTAGACAGCAACTTGGCATCCATAACAAAACCAGTAACGGGGTCAGGCTGCCCGGCGACAGTAACAAAAAGCTGGTAGTTGTGTCCGTGCCAGTTGCGATTGGAACATTTGCCAAAAACGGCGCGGTTTTTCTCATCGCTCCATTCAGGGATATGCAATTTGTGTGCGGCGTTAAAGGTTTCCCGTCGAGTTAGATAGAGCATTGAATTTTCAGTTTGGGGCGCAAAGATAGTGGTTTCAGCGATGCGAGAAAACACGGCTACTCAATCTGTGTAAATCAGGAGATGCACGGATCGCTTAACGGTGGGCCGCCAGAACATTTTTTTAGCCTCACGAAGCAAGATTAAAGTTGGCTTCTCGACTTCCGCTTCTGCATCTTGTGATGCTCCCCCTCTAACTTTCTTTGCATCCTGCGCGCCGGCGCCCTCTTACGCTCCCTGGATTCGCAACGCTATGGGATACCAAACGGGTAATTAATCCGTCATTCTTCTAATGCTGATCACTTACCAATTTAATTTATGGGCGCGGCCGCAGGTGCTGTGGAAGTTGTTGGAGCCATGGCTTGCAACAAAAGCAAAGCCCCGCCGTAGGAACGACGAGGCTCTGCCACTGAAGAATAGCGTTTAAAACCTTGAGGCTTTAAACTAGACATTCATGCCTTTATAGACTTCCAGAACGCCACGTACAGCGTCTGCAGAATTGTTCATATCGGCCATTTCTTCTTCGTTGAGGTTCAGCACAAGCAACTCGTTGATGCCCTCTTTACCAAGTTTTACGGGAACGCCGAGGAAGATGCCTTCCTGACCATATTCACCTTCGAGCAGCGCACAGCAAGGGAAGATGCGCTTCTCGTCGCGTACAATGGCTGCTACCATCTGAGCGGCAGCAGCACCAGGTGCGTACCAAGCAGAAGTTCCCATAAGTTTTACGAGTTCGCCGCCGCCTTTCTTGGTCCGCTCAACGATGGCATCCAGTTCTTCCTTACCGATAAGGTCGGTTACGGGGATACCAGAAACTGTAGTGTAGCGCGGTAGTGGCACCATAGTATCACCATGACCACCGAGGAGCATCGCCTGGATGTCTTTACCAGACACATCGAGGGCCATGCTCAGGAACGCGCGGTAACGCGCAGTATCGAGGATACCAGCCATACCGAAAACGCGGTTCTTAGGCAGGCCAGAAGCCTGGTAAGCCGCGTAGGTCATCACGTCTAGTGGATTAGAGACCACAATGATGATAGGGTTCTTGCTGTGCTCCATGATGGAGCGGGTAACCATAGTAACGATCTTAGCGTTGGTGCTGATCAGGTCGTCGCGGCTCATTCCCGGCTTACGCGGGATTCCGGCGGTTATGACAACGATATCGGAGTTGGCCGTATCAGCATAATCGTCCGTTCCCAGGAGCTGGGTGCTGAAGTGATCTACACTTGCTTGCTGGTAGCTGTCAAGGGCTTTCCCCTTGGCGAAGTCTCCCTTAATGTCAAGGATTACAACCTCGCGAACAAGGTCTTTGTGGGCCAAAACGTTAGCGACTGTGGCTCCTACATTTCCGGCTCCGACTACGGTTACTTTACTCATGGATTGGAATATTTTAATTTATTGGTTGCAAATTATGGGGGTATTGTCCTCTAAATGGTGTTGATTTAGTACCTAAACACCCGGACTTACGCATAAAAGAGGTGCAAAAGTATAGAAAATCAGGCGGACTGGCTCAAATGCCGCCAACAAGACGCTTGCCCCGACAAGGTTTTCTTACTTTTGAGCCTAATAATTATCTCCTTCGCCATGAAATCACTACGTTCTCTTCTTGCCGTCTTACTACCGGCCCTTCTTTTTTCCATCGCTGTTCAGGCCCAATCTACCCACGATGACTGGTGTGGTTATTCCGGAAAATCGGAGTGGCTCACTAAATATCAGGCGGGTGAATTTGCCCCTGTAAGCAAATCGAATGACATCCTTTACGTACCATCTCGGTTAGTCGTTGTAGGGAGAAATGACGGAAGCGGTTACATTGATCCCGTTAGGTTACTGAACGGTCTTGAATTGCTCAATAGTGATTTCGAGGACATGAACATCCAGTTTTACATCAAGGAGTTCGACTACCTGAACCGTACCTCTTACTATGACTATTCCAGCAATAATACGCCCGTTCAGATGATGAATCTGCACAATGAAGGTGGCGTTATCAACAGTTACTTTGTGGGTAACCCTGCTGGCAACTGTGGTGTCTACTACGGAGGCCCGGATGCGCTGGTGGTTGGCAATAACTGTATGGGCGCCAATGACCGGACGTGGAGCCACGAAATGGGCCACCTGTTTACCCTTCCCCACACTTTCTACGGTTGGGAAAGCGTAGAAGAAATCGATAACATCGATCTCGACGATCGTGCACCCGCAACGGTACGATACCGCGGAGCTGACGTTCCCGTAGAACTTGTTGACGGCAGCAATTGTGAAGGTGCCGCAGACGGATTTTGTGACACTGCTCCTGACTACCTGATGCAGCGTTGGGCGTGTAACAATGCCGGAGAATACCGCGACAGCCTTACTGATCCCGACTCCGTTAAGTTTGCCGTACCAGCCTTCAATGTCATGTCTTATGCACTTGACAACTGTGTCTCCGGTTTCACCGAAGAGCAAAAAACCGCGATGCAAACCAACCTTAACGCTCGTCAGACATTTGACGGTACCGGTGTTGATCGTTTTGCGGCCGATGGCGAAGAGATGAACCTGCTTCTTCCCGTAAACAATGCGACCCTTGAAGTATCTGACTACGTAGACCTGGTCTGGAATTCCGTTCCTAATGCGGACTACTACATTGTTCAACTCAACACAAGTACCAACTTCAATGGTGCCGTACTACAGTCCTTTGTTGTGTCTGACACCACTGCTACCATCGAAGAAGACCTGACGCCCAACACCCGCTACTACTGGCGTGTACGCCCCTTCAATCGCTACGTTACCGATAGTGATTTCGGTGACCAGAAGTTCCGCTTCAAGAACGGTGAGTTTCCTACCGCAACGATTGATGCTGCGCTGAACGCTGCTATTTCCGTAGCCCCCAACCCTGTTTCTGGCGGTCAGGCGCTTCGTATTAATGGCCAAGACCTCGGCCAGTCCGGAAAGATGACTTACGAATTGATTGACGCGGCGGGCCGCGTGATGCTTAGTCGTGAAAACCTAAGCATCCGTGCCAATGGTTTCAACGAGACCATCGAGACGCTGGGAATGCCAGCTGGCGTTTATTTCCTACGCATCCGTCTCAACGAAAAGCTGGTAACCAAGCGCGTTGTTGTAACTCCTTAAGGGACAGAACATAAATAACTTGCACTGTTACACAGGCCCGTTCCGATTTTCTCGGGGCGGGCCTGTTGCTTTCAAGGAAGTACTTCATTGATTTCAGGAAGCAGTTAGATCCGATCAGTCTAGTCGTTCAACTCAGTTCCCCGCCCTACCTTCGCCCCATGAAGTCACAAAAGGAAATCCTCGAAAAACTTGGCATTCAGGCATTGAACCAGATGCAAACGGAGGCTCGCAAGGCCATCCTGCACGGAGAAGAAGTAGTTCTCCTCTCCCCCACCGGAACGGGGAAGACGCTGGCCTTCTTGTTACCCATCATGAACGAATTGAAGCAGTCGCTGGAAACCGTCCAGGCACTGATTCTTGTTCCCAGCCGGGAGCTAGCCATCCAGATCGAGTCCGTAATGCGCTCGATGGGTAGTGGTTATCGGGTAGACTCCGTGTACGGAGGCCGCCCCGGCTCCAAAGAGCGGGAAGACCTTAAAAATCCTCCTGCAATCCTCGTTGGCACGCCCGGCCGGGTAGCGGATCACCTGCGCAGAGAGGCCTTCTCCGTAAAAACCATACGCACCCTCGTGCTTGATGAGTTCGATAAATCGTTGGAAACTGGTTTCGAAAAAGAGATGAAGCAGATCGTAACCGCACTGCCCAATCTTAAAAAGAAAATACTCACCTCCGCCACCAACGAAGTAGACATACCTGACTTCATTCAGATCAATGATCCCATTACCATTGATTACCTCGGGACACGGAGTAGTCAGTTACGGCTTGTGGACGTCCCAGCTCCGGAAAAAGACAAACTCATCACGCTGGAAAAGGTACTGGGTCAGACCGGCAGTGGGCGTGGCATCATCTTCTGCAACGTGAAGGGAACCCTTCGCTTTGTAGCTGACTTTCTGGACAGCCGCGACATCGATTACGCCGTCTTCATGGGCGGTCTGGAACAGACCGAACGGGAACGTGCCCTGATCAAGTTCCGTAACGGAACCCACCGGCTACTACTCTCGACCGACCTTGCCGCTCGCGGAATCGACGTACCAGAGTTAGACTTTATCATCCACTTCCAGCTACCATCCAAAGAAGCGGAATTCACTCATCGAAACGGACGTACCGCCCGGATGCACGCTAATGGTACGGCCTACCTGATGCACTGGGATGGCTACCCCCTACCCGACTACGTCACCGAAGCTGAGGACATCGACCTTGACCCCGAACCTGGCAACGTTCAGAACAGTAAATGGGCAACCCTATACGTATCTGCCGGACGGAAAGACAAGGTCTCCAAAGGCGATATCGCCGGACTATTTTTTAAGCAAGGTGGACTCGAAAAAGGTGAACTTGGGGTAATTGAGTTATTGGCTGATTGCACTTTCGTCAGCGTTCCCCGAGCAAAAACCGAAGGGCTTATCGCACTACTTAATAACGGGCGGGTTAAGAAGCGGAAAATTCGTGTAAATCAACTAAAATAAGTGTTCTAAAGCCCTTACTAATTAAGAACTGGTTCCAGTCCTGAACTTCACTCCAATCCTTATAGCATGGAAGATAAAACACCTGTCTCCGAACAGCCCAACAACCCGCTTCATGGCGTAAAGCTCATCGATATTCTTGAATACCTTGAAAAAGCCTACGGCTGGGAAAAACTAGGAGAGCTAATCAATATCCGTTGTTTCACCCACGATCCGAGTATCAAGTCGAGTCTCAAGTTTTTGCGCAAGACACCCTGGGCACGGGATAAGGTAGAAACCTTATTCATTGATTCGATCCGGAAGGAATAGTAAATCTTTTATTCGGTAGTCACTTCAAGTGAAATTTCCAGTGCCTTTTCCGGTGCAACCAGGGCATTCAACACCTCGAATTCCAGAGACAATGTTTTCAATTGCTTTCCAGTCATAACCTGAATGGTTGTAGTTCCATTTGGGGCCAGGGTAATCGGCCCTAAATCACTCTGAAATGAGTAATCACCTAAGTTTTCCATCAAATAAGTCGCATCCGAACCATTGTTAATCGTGAGCTCTAAAACAGCGGAAGCTCCGTAGTACGCAGCGGTAGTTATTTCAAGAGAAGCCTCCACTACGGCGCGTACGTTCTCTTCTCTCCCGACAAGTGTATTCTCGAACCAGGCGACAGTCCGGCCAGTCATCAGGGCAGATTTCATGGCTGCCGGGGTTCGTTCAGTGGCCAAGACCAGGGTAACCGGACGGTGACCACCTTTATGCAGGTCATATTGCCAGTCTACAAGTCCGTGAATATCAGAAGTTCCCATCACCGTCAGGTTATTGTCTAGTGCAATTTGGAAAGCCTCCTTACTGATGGTTAAATCATTTACCACTTCGATGCCGTGCAAGAGTTTACGCCGAATCAGGTCACGGTGCATATCCGTTAGGGTGGCTACACCATCTTTGCGTTGAGCAATCCAATTGGGATGATTCCAGAAGGTGAAGGCGCCCTGACGATTGGCTTCCTCAAAGGCAGCGACGGGGTCTTCGATCAACAGCTTGTTCGCATCCTGAATAAAAATAGCGTTGCTATGCCCTGGGGGCATAGACCTGGTGATCTCTGCTCCCCGTAGCACCAGCAAGTCATAAGGCAGCGCGATCTTAGCTGCAATATCGTGGGCTCGGTTACGGTCAGGATGAGGAATGTCTTCCTTATGTGGCTGGTATTCGATATGTTCGGTCAGGGAAATCACATCCAGGCTGTCCCGAACGGCTTCTTCTACCCTGATATCCGGCCATACACTACCGTCGGAGAAAACAGTATGCATATGCAAGTCTGTTACCAGTGTCAAGTAGTTTTCTGTATGAGGAAAGTGAATGGCCCGCTCTGCATGGTGGTCATAGGTCGTGCCAGAGGATTGCGCGCCCAAGAACGAAAGAAAGAAGATAAAGAACTGGAGAAAAAGCAATCGTTTCATGCCCTAAGATAAACGCTTGAGCGCTTTTTCAAAAAACAATCTTAGCACCTGCGGCCGCGCCCCTTTAAAGTGCCGACTCCCAGGTATTCAATGCTCGGTATACCCCCTGGTGGACCCTACCACGAACCTGCATTTTCTGGAAGCGCTCGTTCTTGGGATCTGGATGAACCCGGTTGGTCAAAAGTACAAATACGAGCTCATTTTCGGGATCAGCCCAAACGGAGGTGCCGGAAAAACCAAGATGGCCAAAAGTTGCTTTTGAGGCGCCTGCGTTCACAACATTCTGCCAACCTCCGACCAATCGATCAAAACCAAGTGCCCGGTAATTGAAACGGTTTTTATTAGTAAACAGCGCAACTGTTTCGGGGCTTAGCAACTGTTCATCACCAAAAGATCCTTGGTCAACAAACAGCTGGAACAGTTGTCCTAGGTCGTGGGCATTTGCAAACAAACCAGCATGCCCAGCAACGCCGCCGAGGAGAGCAGCACCTTCATCATGAACGTAGCCACGCAGCAGTCCGCCCCGCATCCAGTCATCCTTAACGGTAGGCACTAGTTGTTCTGCCGGGAATTTACCGGCTGGTAGAAACCCAAGCCGACCCAATCGCATAGGCTGGTAAAACTCACGTTCTAATAGTTCATTCATCGGTTCACCGGCAAGCTCTTCAACGATCAGCTGTAGCAAGTAGTAGTTGAGATCGCTGTACTTATAGACCTGTCGCCGTGTACGGCCAATTTTACCCTTCAGGTTCTTCCGCACTTTTCCGGGGACATCTTCGCTGAGCCAACGCCCGGGGCCAACGGGAAGCTTGAAGGCATCCCTGATTTCGTCAGCAACGAATTGACGCCCTATTAGGCCAGTCAACGGTATTTCCGATTGCAAACCAGTTTGATGAGCCAGCAGCCTTTCCACCTTATAACGACCGATGATTTTCTTTTTCAACTCCGGCAGATAGTCGCGAACCTGCGCCTCCAGATCAATCTTACCTTCATCGTATAATTTCATGGCTGCGAGCGTGGTAGCCGCAGCTTTGGTAATCGAGGCGATGTCATACAAATCTCCCGGGCTTACAGCCTGCTTCCGGTAAGTATGGTGCCCATAAGCTTTTTCGTAAACGACCTGACCATCTTTCATTACCAACAGCTGCGCGCCAGGCATTGCCCGGTAGCGGATTCCACGATTGATCTGGTAGTCCACATATTCCATTTTCTGGCGGTCAATCCCCAGCTCTTCAGGCAAGCGGAAACCACGTCGGACGGGCTCAAGCCGGTAGCCGGTTCCGGAGCGAAAAGCGGAGGTAGATTCTGCTAATCTCCCGTCTATCAGCTCAGCACCAAATATCGCCTGGGCAAGGAAAGCTTCACTTTCCTTACAGCGTAGTGGAGTGTTTAAAACCGTCCATCCGTAGGGTACGTCGGTCATGAAGCTCGGGTCGCCAAAATGGAGTAATGAAACTGTTTCGCTCTCCAGCTCATAAAGTGCATGATACCAATCACTATTAAAAGAAGACTGCCCTTTTGGGTCATCCGCCACAATGATCGTTGGAAGATCAAGGCCAATGGGGAGTGCATAGCCGATCACATCATCAAAAGGCACTTCCTGGACATCCGTAAAGCGGCGAGCCATTTCAATAAGGCGGGCGGGGCGTTGGTCCTGACGAAAAACAATGCGAACCGCTTCTGCCTGATTCAGTGGTAACTTGCCTTGAGGGGGAGTCAGCAAAACCGTTTGGCGGAGTAGCCGGCCATGACGTTCCAAATCAGCTCCAGGATCAACAGATTCGTATGGCCAGGAGGAAGTGATGGTCAACGTATCAGCATCCGCTACTTCATTGAGCATCAAACCTGTAGGGCTTGACCGAAGGCTGTCTAACTGCTGCGAAGTCAGTTCAACACTTAATTTTTCTGAATCATTTCCAAAAAGACTGGAGAACCAATTAAATAGTTGGTCCGTCCATCCTTCTGCCTGGAGAGGCGTGGATAGAAGACAGAGAAAGAGGAACATTGAAAAAGAAAAAGCTTTCATTCAGTCTGGGGTAAGATTCGGGCTTAGGTGGTGTTATTGGGGATAAATCATTAAAACAGAAGGAAATTCAACGCCGATTTAAAACGAAGTATTGCGCATTAAGTTGTTATTCTTGCGCGGCCGCAGGTGCAAAGAAAGGTTAAAGAAACCTTGTCATGCCAGCGATTAAAAGACACCAAAGGTACAATTTACCCCTATTCCCGAAAAGAGGTGAAGGAAAAGCTCCTAAATTAAAACATTCAATGTATTTTGTGTAAAGTTTCAACATTTGCTTTAATCGGCCCATGCATCCACTCTACCTCTTACTTGCTGCCTTCCTTGGTGCACTAATTTGCTGGCTCATTCTCCAGCTTCGTTTACGGGCTAGCCATCTTCCCCTCTCCGCCGTGGAAAAAGACTACATTCGTCGGGAAATTCACAATCAGGTCCGTAATGAAGCGGACCTTCACTACGAGAACCTTCAGGAGAAAACTGCCGTCGAAAATCGCCTAAGTAGCGAGCTGGCGGCCACCAGAACCGACCTGAAACACCTCGAAGACAAACTGGCCAATAGCAAAAAAGAGATGGAACGCTTGCAGGCTACAGGGCTGGCCCAGTTCGAGCAAACAGCTAACCGATTACTACAGGAAAAAGGAAAAATATTCAGCCACCAAAACGCGGAACAACTCACCAACATCCTTCAACCTTTACGCGAACGAATTCAAGGATTTGAAGAGCAAATTGAGCGACGATTTCTGGAAGAAACGAAAGACCGGATTTCCTTGAGGCACGAGATCAAGCATCTCCAGCAGCTCAATGCTCAGATCAGCACCGAAGCTAATAACCTTGCCGGAGCATTGCGCGGCAACAGCAAGACCCAGGGAGACTGGGGCGAATGGCAACTTCTTACGCTGCTAGAAGCAAGTGGCCTACAACAAGGCGTTCACTTCGATGCTCAAAGCAGTTATCGAGACGAAGAAGCTAAGATGAAACGTCCCGATTTTATCATCAATTTACCCGAAGGCAAACACCTCGTGATTGACTCAAAGGTTTCCCTTACCGCCTACGATCGCTACTGTGCTCTTGCTCCGGAAGATCCGGAAAGAAAGTCCCAGGCCATTGCCCATTTACGCAGTCTTAAGAAACACGTTACCGATCTTTCAGGAAAGAACTATACGCGTCTCTATCAGATCAGTAGCCCGGATTATCTCTTGCTTTTTGTGCCCATCGAACCAGCCTTTGGTCTTGCCCTGGCAACAGATCAAGGTGTCTTCCTTGAAGCGCTCGAACGCAATATTGTCATCGTAACGCCCTCTACTTTACTTGCGACTTTGCGCACAGTAAGCTTTATCTGGAAACAGGAAAATCAGAAAAAAAACGTATTGGAAATCGCCCGTCAGAGTGGAATGCTTTATGATGGCTTCGTCTCCTTCACCAAAGAACTTAAAGAAATTGGCCGTCAGCTGGATAAGGCGCAGACCTCCTACGGAAACGCACTACGTAAGTTGTCCACCGGTGGTAAATACGGAGCTACGCTTGTAGGCCGGGCGGAGAAATTAAGAGAGTTAGGCGCTAAAACAAAGAAGCGCATCCCCAAAGAACTCATCGCTGAAGAAGAGTAGGCGCGGGTATTAATCTTGGACTTATGGGAGAAGATATTACCGCATCAGCACAAAATCTCCCTCAACAAATCGTTCACTCCCATCTTCCATCTCGACGATGGCATGAAAGACATAGACGGCCGGAGGGGCTGATCCGTTGGAGAATTCACCATCCCAGCCAGCCAATCCTTCGTACATAAGGTTGCCCCAGCGGTTGAAAACCTGAAAGGTTTTCAGGGCTCGTACATTACGGCCAAGGCCTAAGGCATAGCGGTCGTTTGTTCCGTCACCGTTTGGGCTGAAGGCCGTCGGAGCATACACCAGCAGGCGCTCGTCTACCGTGATGTTTATGTCGTGGGTAAAAAGACATTGGGCGAGGGTCCGCAGGTGCAAGGTGTAGTTCATTGAGCTCGGTGGTCGTGCCCAGGTAGCAGCAGCGTTAGGATCAGACAGGAAAGTCTGGGGGGTCCACCAGGCAGTGTCCTGATTTATCAGGCTTCCGTCCAGGAAAATACTATCACCCAGACGGATGGTTGTATCCAGTGGCAGGTCAAAGTTTGGCACGAGAGCATCATTAACCCTGAAATTGACGGTTACCGAGCAATCATTTGCCCCCTGAAAAACCGCACGGTGATTGCCTATTGGCACTTGAATATCCGCAACCTGCTCAATAGGCAGGAAGAATTGTCCGTCAATACTTACTTCATAAAAACCGCCACCGCCAAAGATGGTATCAATCCTAAGAGTGCCATTTCCACCAGGGCAAGCCGGCGGGACTCCTGTAACCCGAGCTGTCAGTGGATTTAGACTATTGAGCATAACAGAATCAGATAACGTACAGCCGATCGCATCGGTCACCGATACGAGATAAGTGCCCGCCAGAAGGTTGCGATTGATGCTGTCAGACGGGCCATTACTCCAGGCAATATCGTACGGGCCTACGCCTCCGGTATAGGTAACCGCCGCAAGGCCAAGAGTATCCTCGCAGTAATCACCTGGATCAAGCAATACTTCCGCTCCTACGTCAAGGTCATTTACAATAACTGAAGAAGCACCTGCCACTTCTCCAGGGCATCCACCTATTCCCGAACTGATTAATTGGTAAGTTGTAGATTCTGAAGGGAATAACTCTACCCTGCTTCCCTGACGAATACCTGGTAAATCAGTGATATTCCCCGCACCGTCCCTCATACGGACATCGATTCCCCCGGGGCCATCGTAAGTGAAGCGCAGTTCAATAGGGTCACCAGGGCAAATTTCAAAATCACCAAAAAGACGAACTTCTCCTGTTCGCCGAAAGGTAGTATTGACAAAAACGAGGGAATCGCAGCCGGTAGCAGCAAGACCAGGCAAGCGGGCCAGACCACTCGTATTTTCTGCGGTAAAGAACCGATCTGCATAAAAAATGGTATCGCCAACGCACGCATTATCGGAAAAGCTTCCGACAAATTCCGGCAAAACATCAAGCCTGATATAAACGACACTGTCACAAAAGCCCGGCCGGAGATAGCGAACTTCTCCTTCTGGGCGGTTTGCATCAAATACTTCTCCGTTCTCAACGTAGGGAGTTGCCGGGCAGACTGGGACAAGAATCGTATCGGGAACATTACCCGTCATGAAATCAAGATCAACTTCATAGACAATCCCACAAGCACTACCATCATCAAAAAGAAAGGTATCCGAAGGATTTTGGATATCGAAGAAGCGTCCTCCGATCTCTATAGGTGCAGTTTCGCAGGTTGAGTCTGTACGACGAATAGTGTCTGGTTCATTGTAGCGGACCACAAAAGTTTGGTTAATTCTGTTTACACAGAACTGATCCGTTAATAACTCACTGGAGACTCTAAGGTCTAAGTCTACAAAATCTCCAGCGGGAATCACTAGTGTATCAAATTGCTGATTAGTAGTGAACGTCCGGAAAAAATCGACACCGGGTTCAGGATTTACAAAATATTCAAGCACGAAGGGCCCGGTGCCCGTAAATTCAAGGGGTATTAGGACGTCCTCACCAGGGCAAGCGGGTAGGAAACGAGGAGTTTCAAAATTAAGCTGGGTTTGTAACATTAAGTCAGGAACAAAAAAAGTAGTATCCAGCCTACAACCGTTAGCGTCTTCGATGCTTACCGAATAATTCCCTTCTGCAAAAACACGAACATCCTCAGTGGTTCCTGTCACACCTGCCCCCCAGGTAAAGGAAAAAGGAGAGGTTCCTCCGGATAACTGAAGAGATATCCCTCCTGATGGGGCATTTCTACATACGATGGTATCAATCATAGAAGTTACCGATAAAGAACAGTCTAGTTGATCAATCGTGAATGTACAGGTATCAGAGGTACATCCGTTCCCATCTCTTACCACTGCAGCGTAAGCCCCTGCTGGAAGGTCAGTAATTTGTTCAGAAGGACCGGCCAGATTGGGGAAAACACGCTGATCACCGTTAAGTATCAAAACAACTGTGTAGGGAGCTACACCTCCGCTAAGGCTAAGGGTAACTGATCCTCCTTGATTAGGAGTTGCAAGCGTAGTTGGTCCACAGGCAATAGTAGGCGACTCACCTTCTGGTACAATAAGAGTAGCAGAATCAAGGCACCCATTAGCATCCGAAATCTCAATCAAATAGTTACCTGCTAGCAGGTCAGTTTGATTAGGTCCATCGGCTAAAACACGACCGGTTGCGAGTTGAGGGTAATCAATCCAACGGTAGTCATAGGGGCCTGTACCACCGCTGGCAAGAATAGTAAGTTGAGCCGTACTATCACCATTACATAAGGGTGGTACAATTTGCTGGTCCCCCGGATTCAACATAAGACTGGGCACCTGGCCAGCAGTAATGGGGTTAAAAGTCCGCACGGTTTCACACCCAAGGGCGTCAACGATATAAACGGCATAATCCGGGGCTCCTCCACCCGCAAGGTCTTCAAAACTAACTGTTGTTCCTGCGGACTGAGCTGTTATTCGATTCAATTCAGCGTCAGTGTTCCAATCGATGAGCACTATATCGTAGGGAGGGCTTCCGCCTCCATTAACCGTTACGTCTAGGCGCGCATCGTTTTGACACGGAGAGGCCGAGAAGTTTCCAGTGACTCCAAAGTCAACGGGCCCCGGGTCAGTAACGATAATTGGGCCTTCGGTGATAGCTGGGCAACCGCTTTGGTCTCCGACCGTTACGAAGTAAAAGCCAGGGGGAAGCGGGCCAGCCTCCTGCATTCCATCGAAGGCACTAATTCCATTACCTCCACTCCACACTGTGGTGATAGCTCCATCATTTCCAGCTATGGTAAGGCGGATAATGGTGTTGTTAGTTCCTGAGCAGTCCGTTGCCAATTGCTGTACGTCAACGATGGTGAGTGGGCAAGCAGAAAGTGCGATATTGATACTACAGGTTTCTATTTGGCCGGAGGCATCGGTTACGGTTACCGTGTAAGTTCCCGACGGCAAATTTGGCAATACTGTTATTCCGTTTGGTCGGTTAGGAAAGGTAGTTTCATTGCCCTGAGCGTCGGCAATCCTAACGGTAAAAGGAGCTTCGCCTCCACTAATATTCACCTGTCCTGAGCCGAGGACTGAAACATCGTTAGAGTTGCTCCGGGTAAGGCATTGAAGCATTATCGGGTTCAGGACAGGGACAGTGAGGCTACAAGTATCACTCACACAACCGTTGGCATCCGTATAAGAAAAGGTATAATCTCCGGAAGGAAGGTTACTGATATCAACAGATGCCCCGTTAACTTCCATTGCACCTGCGGCCGCGCCTGAGTACGTAAGTTGTAAAGCACCTATTCCTCCATTAAAGTTTATTCTGACTACTCCATCAGAGATCCCCACCCCAGTAGCTTCCTGGACCAATTCGCAGTCAGTTCGCAAAGGCAAGTCTGACTCAACACTAAAAGTTGTGTCGCTAGTACAGCCGTACCGATCGGTGACGGTGAACTGGTACAAGCCTGGCTCAAGGTTGGAGATGGTTTCACCGCTGAAGTTGGCCGTATCCCAGTCATATTCAAAAGGGCCGAAACCCGAGACTGCAACTGATATTCTCCCGTCGGGAATACCCGCACAAGAAGCAGAATCTACCTGTGCGGTAAGATTTGGCCCAGCAATCAGGTCAAGTTCCACCGGGACCAAGTCTCCAGCGCAACTACCAAGGCCGGCTACTGCATAAACTGTTGCAGCCGAGCTCACGAAATTCTCTGGATCGGCAATTTCCTGAACTCCTCCAGCATCCGTATACCAGGTGACCGGGCCTACCCCTCCAACTTCGGCATCACTTAACCTCAAATTAAAGGTTCCCATACCTTCCGCCAGGGGGTCGCAGCCCCGAACTGGTTCAGCCGGGATCATAGTCTGAAATGCAGTATCAGGAAACTGGACAATAAACCGGCCGACGGTTGTACAGAGGTTGTCTCGATAAATAACGCGTGAATAGAGGGTGTCTGGTTGGTCAGTTTGCCCGCTATAGAAGTCCAACCGGTTGTTATTGAGTTCCGCTTCTTCGGGTGATTCGTGCAAAGAAATGAGCAGTACCTCTGGTGGGAAGAAGTCTTCGAAGGCAGAAACGGGTAAAGGAGGATCAACCGTTGCCCCGTAACCGCATAAAAAGAAGGTTGTATCAATCGGTGAGCAACTAGGAGGCAGAACGGGGAAATCGCAGTCTTGATTTCCTGTAGTGCTCGTCCCGACAATATAGTATGTCCCATCATCTGGATCCAGCACGGCAGTATTATAGGTGGTTATCCGGAGGCCACAGGGAGATGAAATAGCAATGGTACGGAGCGGGTTTGCTCCGCCCCCACTGTTGGCAAAAGCACCTGCAGTACGGTTACATTCACTTTGCAGGATGTATACTGGCTGGCCGCTTTGGCAAATGTTGGTAAAGTCAGTGTTTACAACGTCTCCGGTTACCGTCGTTCCAGTTAGGAAAACGACAACGAAAGCATTGGCTGGGATTACATCATTTGGGCCAACAGGTATAGCGCTTGGACAGCCGGGCAAGCTAGTTATCGTGGGCTCCTTATAGTTACAACCAAACGGAATACCATCAGGATCTAGACCAAGATCAGCATTCTCCGGGCCAAACCCATTGAAGGGTAAATTAATTCCGATTGAGTTGACCTCTACCGGAACTAAACCAGTACGCATGATGATGATTTCGGACTCAACATCAACCGGGCCTCCGTTTGGGTTCGGGTGTTCAATACAGGAATTAATCATGACGAGCTCCGGCGTTACACACTGAGAATGCCCAACGGAGGACAAACCAACCAGCAGGGCAATAAACAGGAGAAAGCCGGGAATCCGGACTGAAGCAATATTCATTTGGGTGGGAATGGCGGATGTGATGTTCAGACAGATAAATTACGCAGTTGGTAAACGTAGTAATTTACTTTTTTCTTGAGTAGGTCGCCAACAAATTTGGATTTAGACACAAGGTAGGTAAAAGCAAATGAAAACCGTCCCTCCCGGACAGCCAGAGAGACGGCGCAAAACAACACTTAAACACATAGATCTTTGGGCTACCACTGATGATGATAGCCTCGTAGTGTTTAGAGACGCTGTTGTTATTCAATTACTGGTAAGTAGAACATCAATTAAACAATTGATGAAATGATATAATTGAAACTTAAATTCGGTTATGGAAACACTCGATCAAGAGTGAGTAGTATTCTTAGTTTATGAACCTCTTTACTATGGGTTTTTGTTCACTAAAACAGTCGTTTTCGGTACAAATTTAATATAATTTCCAACTTCTCTGCCCTGGTTATCGTTACGGCGGCATGACAAACCTCAAAAACACATCCGCTTACATCACAGGTGGAACCAAAGGAATCGGTTTTGCAGTTGCAAAATCTCTCATGGCTGAAGGTTCTAACGTTACCATCACTAGCCGGAGTCAAGCGTCTGCTGAAGAAGCCGCGAAATTACTGAACACCCAGGGCCTACCGGGTAAAGCGCTCGGCGTTCAGGCTGATGTACGAAATATTAAGAGCCAACAAGAAGCAATAGCCCTTGCGACTAAGGAGTTTGGAAAAGTAGATGTTGTTGTTGCCAATGCTGGTGTGGGGCATTTTGCTCCCATTCAGGAACTAACTGCTGAAGAATGGCAGGAGACCATTGACATTAACTTAACGGGTGTTTTCAATTCCGTCAAAGCGGGACTTGATCAATTGATTGAGCACAAAGGCTATCTTTTAACCATCGCCAGCCTGGCTGGGACAAATTTTTTCGCGAAAGGCTCAGCTTATAACGCCTCTAAATTCGGGCTGGTCGGTTTTACCCAAGCAGTAATGATGGACGTACGAAGCCAGGGCGTAAAGGTATCCACCATAATGCCTGGCAGCGTAGCTACCCACTTCAACGGGCATACCCCTAACGAAAAGGACGCCTGGAAAATTCAACCAGAAGACCTCGGGCAGATGGTAGTAGATTTACTTAAGATGCCAGCACGGACGTTACCAAGCAAGGTGGAAGTCCGGCCTGCGGTACCTAGATCGGCTTAGGAGTGCGCGCTTATTCAGGTTGCTCCTTAAGGTTCCTCCGAATCCAACCCTCGCTTCTTTCGACCTGCTTGATTAACACACCCCTTCTTTTCAAGAAATGGAGATCGTATTTAAGCCGGGATAAAAAGGTTGGCAGACTGTCATATTCCTTATGGTTGGATAAAGAAGAGTTTGCTAAGACGGTTACGGCCTTATCGTACTCATTGCTCATGAGCAAGGCGAAGACATACTTTGCGGTGAGCAGGCTGTTATTGGGGGACGCATTGTGCATCGATTCAAAGATTGCCAATGCCTTGTTTGGTTCCTCATTGAATACCTGGTAGAAGGCCAGGTTAACTGAATAGTTTTTTTTGTCCTTCTCAATGGTGGCTAATAGCCCGCCGGATTCCCGTTTTGCCGCCACCTCAAGTAGCTGAACGGCGGTTTTCATCTGGGCCAAGATCAACTGATAATTAACGGTGTTTGAAAATCTATGCAACCTGAAGCACCTGTTGTTAATGGTTTGAGCAGCACTCCTTAAAGATTCTGTTTCGATGCTTTCAGGAACCGGATTGACTTCACGGTTTAATCCCTTACTCAAGCGGGTAATTTCTTTCCAGACAAAGACAAAGTCACCCGAAAAGTATTTGTTGAAAGAAGGTAAATTGAGTAAATCTTCATAGAACTGGAGTGCTTGAATAGTTTGACCAGTTGCTTTTGCATCTTTTGCCTTAGCCATAAGCAAAAGCCCTCTCTTTAATTCTTTGGGAGTTCTTTCTTCCGGGTTCTCTATGACGCCTCGGATTTGTTCAACTTCCGGAAGGGAAATTCCGGCAGCTATAAGCGAGTCAAGGTCACTCAGAAAAATCTCCTTGCAAGTCCCCTCATAACTTGGTGTTATGTAGGTCTCATTAGTATAGGCAGCGTAGTACCTCATGGCTTGCGCTACCTTACCCTGAGCAAGTAATGCGGGAGCAAGATTAGTGTAAATAGAGAACTGGTGGGGGGCATTTCTGATTCCGATCCTGGCATATTTTTCCGCTTCTTCAAATTTTCGAAATCCTAGCATATACCACGACACTTCGCCTGCATTGAGTGGCATTTCCTTTTTTATCTCCGGATTCTCAGAGGCTAGAAAAACCTTCTCGTATATCTCAATCTGCTTGCCCAAATAATGGAGAACGGAATCTTGATTTTCTTTTTCCGTGTAGAAATTAACAAAGTCTTGATAACTTCCAAGTAGCTTTATTCCATCCTCTTCCTTAAAGTAGTAAGTAGTTAATCTTTCCAGGAGCTTGTTTTTCACCCTTGCCCCGCTAAAATAGCTGTTAAAATCAAGTCTTTCAAGGGTCAATTTCAGATTTCCTTCTAAGAGTTGAGCACTACGAAACAAGTAGTATTCTGGATAATGTTCTCTTTGCAATGACAACCGATCTACTTCAATAGACTCGATAACCTTACTGATAATGAAGTTACTCTTCAGTTCCTGAAAAGCCCCCTCGTTTTCACTAAGGATCGCTAAGAGTTTCTCCCGATTATATCCTTGTTTGAAAGTTCCCGTTTCATAGTAAAAAGCATGATGAGCCTGAAAAAAAAGCAACCTATTTAGCGCTAATAATAAATCGTACGTACCCGGGCTTTCTTCCGCCAGCAGCAAAGTCTTTTGATATCCATTTTCTAGAAATTCTATAGCCTGATCAAAGTCTTCCTCTATAATATACAGGCCAGCCTTCGTGGCTGAAAATTCAAGATACTGAGGCAAATAACGATCGTTGTTCAGTTTCAAAAAAGATTCGCACCTCTGAAAAGCTGTATCAAATACGACTTTAGCATTCTGATAATTTCTTTTCAGCAATTCCAGATCATGGAAAGAATAAATTAGTGTAAGGTTGGGCAAAGAATTGATCGCAGGAAAAAGCAACATTGCTTTTCGGTCTCCACTACTTAACAAATCAGGCAGTGGCTGAAGCTCTGTAAGGGAGCTGATTGCGGACATAGACATTGTCGACGAGGCCTTCAGGTTAACAATTTCATGCTTTAACAAGGCTATACTTTCTTCCAGAGCTTTGTTTACTTTTGCATTGTATAGCTCGTTCTGGGTCTGATCTGACCTTCCTGATTGACTCGTAGAATACTTGCCTATCCATGCAACATTAGCCATTGCTAATAAAGGATTATAGGTGTCTGGGTCTGATTTCGCTAATTTTCTTAGCTGTTCAATATTTTCTTCCTGTTCAGCTACTGACAAAGAGAGATTTCCTACAACTCTTGCATATTCAGCATAGGGTGTAAACTTAGTGCTGTTCTTTTCCTTGAGTTCATCAAAACTAGTTATTCCTTTTCGCATCCAGATAAGTGCCTCTTGATTATCACCTTTAACCAAATATGAGATACCCAATAAAACCTCTACTATTGCCGCTAACGGCTTAAAATCATCCGCCCCGCCTTTTTGCATCAGCTCCAGGTAAATATCATGAGCGGCAGTAAAACTTCCGCAATTTTCCTTGTACATACTGTTTACCAGGTAGACAGAACCAAGGCTATAATGGATATAGGCTTGCAAAGCAAGATCATTTTTTGCTAAGCGTAAAGTCTTTTCATAGAGCCTTATCGCCGGTCCAAATTTGGACTGAACGGCCAATAGTTCTGCATATTCTAAGTTGTGCGCAACGTTGGTAGAGTCTAAAGCCCGAACCGCTTCGGAATACGCGAAAAGAGACTTATCGAATTCAAGATTAGTCAAGGCCATGTTAGCATCGAGCACAAGGGCGTTGGCCGTACTATTCAGCTCAAGATCCACTTTTTCATCTAGCTTCTGGACATATTTTTTAGCTTCTTTAAGCTCGTCAATTTTTTTAGATAAATCGGCAGCCTCGAGTAAACTTTGCGCTTCCTCTACTTCTCCCTGCTTAAATAATTCATAGGCTTCTTGATAAATTGGCAGTTCATCATCAAGGTTGATAACCGCCAGAAAACGTGCATTCTTCTTCAACTGGCTGATCGCCTTATCTTTTTCTTCTTCAAGCTCCAGTCGGGCCGTCGAAGATGCTCTGTTCTCCCGTTCCAGTATTCTTATTTTCGCTTTAAATTTTTTCGTAATTTGATCTTCAGCAACACCTCTGAACTTCAGGATTGCAGAAGCTAATTGCCCTTTAGGACACATATAAAAAGGTAATTCGGCAGTGTCATCTCCAGCAGGAATGAACGTACTTAAAGCGTCAGCATTCACCACCTCAAGTCCTGATTTATAGATCTTAATTTTGATTGGCCGTTCACTATGATCTTTAGCAAATTTAAGGGTGAACTTGCCATCACTTCCACTCTTCGTAACTCCCGCAAAATCTGCTTCTATTTGAGCAAGACTTATGTACTGGGTTTTCCCGGTATTGACCTTACTGTTCTGAAGCCTGACAACGCCCTTTATCTTTGGCTGGGCATCTAGCGAAAGGGAGACAAGTAAGATAAAAAAGAATTGGAGGAGAAAAAAGCTACACCTCTTCTTTTGAATACCTCTAATGTTAAAGGGCTGTACTATCCGTAGTAAGATCAGCTTCATTTTCCATAAATTTATTTCAACAAAATAGCAGGAATCTCTTCCTTTAAACCGGGGTACACTGTTTTACTCCAATACTTATACCCTTCCTTCCTGATGGAGAGCGACTGTTCGTCAGCCTGCCATTCCAAAGGTATATCCAAAAAAAATGACCCGATACTATCACTTTTCGTGCTAACCCTGCCTGCTTTGATGCTTATTTGCGCGTTAACAATTGGAGTTCCATTTTCATCTATAACTTGTCCGAAAAGAGATCCTAATTGAGTATCTGCCTCAAGCATTAGGTTGATATAGTCCTCTTTAAGTACGGCGGGGAATTCGTTAGATTCTGTTGGCGCAAAGCGCCAACCGGGATGGTTTAGGATGAACAGGACTTCCCTCCCCCTAAAGTCTGCGGGAATACCCCTGAAATCTACTTGCCCTTCAGGATTGATCCGACCTTTCTTCAAATCTCCGTCAAGCTGCAAATTAAGCTCACCAACGCGATCAGCATCATATTCAAGCGCCCTGTCTTTTGATCTTAGAACAGCAGTAACTGAAAAAGAACCACATCCAGAACTCTTCGATAGTTGGGCGGGGTTCACAGTATAGATCAACAAAAACATAGCGGCAAATACCAAGCCTGCAAAAATCCTTTTAGGAAAGCCTAATAACATAAGAACCAGTATCGATCCGCCACCAGCAACACTTAAAGCCAAAAGTAAGCGAACGATAAATGATTGAGCGGAAGAAGGGCAATCAACAAATAGTAGAAAACAAACAGACAAAGCCAGTAATGCTGCACAACCAATAAGTAAGTACCGCAATATGGCGCGCTCCCCTTCTGTTCCAAAAGATTCATTTTTAGCCAATTTCTCAGCTTTTTTCCCGGGCAACTTCCCCGTTTTACTGAGGTGAAGAATCGAACTTCTAATTTGGCTACGCTCTAGTAATATTGCCTCACGTGACAACACCCCCATTGCTTCAGATTCTTCAAGTTCTTGCAACCGAGAAAGCAGAGAAGTTCCTGAATCAAGGAGGGCTTCATCTTCACGCTCCTTTGCATGTTCTACTAGTTCCTTTAGGGCTTTTGACAAGTTGTTCTCAGCGACAAGTTCTCTGATTCTTTCAATCATTATTCTATAGATTTCATATTGCCCACAAATTATCATTTTCTGTAGTACAACATAAAACTACTGAAGTAACGATATGAAATCTAAGTTAAGTAGAATTTCTCTGTCAATTCGCTCCTTTTCTCCTAATACCAATAAACACATTCACGATAAGTGACAATTGCGTTACGAGGAAGCAGATGATTGACATATCCATGCCAACGTCGCTGCTTAAAAGTGGTCGTATGTACAAATGTCTGCTGTCATTCATTCCGGAAAACATAAGTGCCTGATCATACTCCCAAACACTTAGGTAATGGAAAAAAAGTAAGCACGAACTAAAGGTCAGAACCAGGTGAAAAGTAGTTAGCATATTAACCAGTTCAAGGCGGCGCGAAAGAAAGTACACTAGGCTTATAATGGATAATGCGGTCATAATTAAGAATGAGACCTCACTAATTGCTTCCATTCCATCGGCAGATTGAGTTTTTAGCCCTAAAAGCCCAATAGCATTCGGGAACATGTACCAACTTCCTGCGATCAAAGCAGCAACGAACATGGAAAGCTCAGGCATTTCCCAAGGCGAGTAGTTGGTGGCATGGAAGCTCCCTTCCCGAAGTTCGTCCCGAATCCGATCGATGAGATAAGCAATACCAAGGAACACAAAACATGCGGCTACCAGAATAAACATATCCTGGAGGCGAAGTGCGATTTTCAGAATTATCAGCATAGGTCAGGCTTTGGCTTAGTTCGTAAGATAAAGCTCTTCTGAATACGAAAAGGTTAAACAGGGTTAATGTTTCGTGGCTTTTCTACCCTAACTGCTTAATAATATCCTCCAGGTACCGTCTATGGTTGGCCAGCCGGGGTACTTTATGTTGCCCCCCCATCTTGCCCCGTTTCTTTAACCAATTACGGAAAAAACCTTCTGGCGCTACGGTGATTTTTTGCTGGCCAATCGCAAAATCATTACTTCGTTTAGCTGCATAGTTATAGTTCACGTTGATCAATTCTTCATCTAGTGCCTTGCTAAAAAAACCGAGGCTTTCTGGTGGGCATTCAAACTCAATTACCCAGTGATGACAACCTGCTCCCGACAGCTCAATGTAGACAGGCGCGACTGTAAATTCACGAACAATCGCACCACTTTTTATACAGGCTTCCATTAAGGCACCTTCCGCCTCGGAGCGAAGCAAATCTTCACCAAATGCATTAATAAATTCCTGAGTGCGGCCAAGGATTTTAATACGATAAGGGTCAGTTTCGGTAAATTCGATCAGGTCTCCCATCGGGTAACGGTAAAGACCGGCAACAGTGGTGATGAGCATCACGTAGGTTTCTTCAGTAGAAACATCTTTCAGGGCTACAGCACCATCAAAATCTTCTTGCTGGTAGTCTTCCCAGCGAACAAATTCGTAGTAAACGCCGGCATTAAGGAGCAATAGCATCGTTCGTAAATCATCCTTATCCTGAACACCGAAGAAACCTTCGGTAGCGTTATAAATCTCTTGAAAAATGAAATCTTCTCTGGGGAAGAGCCGCTCAAACTGAGCCCGGTAAGGAGCGAAGTTTACCCCTCCATGTTTAAAGACTCGTGCTTCGGGCCAAACATCGAGCATATTATCTCCACCATGAATCTCTAGGATCCGGCGGTATAGCGGGAGGTTCCAGGTTGGTACACCGCCTAGCACTGTAATTCCAGGCTCCCGCGCCGCGAGTTGCGCTATTTTCTCAATTTTCTCTTCATAGTTTACCGCAGTAGCCAGGTCGATGTCGGGGATATAAAAACCACGCATGATGCGTGGGATAGAGTTGATGATGACCGCCGATATATCCCCCTGTGGCAGACCAACCCGTGGGTGCTGCCCCTTTAGTGATCCTCCAATCAACAGGTTTTTGTTGCCAAAGACCTGTACTTCAGGATCCTTTGCGTAAAGACAAGCAAGGCTCATCCAGCTTCCCTTCAGATGAATGTCACTGATTGCATTATGGGAAAGCGGCAAGTATTTGGTAGCCCCGGTAGTTCCACTTGTAGTAGAAACATAGTCAGCCTCTTCATGGGTAAGCACCCTCTTTTCTCCATTAAGAATTCTTTCCAGATAGGGAAGATGCTGCTCGTAGGTCCGGACGGGGACGCGTTCAGAGAATGCTTCGGGGCTTTTAATAAGTCCGTAAAAACCGTGTTCACGGCCGAAGGCCGTGCTGCGATTGGCTTTTAAGATGTGGTCTAGAACCTCCCGCTGCAACTCCAGGGGGTCATCGTAATGCATTCGCAACTCTCGGCCATAACGGCCGATGTAGGTACGAAAGAGGGTGTTTACAACTTTAAGCATGTAGAGGATAACCTTGAGAAACATCCCCAAGTTAGCTATTTAGAATGAAAATCAAGATAGTTTATTCTTCGCCTCTAACATTCTGTTGCCGTCGGCAGCGCAGTAAGCCCCCCTTACACTGCACCTGCGCACCGTCGCCCTTATAATATTGATCACTGGCTTGTTAAAATAGTGATCATTCGCTTCTATTATTCTATCGATTCATCGATTCATTCCCCTCTTTTGTACCTTCGCCCCCATAAAGCTTATTTATGGGATGGTTCAAACGCTTGACTAGCGGCATTCAGACGAACACGAGAAACAAAAAAGAAGCACCAGAGGGTGTTTGGTACAAATGCTCGAAGTGCAACGAAACTGTATTGCGCAAAGATCTGGAAGCCAATCTTTACCGGTGTCCGAGCTGCAACTACCACGACCGCATAGGATCAAGAGAGTACTTCAGTATTCTTTTTGACGGTAATTTCGAGGAATTCGAAGAAGACATGTCAGCCGTGGATATACTCGAGTTTTCCGACTTAAAAAGCTATAAAAACAGGCTTAAAGCTGCGAAAAAGAAAACAGGACTTGCGGATGCAATTCGAGTTGCCCGTGGGAAGGTCAACCGCCGTCCACTCGTAATTGCGTGTATGGATTTCAGCTTCATTGGCGGATCTATGGGTAGCGTGGTTGGCGAGAAAATCGCGGCGGCAATTGATGAAGCCAGGACTTCACGAACACCTCTACTGATTATTTCCAAATCTGGTGGTGCCCGGATGATGGAGGCTGCCTTCAGCCTAATGCAGATGGCAAAAACAAGCGTTAAACTGAGTCAACTGGCCAAGGCAGGGGTTCCCTACTTTAGCTTAATGACCGACCCGACAACCGGCGGGGTAACAGCAAGCTATGCGATGTTGGGCGATATTAATCTGGCAGAACCAGAAGCTCTTATCGCTTTCGCTGGCCCGCGGGTGGTAAAAGAAACCATTAAGAAAGAATTGCCACAAGGCTTTCAGACTTCCGAATTCCTGCTGGAGCATGGCTTCCTTGATTTCATCATTGACCGCGGAGATCTGAAAAATCGCATCGGCGACCTACTTTACCTTTTTGAATCCGCCCGCCAAAGTGCCTAAGCGTCTTGCCGGCATACTCCTATGCGTTCTTTTAGCCAATGTGCTAAATTATGCGCTCGGAACCTGGCTCGACCGCCAGATTCCTAACCTCGTGCCCCCCATCGCCACAGTGGATGGTTCAAGCCTTAATACTAGTCGCTTTTTCGTAGAACAGCCAGACACTGTTCTGGCCGGCAAGCCGGATGAAGAGGCGCTCTTGGATTTTTATGCTTATCTAGATGAGGGTGGCACCTCTGCTTACGGCAATTGGCGAACTGCACGAACAGAACTGCACTCTGCATCCGATCCCTTTCGTCTTCGTGCTTTAGAGATTGCAGATGCCTCCAATGCCGGAAGATTCCTTTCATTACTTCTACTAGTTATCACTTTACTCCTACTTTTTGGAGGAAGCCTGAAAGAGACTTCCTTGCTGTCTCCCTTATTGTACCTCGGAATTTTCTCAGGAACTGCAGCCTTATTTGGTAGCCTGTCCGCCCCCCTCTTCACCATTACAGTTGCCGTTTCGCTGGTGATTTACTTTGGCTCTTTAAGGTTATTTCTACCCATTTACCACACTGAATGGACACGACTGCTGCGCCCGGGGCTGACCTTTTCTATTTTCCTTCTAGCGGCAATGGCCTGGCGTAGTCCGGAGGTAGTGGATTATTGGTTCTGGACCAGCCCCCTATTTCGTCTAGGTCTTGTAACCGTAAGTTTACTTACCATCTTTTTTCATTTCTCGATCCTGATGTCTGCCCTGGCCTCAGCAAAGATGAACACCATCACGCAGGTGTTTGCCCTAGGCATGCCGCTTGGCTTCACCCTTCTCATTGTTGGTTTCTTTCTAGGTTTCTTCGGAAAGGAAGCAGGTGCAGCTTTAGAGACCCTCAACTACGAATTGGTACTTTTCCCACCGGAAACCGTAGCAGCATTCAACCCAGATGCACCTTTTTTCCTTTCCCTCATTGGTGTATTGTTGCTGGTGATGGCCGGTATCGGGTACTTTATCCAAAAAATTGCACGTTAGTTCCCTCGGCCATTCTATTTCTGCTCTTGTATTTCCACTTAGGCGCGGCCGCAGGATGCAATGAAAGTTGAACGGCAAAAAACGATGCGCTTACTTTTCCCCTCTGAACCAATAACAAGTAACCAACCAAATGAAACAATTAATCTTTGGCATAGCAATGTGCCTCACCCTGGGCCAGCTATCGGCCCAAAATACCCCCACTAAAATGGATTCTACTTTTTACGCCCTTGGCATCCTGATGCACGGCAACCTCTCCAAACAGTTCGGTGAGATTAATATTGATGATCTCGCAAAAGGCATGAAGGCCGCTGAGTCTGGTGAAGCAACCATGACCCCGCAGGAAGCCAACGCCAAGATTCAGGCATTCATGATGAAGAGGCAGGAGGCAGCAGGCGCAGAAACACGCAAAGAAGGTGCAGCCTTTTTGGCAAAAAATGCTGAACGTCCTGAAGTTCAAGTTACGGACTCTGGCCTCCAGTACGAAGTACTTAAAGAGGGAACAGGCGCAAGCCCCACCGCTACCGAAACCGTTGAAGTTCACTACCACGGTACACTCCTCGACGGTACGGTTTTTGATAGCTCAGTAGACCGCGGCAAGACCATCGAATTCCCCCTCAACCGCGTCATCTCGGGATGGACGGAAGGAGTACAACTAATGAAGGAAGGAGCTAAGTACCGCTTTTACATTCCGTACAACCTTGCCTATGGGCCCGGTGGTTCCGAACCCAAGATTCCGCCTTACGCTGCGCTGATCTTCGAAGTTGAGCTCTTCAAGGTTAAGTAATTAGCTACACTTAAATCATAAATTCGGTCTTACTGGCCAAAACAAACGCCCCAATCTGCTACTTGTAGATTGGGGCGTATTTTTTACCAAAGGCTTTTTAATCGTCAGACACTGGCAACAGTAGTCGCAACTACTTCAGCCGGCTCAGGTGCAAGGAAAGCATCAAAGGCTCCGAAGGTATAAGCGGCAAAGGCCAGTAAGGTTAGGGTAATGACCGCGGTCAAAAATCCGGCCTTCCGGCGGCGGATACGGTCATTCTTGGCGGTGATATGATTAGTCATTTTCTCTAGCTTTGGGATAAAATAAAAGTTGGGTAGTAGAATGTGCTTTGTTAAGGAAACAACGCAGGAAGCTCAAGCATTAGTTTCCAAGAGAATCATAATTTGACGTTAGCAGACTATTAAAATGAGCAAAGCCAAGGAAACCTACGAAAAGCTGAAGGAAGAAATCACTAACGCAGGCGCATGTCTCGTCGCCGTATCCAAGACTCACCCTAAGGAGCGGATCATGGAACTCTATGAACTCGGACATCGAGATTTCGGCGAGAACAGGGTTGCCGAATTGGTAGAAAAGCACGCCGCCTTACCTAAAGATATCCGCTGGCATTTCATCGGTCATTTGCAGCGAAACAAAGTAAAAGCGATTGCCCCTTTTGTGCATCTCATCCATGCCGTCGATAGTGAACGCCTCCTCCGTGAGATTGAGAAACAGGGAAAAGCATTAAACCGTGAAATAAGTGTTCTTCTCCAATTTCATATTGCCCGTGAGGAAAGTAAATATGGCCTGGATACACAACAGGCCAAGGATTTAATTGCCGCTCTTCAAGGAAACCCGATCACCCACGCCCAGGTAATTGGCGTAATGGGGATGGCTACGTTTACCGACAATAAGCAACAAGTCACGACAGAGTTTAAATCTCTACACGATCATTTCGAACGTATTCACAACGAATACTTCGGTCATGATTCAAACTTTTGCGAAATCAGTATGGGTATGTCGGGTGATTACCCTTTAGCGCTGGAACAGGGAAGCACCCTGGTGCGGGTTGGAAGTCTGCTTTTTGGGCGGAGGTAAAAGGACAGGAAGGAATACAAGCACCAAACCGACGGTTAAGTCCTTGAGGGCAACGACGTACACACGTTATGGGCTTTTATTTTAGCGCCTACCTCATTCTTCTGAGCTTATCTAGTAATACGGCCATTTTGAGGTTCAGGCCTGCGCCAGCATTGAAGAACTGCCCGTCAACCTCGAGATGCCCCTGGTTGATAGAGACTTTTTCGATGGTTGTGAACAGAGCACTTCCGGCTGGTTGGAGTACGTTTTTCCAATAAATGCCAGCGTCGGTAACTGAAAAACCGTTTTTGGCTTGGCTGATCAGGCTTTGATCACAAATGAAGAAGATGCGTTCGTCTTTTCCAGCACGCAGAAAAGCATTAGTAGCGTTGCGAAGTGCGCGGGCGGGCATGGACACAAAATCCGTGTAGACGCGTTCTGTTTCTGCTTCAAAGTCCAGGAAATCCATCACAAGTTTAAAGAGGTCCACTGTGTTCCAATCAACACTTTGGTGGCGGAGCAAGCGTTGAGGAAGTACTTGACCGTGGAGGTCTCCCGCAATCTCAACGATGAAATACTCGGTCAGGTCTGCCAGCGTATCGTTGATACGACGGGTAACGCTGGCGTAGGTTCGCTCTCCCCCATTGATCCAGTTCACCAAATTAGTCAGCGAGCCATCCCGTAACTGCTGGAAGGAGTTGCTTTTTTCAAGCGCAGCATAGTATTTTTTTAATTGGCCTGATCCAAAATAGGCGATTATCCGCTCCTGAAAGTACTCCCGAAAGGCTTGCTTAAGTTCAGCCATCGTGTACTTTTTGGTAGAGATCGCACCAGAAGGTGTTGGAGAATCATTATTGCCAATGGCCGTAGCAGGTTCAGAAGCCGATCGCTTCACGGTTAGGTCCGGTTTAGCTATGAAAGAATCAGCGGCGCTTAGTACCGATTCATCATTACCTGTCCTTGGATCAGGTAATTCTTCAAGTACCAAAAAATTTTCTCCGGGAGCCTTAGCCCCAGCAGAGGGAGAATCGTCTTCTTCTAACTGAGGATAGCCACAGCTAAAGCAAAACCGCGCGGCTTCCGGCAATTCAGTATGGCAATCCGGGCAGTCTTTGGTCTTACGCCGTTTACCTGGTTTTACCGAAGTCTTATCGGTGGAAGGTAAAACTTCAGCCTGGGTAACAATTTGCTCTTTTACCTCATTTATAGGCTGGGTAGGCTGCGCGGTTGAATCAGCACTTTCCTGTACGGTGAATGCAAATTCAAAAGATGGCTTTTCCGGCCGTTTATTCACAGAAGCTTCCACTACGGAAGGCGATACTTCGGTCCGTTCTTCCCGAGTGAGACGAGCTTCCTCTACCCTTCCGTCACCAAAGTCAACTTCAAAAGGAATGTCTTTAGGGCTAAAGGAAGCACCTGCAGGCTTACCACTAGTTGTCCGAACAACAGCATCTGGGCCTGTTGTTTGCAAAGGCCTAGTCGATGCATTTTGAGGAGACTTGGGCTTTGGCGAAACGGGGCTAAATCCATCAGCAGGAGCCGTGCGGCCTTTCTTAGCACGTGCACGGGCGATGAAAGCTTCAAGCTCGTTGAGGGTTTTCTCGTCTAGCGTAGTTTCATCAAAGAGCCGCTCGTCAGGCTGAGCAGTAGAAAGTTTATTCTCTCCGGTTTCAAAGAGTGGCATCTCGTCGGTAGTCAGACGATAGTCAGGCAATGCTTCAAAGACGGGCTCGTTGGCACTGGACGGAAAATCATCCGCGTAGTTTGCTTTGTGTTCGTCTTCCATAATTGGTGTTTCCGCTGTTTCGAAAGCCTCCTGCAGAGTATTACTCACCAGAATTGTAGCAAATATACAGATAAAACATTTAATTGTTTAAATAAAAAAACTTTTGCTACAATTTTTCTTTGTTGACGTACCTTTGTGGATCAAAGTGTATGCCTTAAGTTTCAACTATGTCTCCCTCTACTCCATTTTTCAAAAGTGTTCATTGCACCTGCGGCCGCGCCCTAAAACTCTTTGGTCTGATATTCCTTCTAGTGGGTCTTAGTGCCTGTAACAAATGGCTTGGCAAAGGTCAAAAAAACATAGAATTAGTATGGGCAGACGAGTTCAGCGGCCAGGAACCACCCAATGAAGATAAGTGGAGCTATGACCTTGCCACCGGTGAAAATGGTTGGGGCAATCAGGAAAAGCAATACTATACTGACCGGGCCAAAAACGTCAGGCTTGTGGGCGGCAAGCTCATCATAGAAGCCCATAAAGAAGACTACAAAGGCAGTGCGTACACTTCCGCAAGAATAGTTACCCGCGGCCAGCAAACCTGGGGTCCTGGCCATCATATTGCTGTACGCGCCAAGCTTCCCTCAGGTCGCGGAACTTGGCCCGCTATCTGGATGTTGGGCGATAACATAAGGGAAGCTGGATGGCCGCTATGTGGAGAAATCGACATTATGGAGCACGTCGGTTTCGAGTCCGATTCGCTCTTCGGCACAGTCCACACTAAGGCCTTCAATCATATTCTTGGCACCCAAGACGGTGGAAGTACAGCTGCCAAAGACCTGGAAACCAATTATCACGTTTACAGCATTGACTGGTTCGAAGATCGAATTGACTTTCAAATTGACGGGAAGACCTATCACACCTTTACGAAACGCCCCGAAGCAACCTTAGAAGAATGGCCATTCGATAAGCCCCAATACCTGCTCATAAACCTCGCCGTTGGCGGTAATTGGGGAGGAAGCAAAGGCATCGACGAGACCATCTGGCCCCGGAGGCTTGCCGTAGACTGGGTGCGGGTTTATGCACATCGGTGAAATAAGTTGCAGGTTGCAGGTTGCAGGATACAGGTTGCAGGATACAGGTTGCAAGGTGTAGGTTCTTGTTAAACTCCGATGTACCTTGCAACCTGCAAC
>CAYPIM010000030.1:33555-39662 GCA_964410795.1 uncultured Lewinella sp. | reverse complement strand
TGAGCCTTGGGCGAAGCTTGTTGGAGAGGGGTTGGGGTGAGGTTACTACGGGAGACATTGGCCTCAGATTGCACACCCTACCCTAAACCGTAAGCTCCAGCCTATTCCCTTCGGGATCCAGCACAACGGATTCGTAGTATCCATCACCCGTGGTGCGGGCTTCTCCTACGACAGCGAGGCCAGCGGAGCGAAAGGATTCCGTCATTTCATCGACGGCAGTTTTGGAGCCGAGGGCTAAAGCAAAATGCGTTAATCCTTTGGCCTCCGCACCGGGTGGCAGGGTTTCTGGAATGTCGGGGCGTTGCATAAGTTCAAGGCGGGCTCCACCACCGGGGAAACTCAGGAAATAGGAGTAAAAGTTTTTCTTCGGATTGTGGTACAGCTTCCCGGCTATCATACTGAAGGTAGAGACGTAAAAACTCCGCATGGCCTCCAGGTCATTGACCCAGAGGGCTAAATGTTCAATTCTAATCATTTGGTAATTTACGAATACCCTTACCTTGCAGGTTCATCCCCATGTTTTTATCCTTATGACCTTCTTTTTCCGAGCGGGCGTGCTTCTCACCCTGCTCCTCATTTTCTTACCCGGCACCTGCGGCCGCGCCCAAATCGTGAACATTGAAGACAAGCGCAAAGCCCTGGACAGCCTTGGCTGGTCTGGCCAACTGGACGTAAACGGCAGCCTGACCAGGAACAACAACACCGTTGTAACCGCCGGAGGTGCACTACGCTTAGATCGCCTGGGCCGAAGAAGCAACGTGCTCTTCCTAACGAACTACCGGCTGGTTCAGGTGAGTGGCAACAACGCCGCGAATGCAGGTTTTGGCCATCTTCGCTACGGCTGGGAACCGAAAGATGGCTGGCGGTGGGAAACCTTCACCCAGGTGCAGTACAACGAACGATTGAGGCTAAACCTACGGTTCCTAACGGGCACCGGTATTCGGCGGAGGTTATACAAAGAAGGGAAGTCGCGCGCCTACCTCGGCGTTCTTTACATGTATGAGTACGACGAAATGACGGACTCTGAGATCATCTACCGAGATCACCGACTGAGCAACTACTTTACCATCCGAGCGCAAGTTTCGCCTTCGTTATCGCTAGCTAGTACTACCTATTATCAACCCAAATTGCCTGACTTTACGCTACCACGTATTTCCTCCGTTGCCACACTTACGCTTGCTGTGACCAAGGCGCTGCGTTTCACCACCAACTTTTCCATTACGCACGATCAGCGGGTGAACCGAGATTTTCCGGAGGTGCCCGCCACAGTATTTAAGTGGGTAAATGGTCTTCGAATTACGTTTTAGGCGGTTGTCGGTTCTCGGTTGTCGACAACTCTGACGTTGCATGGGAGGGGAGCTCAATTTTCTTTTTTCCCTCCAACCGCTGCTCCGCAGCGGCCATCAGCTCATCAATTCCTGTATTCGGGTCAGAAGTGGAGCTCTTTTTACGGCGCTCCATATTGCGTACTGCCTGGGCACTACGCCATTCTTTACGGGCCAGAAAGAAGAGAAAAAAGGCCGGAACGCCGGGGGCAAATGACTTGACGGTCATGTCTTTACCATCCGTAAAATAATAATAGGCAGCAACGCCAAGGAAGGAGGCAAAGGTCAGGCTAAAGAGACTGAAAATCGCAAAGTTGATGTAATGCTTACGGGAAGATCTGGCCACGGGGTAAGAATTTGGAAATTAGAACCCATAAGCCGGGGAACTAGTTTTTAACTTTCTAGTTTCTGGTTTCTAGCTCACTAACTTCTTCCAACAGCGCGGAGGTTGCCCGTTCGAGGAACCCTGGCAAGATTGTATCGTGGGTACGGCGGATGGCCTCCGGATTGCTAAGGTCTTCCATCATCTGCATCCATTTTTCGCGGCCGTGGTCTGCGATGACTTCCTGCTTAATGTCCGTACGGCTAAAATGTACGAGCATACCGTCGGCATCGGCTTCTGGGTGGAACTGAACACCAACTACTTCGGGGCTCCAGCGGACGGCCATTAGAGCGCGTTCGAGGTCGACGTGGGGGCGGATTTTTTCTTTAGCAAGGAAAACAGCTCCTACTTCAGCCAGCTTTTCGTCGTCCGGCTGGATGGCTTGGTAGTGGCGAAAGTCTGCAGCGACAAAAGGATTGTCGAGGCCTTTGAAGACAGGGTCGGCTTTACCTTCCTCGGTAAGGTGAATCGGGAAGGTTCCAAAACTGATGCTTTTACGAGCAGTCACCTCAGCAAGCTGAAAATGGTGAACGGCCATCTGGAAACTATGGCAAATGAAGAAGACATACTTCTTACGTTCATTCTCCGCGTTATGGTTCATTACAGCGTCTAGCCAGTCGGTCCAGGCTTTGTACCATTTGCCGTCTACTTCGCGGGGGTCTCCGGGGCCACCAGAGCTGATGAAGATGTCAAAATCCATACCGGGCACAGCCCCGTCAACCCTGACGTCAAATATTTCGACATCTACACGGTCTGCGAAGCCACTGACAATTTCGCGAATGCAACGCATACCCTGGTTAGGAATGCCATTGTAAAGATCAAGGATAGCGAGGCGTAAGCGGCTCATAACAATATTTGATTTCGTGAGATGTCCGGAGAAGACGACTAAAAGACGTGTAACCGGTGGTAAAGTAACCTAGTTCGGTGGATTTCCAAGGGTAATAGGTTGTTAACGTTTTTTGTTAAGGGAATGCTGCCTGCTTTAGGCCCGTCAAATTAAAAATCATCTTGACTGGTTATTGATTCGGCTGGTCTTAGTAGGAACTTACTAAACTTCCGCCAGAACGGGTTCTTCTACTACCACATCTTCAGCAGGCGGCGGCGCCAGGGGGAAATTGTTCCCGAGGTACCAGAGCAAGCCAACCCCAACGGCCACCAATAAAGCAGCAAAAATCAACACGCCGAACATACCGGTTCCCAGCAATTCTTCGCTGGTCTCCGGCACACCTTCCTGCATTCCGTAATAATAGCTGACGGCATTATTGATGAAGTGAATCAGGATGACCAGCCCGAGCGAACGCGTACGGTAATACACATACCCGAGACAGAAGCCCATAATGCTAGCGAAGAAGACGTGTACAGGGTGAAGGTGCATGACACCAAAGATCAAGCCAGAGAACAGGATAGCCTTAAATGGTGTGGTCTTCCGCAGGTAGCCACGGGTAAGCAGGCCACGCAGCAATGCTTCTTCAAAAATCGGAGCCACCACTACAATGGCCAGTGCCATACCAATTCCGGGCACCAATGCGTCTTTCATCATTTCGGCAAAGCCTTCATAGCCCGGCATATATTCTGCGGTAACAGAAATACCGTTGGCAACAAGTAAAGTACCCAGGATACTGAGCAGGGCCGTTGCCACCGTCACGTTTTCAAAACCCAGGCTCCATTTTGGCTTCCCCATTTGTTTCCAGGCGTACCAGATACACAATACCAGGGGCACACCGGAGGCGATGAACCCCCACCGACTCATGCTAGCGCTAAAGTCCAGTTCTTGCTCCAGGTCTCCCATATCCACCCCACTGGCGATCATGTCAATCGCTAAGGGAATAACGCCAAGGATAGAGCCTCCGATGAAGATGGCAGCAAGGATAAAGACGTGGTTCCAATCGGGGAATTTAGGATCGCGCATTGTGTTCTGTTTTAGAGGTGTCAATATAAGGCGCGGCCGCAGGTGCAAAGACGGTTTTAAGAAAAGATTGTCTCAAAACTGTTGTTTCCCCCTTCAATCTCTCCTGCTGCACGCTGGGCGAGGGCGGCACTAAGAGCTACTCCCATGCCGGCCAGGCGGCCAGCAATCAGGATTCCATCTGATGAATACCTGAGGACAGGAGATTTACCATCTCCCTGAGCGATGATACCGCTCCAACGGACGGGGAAGTCTTCGTTGGCCCAACGCTGACCGGGTAACCATTGGTTAAGTTTTTCGAGGAGGTAGGCTTCCGGCACGCCGTTGGGGCCAAAGGTGTCGGTTTCTGACGAAGCTCCTGCCAGGTGACGCGCACCACCAATGAGCAAACGATCCGCTCCTACATTACGAAAGTAGACGTAACCTTCATGGTAGTGGTAGCAGCCCCGTAGCTTGAAGCCGGAGAGTGGCTTGCTCAGTAGTATTTGATTCCGGACGGGGCGGATGTTCTCCGGGAAGTCTACTGGAAGCAGTTTTCGCGCAAAGGCATTAACGGTAACCAGGGCTTGCTTTGCAACAATGCTCCCCCACCCTGCTCCTTCAATAATAATTGCACCTGCGGCCCCGCCCACCTTATCCACTTCGCAGCCAAAAAGAAAACGAATGCCAGCACGGTGACAATCACCCAGGAGCAGGGCAACCAGTTTCCCAGGATGAAGCTGAGCCTCAAAACCATTGCGCAGGCAGTCTTTTGTGTTTGAAAATGGGTTTGCAGTGTAAGTCCAGGTCTCCTGTACACCAGTCACCTCGGCGAGCATTGCGTTCAACTCCGGCAGGCGTTCTCGGACCAGGGCCGCCTTGGGCTCCTCATCTATTACTTCGTAGCCACCGTTCTTTTGCCAGCCAATGTTGCGGCCCGCATAATTCACCTCCAGTGCACGAATACCTGAATACCGTTCCTTAACCGTGGCCAGGGTTGATTCCACACCGTAGGCATCTATGTCCGCCAGCAATTCCGTAGGCCCACCAAAACAAGCAAAACCTGCGTTACGGGTGCTTGCACCACGCGGAATCGGAGCGCGTTCAATTACAAGAACATCGCATTGCGGATTGGTTTCCTTTAGCGCCAATGCCGCTTGCAGGCCAGTAAGGCCCGCTCCGACAATAGCGACATCGGCCGACTTCAAGAAGGTTGTATGTTCCCAGTGGGAGGTTCGAAAACTCATTACTTTCTAATCTACAAGCCTTTTAACAGGTCGTTCTGAATATCGACAATTGCTTCTAAACCGACGCTCATCCGTACCAAGCCGTCGGAGATGCCGACCATAGCTCTTTCCTCGGAGGTAAGCTTAGAATGCGTCGTAGTAGTGGGGTGCGTTAAGATAGTACGCGTATCGCCCAAGTTAGAACTCCGGGTGCAGAGCTCAGCTGCGTTGAGTAGTTTTTGTGCTGCGGCAATACCGCCTTTGAGCTCAAAAGAGACCAGGCCTCCACCAGCGGACATTTGCCGCTGCGCGAGTTCGTGCTGTGGGTGGCTCTTGAGAAAGGGATAATGAACTTTAGCTACGCCTGCCTGCATTCCTAACCACTCTGCCATAGCGAATGCTGAACGACAGTGTGCTTCCATCCGCAGGTGAAGGGTTTCCAGGCTCTTACTTACGGTCCAGGCGTTGAAAGGTGACATGGCCGGGCCGGTATGACGGCAAAAGGCAACAACCCTATCCATAACCGCTTGCGTGCCGAGTAACAAGCCGCCAAGCACACGGCCCTGCCCGTCCATCCATTTTGTAACGGAGTGGGTAATAAGATCTGCGCCAAATTCAGCCGGACGCTGAAGGACGGGAGTAGCAAAACAATTATCGACCACAAACAACAAACCGTGCTCCTTACATAGCTTACCGGCTGCAGCAAGATCTACCAGCTTCAGGCCGGGATTGGAGGGGGTTTCGGTGCAAAACAACACCGTATTATCCTGTACGGCAGTAGCCCAGGTGGCTGGTTGATCGGGTTCGACGTAGGTGAAGGTTACCCCCCACTTCGGAAGGAAGTTGGTTAGGAGCTGATGGGTACTACCGAACAGCGCGCGGGTAGCGACGATATGATCTCCTTGCTTTACGAGTGCAGCCAGGCTCGCAAATACGGCGGCCATCCCGGAAGCCGTAGCAAAGCCAGCTTCTGTACCTTCCAGGGCACAGGCTTTCCCAATCAGCTCGTCTACACTAGGATTGCTGTACCGGGAGTAGATATTGCCTTCCCGCTCTCCGGAGAAGGTAGCGGCCATCTCTTCGGCGGAATTGAAGGAAAAACTACTCGTCAGGAACAGCGGCGTAGAATGCTCACTATACTGTGTTTTGTCCATTTGTCCGCGGATGGCGCGGGTTTGCGGCTGCCAGTTTTTCTCCATGGGGCAAAGGTAGTAAAGGGGGGAAAGAAGAAGGGTAAAAGGAGGATACATCAGGGCATATCTAGCTTCCCTTTCTCCCTTTCTCCCTTT
>CAYPIM010000030.1:0-33455 GCA_964410795.1 uncultured Lewinella sp. | reverse complement strand
CCCTTTTCCCTTTACCCCCTTTAACCCCCTTCTCCTTGTTTTTTCCGGGCGCGGACGCAGGATGCAAGGTGAAAGACAAAGGCACACTTCTTCACCTAATATCAACTAATTTCCTATATCTTAGGTACTACACCAAAACGCACACCGTGAAAATTCACTTTACCCTTCTATTAACTTTCGTTTGCGCTACCTCCATTTTTGCGCAGGCTCCTTTTGACTATATGCTGTTTCGGCCTGGGGTACAGTACCTCTACGAAAGCCCGATTGACTTCCGACTTATCGAGAGTCCGGTTCTTGGCATGAAACTTAGTCAGGTCGAGCAAGATAGTTTTGCGGAGGCCTACCTGAGCATTCTTCCGGGAGAGGGTGCTTTCCCGGAAGAATGTCAGCGTCTGGGTCCTTCCTTCGCTGGCCGTAGCATTCGGCAGTCTGAAGGCAGGGTGTCGCTGGCGATGGACTCCACCCGAATGGACCTGGTCATTCTTGAAACCGGAGCCGATGTTGGCACGAGTTGGGCTGTCACACCAACCATAACCGGCCGAATCGATTCAATCCGCACCGAAACCATCTTTTCCCTTACCGATGAAGTAAAGTACCTAAGTTTTGTCCGTACCGACGATGGTACTCCTTTGGCGGCGAAGATTCGAGTCAGCAAAAATCACGGGCTTCTGACCGGAACTTTTTTCTGGAAGCTGGAAACCACCGATGCAGAGCTTGAGTTGATGAGCTTAAGTAGCCCAGCTGTGGGCCCGCAGTTGCCCCGCCTTGCTGACATCTATGATATTCGGCTAGGTACCGAACTCTATATTACCCGCGCACTTGACTATTGCTGTATTGGAGATACCACGGAATTCTTTCAGCAAAAAATTTCTGTAACCGACTACGACTACTCTCCGGGTGATGACTCCATTCGCCTTTACTACAACCTTGACGAAGCAGGGTATTTTACCGTCCGACCAGATTTTAACCTGCGCCTCGGTCAATTTTCGCGGCAGGGAGTACCAGATTCATTGGTTCAGGATGCGTCCGCACTGGAGTTCCTCAACGCGCAACCAGGGGAGGTCGTCTACCCGACCATCAACTGGCGAGAAGGAACTGGTCTGGATAATCAAATCGGTGTGTTGCGCGCTAAAGTATTTGATTGCTATGGCTTAGGGATTGGGTTGCCTAGCCTTGACGCGTCTTACCGGGGAGATGAAGACGAGTGCATCCGGGAGGCTTTAGATTCACAAGGAAGCTATGGCTATTACTTCGGCGGCTTGGGTGGGCCATACTTTACCGGCGGCCTAGCCGCTTTCTGGAACAACGACATCGTAGGAGCCTTCAACGAGGAGTTTGACTGTGGAGAACCACTCGATATTCCCGTTATCCCTGGCAATGTCTCTTTGGCCGACGGTTTCGACTGGCAGCTCTTCCGCCCCGGCGTGCAGTACTCCTATGGTTCTATTGTCGAGCCTTTCGACGGGTCAAGACTGGTTGACTTTGCTGGCATCCGCCTTTCAGGTATCGGCACCGAAAGCCTGCCGCCAACCGCCAGACATTACGACGAAAACGGCTCCCCTGAAACACGGTCTGGAGCCTCCTACTTCGGCAACAGCGTCTACCAATCGCCGGACAGTACGTCCCTTGCTTATTCCAACTTCACCGTGCACCTGCGCCCCGCCGCCCAGATTGGCGAAAGCTGGAACATTAATGAAAACTATGAGGCGACCATTGATTCGATCACCGAAGAAACCTTCTTCGAACTCACCGATAGTGTAAAGTACATCAGCTTCACCGAAACTGGTGGTGGGTCGTCGGCCCTGCCGGTAATGCGGATCAGTAAAAACTACGGTCTACTCAACGCCGTCGACTTTGAGCTCCGCCCCGAGCCGAACCTTGAACTGGCCGGGATGAGCAGTCCCGAAGTCGGTCTGCAAGTACCCACCTTTGCTTCCATCACTGATTTCCAAGTAGGAGACCGCCTGGATAAGCGCTTCAACATCCGTGACGTTGATGAAAATGGCATTCAGATCAACAACATCACGGAGCAACAACTAACAGTTGAGCGGGTAGACCGCATAACCGATAGTTTGGTGCAGGTTCAATTTCTGCTGCATGAATTAACCTATCAGACAGAGACTTCTACCAGCAACATCGATTCGGTATTCGATGGTTTCCAAACCGAGGTCCTTACCTACAACCTCCGGGAACAGCCTTACCTCGACGCACAATATAACCAAGTTTTCGATAGTGAGTTTGGCGAACTGTACGTAGTCTCTCCCATTAACATCTCCTGTGACGACGTTGAAGAACCAGGTATCATCTTGAAGATATTTGGCCAAGGAGAGGGCGACGTCATCACCTACGGTGGAGGCTTTTCCATCGGCGGTATTTTCCAAAACCGGGTGGTTGGCCCCTACCAGCAGTTTATTGAAGGAGCAGAAGTGATTAACAAGCTCCTCTACCAAAGCAACGCCGTCGCCACCTGCGGAACACCGCTGGATTTCGACGACCTCATCAGCGGCACAAACGATCCCGTTTTTGATGAGCGCATCCTCCTCTATCCCAATCCTGCTAGTGATAACATTGTCGTAGAAATCCCTGCTGATCTTGGTGCTACCAGTCTTCAGCTCTACGGTATTGACGGGCGGTTGGTACGGCAGGTTAGGGCTAGCCTAGGCAGCCATACTTTGTCCGTTGCAAGTTTAGCCCCTGGCCTTTACACGGTCGTCATCGTTAACGAGAGCGGATGGGTTGGCCGGCGACGGGTGGTGGTCAGATAGTTCCGAACTTACTCAAAACAATCAAGTAACTCTCCACTAAACACATTCTCATCAAAGAAGCCAGCCGCGTCTACCTGATTTGGGAAGCGGCATTCATCGATGCCTGGAGGGCGTCGCAGGCCCGTTGGGGTACGACATGGGATGCTGCAAACAAAACCGGTTAGGCGGCGGCGGCTACCGTCCGTAGCGGTCACCCATACGTCGTACAGAACCTGGATCGGCTCAACAACTCCACTCACTGTCCCGTCCCAACCGGTGTTTACCGCCGCATCGCGACTGATGTTCACAGACAAGAAGATCGAATTATTGCTTGCGACATCGAGTATTCGTAGTGTATCAACTTGAGTAATTCCGGTATCAATAATCACTCGAAAAAGATCGTTTATGCCGTCGCCGTCCGGGGTAAAGGCAGAAGGAATATATACCCGTCCAGTGCTCAAGGTATCTAACGAAAATCCATTGATGCAGCAAGTTTCAACTCCGAAATCAAGGGGAAAATCATCCTCCTGGCTTGTGGCTACAAACAATACAAGCGCAAGCGGGAATACGGCATAATGGGCAAAGGCCGAGGGGGCCGGGAACCTGAAAGAGAAACGTTGAGGCGAACGAACCACCCGCCAACTAAGTGGTAGCATGATGAAGGCCAACAGATCAGAATAGTCTACTACCCTACGGTAATGAATCAACCCTATGGCATTGACACCGTCAATCAGTCCCTGCGAAAGCGGTGACTTCCAGTAGGTGAACAACAACACCGTCGCTACAATAACTCCACGACTGCGCGTATTGAAAACGTAGGCCAAAAAGAGCGGGAAAATCAGGATCCCGGAAAAGTCGGATAACTTGCCGGTGAGCCAGTTGCCGTAGGCCTCTTTTAGAAAATGGTCATTCAGGGCCAGGAGCAACAAGCCCGCCAGAAAAATGTAGTTCAGAATAAAGACCGAGCGGGTACGAGACATAGTCATTGAAATTAGTAGTACACCTTAATGACCGGCTCGAGAAGCAAAACGTTAGTTAAAGCATGTTTTTTTGCCTTCGTTAGAAAACAATGAACAGGCCTAACGACCAACATTATCCAAAAGCCACGTCCATAGCCGCACAAATCTTCTGCACCGCCTCCTCAAGATCCGCCACTGAGTGCGCGCCGGAAACGAAGCCGACCTCATAGCCGCTCGGCCCAAGATAAACTCCGGTCTGCAGTAATTCGTGGTGAATCACCTTGAAGTATTCCATATTCGCCGCGTCAATCTGATCGGAGCGGGTGATCCGTTCGCGGCCAAAGGCCAACCAGAAGATAGAACCGATGTGAGGAACATGAAGCGGGTAGCCTTTCTCCGTGGCGTATGCTTCCAGAGCCGTAGCCATCGCGTGGGTTTTCTTCTCCTGTAATTCGTAGAAGCCTGGGGTGAGGCAAAGCTCTAGCGCAGCGAGTCCGGCAGCCATGGCTACAGGGTTGGCACTCAGTGTTCCGGCCTGGTAGACTGGCCCTACGGGCGAGATATGGTCCATAATTTCCGCACTGGCCGCGTAGGCGCCTACGGGGAAACCGCCCCCAATCACTTTACCGAAAGTAATGATGTCGGGCTTCACGTTGTAGTAGCCTGCCGCGCCGGTAAAGCCAACCCGAAAGCCAGAGATTACTTCGTCAAAGATCAACAAAACGTTGTGTTTGTAGGCTTTTATCCGGAGGCACTCCAACCAACTCTTATCTTGAATCAACAGGCCATTATTGGCGGGGATGGGCTCTACGATGATGCAGGCGATCTCATCAGCGTGTTCACTTAGGGTTTTTTCTAGTAAGTTCCGGTCGTTGAGGGGCAGGATGATGGTATCCTGCGCAACCGCTTCGGGAACACCCGCCGAGGAGCTCGTCCCGAAGGTAGCCAAACCTGAGCCGGCTTTCACAAGTAGACTATCTACGTGGCCGTGGTAACAGCCGTCGAACTTAAGAATCTTTGTTTTCCCGGTTACTCCACGGGCGAGGCGTAAAGCACTCATGACCGCTTCCGTTCCCGAGCTTACGAAACGAATACGCTCAACGTAGGGGTGATTGTCCAGGATCAGTTGGCCAAGACGGTTGCCCATCCGGTTTGGGGTACCGAAGCTGGTCCCTTTACGAACGGTTTCCATCACTCGCTCCTCTATGTAGTTGTTCGCGTGGCCATGAATCAGCGGCCCCCATGAGCAGCAGAAGTCCAGGAATACGTTGTCGTCTTCGTCCGTCATCCGGCTCCCTTTACCTTCTTTAATGAACAGCGGAGGGCCACTCACGCTTCGAAAAGCACGTACCGGGCTATTTACGCCACCAGGGAAGTATGCCTGAGCTTCATCAAAAAGATCTGCAGAGGTTTGGCGGGGTATGCGTTGCTCGAATTTCATGGACGGGTCTATTTGTCTGGCGAAGGTAATTGCTGTAGCTGAAATTCTCTCTTTATCTGGAACGATGTATGTCGGAGTTACATCACATTATTGCTACGGTTGAAACATTGCAAAAATCCGCCCTGGCGCCTAAAGGCCTGAGTAAGCAGCAGAAATGGCATCCCGTAGCTCTACCATTCTTTCGCCCGAAACTTCCACGGATTTCCCAAAACGAAAGTCGCCTTCAGAGGTAATCGGTACCAGATGTACATGAGCGTGGGGGACCTCTAGCCCCAGTACACCTATCGCGATACGCTTGCAATCTACTACCTGCTTAATTGCACTGGCAACAGCCTTAGAAAATAGCGTTAGCGCTGTCAGCTCCTCGTCAGTAAGATCAAAGTAATAATCTATTTCGCGCTTTGGGACACAGAGCGTGTGCCCTTCTTTCATGGGTCGTACATCAAGGAAGGCGATGAACTGGTCCGTTTCCGCCACCTTGTGCGCGGGGATTTCACCGTTGATAATTTTGGTAAATATGCTTGGCATGGTTGGCAGGTTGCAGGTTACAGGTTGGCAGGTTACAAGTTGCAGGTTGCAGGTTGCAGGTTGCAGGTTCATTCACACAATCTGCAACCTGTAACCTGCAACTTGCCTCTAAAGACTGATAGAAATAATTTCGAACTGAATAGTCCCATTAGGCGTAACAACTTCGGCAATTTCTCCGGGTTCTTTACCGAGTAAGCCTGCGCCCATTGGGCTACTTACAGAAATCTTCTTTGCTTTAAGGTCTGCTTCGGATTCCGCGACAAGCATATAGGTCATTTCTTTTTTAGCCTTTACGTTGCGAATGGTGACCTTACTCATCACGGTAACCTTACTGGTATCCAACTGGCTGGCGTCCAACACTCGTGCGTTGGCCATTACTTTTTCCAGTTCGTTGATCTTCATTTCCAGAAGGCCCTGGGCATCCTTGGCTGCATCGTATTCTGCATTTTCGGACAGGTCTCCCTTTTCACGGGCTTCGGCAATGGCTTTGGCTACGTTCTGGCGGCCGGTGGTTTTGAGTTCGTCAAGTTCGGCGGTAAGGTTGTCGAACCCTTCCTGAGACAGATAGTGGGTTTTGGACATAATCAATTTGTTTTGGGCAAAGACGAAAGCCTTCCCTCCTTCCCCATGGGGAAGCAGCGAAGACCCAGCTTGCCGTTCATGTAATGTGTCCGCCAATTTCAGTGTTAGCGGACTTGCGATAAAAACGGAGACGTTCCTACCTGTGGTAGAAACGTCTCTGATTCAATCTTAGTTCCAAAGATAGGAAATAGATTGGTAGATATGATAATTTTATAGATTTATAGTGCTGCCGCAGGAATCGTTTATGGCGCTACGCTCGCTTATCTTGGGCGAACGAGCGGCACTTGCGGTAGCGCTATCAATCTATCGCATCTACAAATCTATCAAATCTAGATACTGATGCCGATACCGATGTTGTGGGTACCGTTAAACACCCGCGTGTTCCGCCAAGCATAATCGATACTGAAACTTCGGCTGGGGTCTCCTTTTTTGAAAGGTACTCGAATACTTGCGCCTGCGCTCAGGCCATCGTACAGTGGCACTTCGGTAAGTTCGCTCTGTTCGATGTCGGTACGGTAACCAACCCGGGCGATGAACTGCTCTTTGAAAGCGTATTCCGCAGCAACACCAAGTTGATCGCGACCAAAAGAGTTGGCAGTAAAGTTGCCAATAAGCGTGATCCTGTTTTTAGATGCATCGGCTCGCGTTAGTAGATCGTAGGATGCGCCAACGTTTAGCAGAGTAGGCATTTCGAAAGCGAAAGACCGTTCTTGCAAAGCACGCTCATAGTCAATCTCAGAAGTGGTAGCCGAAACGGTAATTCCTTGTCCACCGTAGCTCATACGGGAGCCGATATTGCGAAGAGAGAGGCCAAATTTAAATTCGTCCTTCTCGCCGGCAACATACTGAACTCCAGCATCAATGGCAAAACCAAAAGCCGTCACATCACTTGTACCTTCACTCACACCGCGTAGGGTAACACCTACGGATACAGCTTCCTCGAAAGTGTAACTGTACGTGAGGCCGATGTTTAGAAAATTGATATTAAGGTCTCCACCGGTGCCTTCAGGCTGGGAGGTGGTGGTAACGGGAACGTCACCGAAGTCGAGGCTCATAATACTAAAGCCAATGGCGCCGCCTTTACCATTAGAACTTGCTACGCCAATTGCCTGCATGGCAATGTCGGTACCCTGTAGGTAGTTTGCGTAGCCTAATTTAACTTCAGTACCACTGAAGCGGGAAACCCCAGCGGGGTTGATTCGCATAGCTTCAACGCCGAAAACGCTGGAGGTATTCATGGAGTGCAGGCCAGCGGAGGTGGCCCAAGGGTTCATCAGCAGTTGCGCTGCCCCGGCTTCTCCCTGGCGATCAGGGTTTCCGGCAAAAGCGACGGAAGTCGCCAGGCCGAAACAGAGTGCGATCAGGTAGATTTTCTTCATGCTACTAGAATGGTTGGTTTTCCTCGGCAAAGGAGGAAGGTTTTTATATAAAGCGACGAATCGCTAGTTATTGATTTATGGGCGCTGAACGCGGGTGCAAGGAAGGTTTCATGGGAAGAAAAGACTGAAACTTAGTCCGCAATCCGACCCAAAAACATACACTGCACCTGCGGCCGCGCCGTCTCCGCGGTAACCCGCGCAGCAAAACGCTCCCGCCCGCTCCGAACTAAGAAAGACCTGTTCGGAACGGGCGGCAGCGAAGGCTATTTACAGGCCAGTAGGATCGAACTGACGCTGAACACCGAAGAACTTCAGTGTACGCTCGCCAAGTCCGGGAGCACTTACATGGATGAGGTAAACACCACCGGATACCGGAATGCCCTTAAAGTTTTTAAGGTCCCATTCCAATGCTGGAGAGATTTGGCGCTGACCAACAGGACGGGTCTCCGCACGACGAAGCATCGTCGGCGTCTCATCCCGGTTGTACTTCCGGATGAACTTACCATCCAGGGAGTAGATCGTAACCGTAGCCCGTGCGGGTAGGTTGGTAATTTTCACATTGGTTTCCAGTGCGCTGTCTTCGTAGCTGCTGAAGCCATAGTACGGGTTGGGGACAACGTTGATCATATCCAACTCGCGTTCTACTGCAGCGGCGTCGTTATCACCGGCAGCCTTACCGTCTACGCTGAAGCGGTAGGTCGGGTAGCCGTTGGCATCTTCGGTTCCGTCTTCATACTCGTATTTATTGTTCACACGAAGTTTAATCGTTACATCATTCGGAATGATGCCATCTTCGTAAGAAAGCAGCTGCGAACCTGGAGATAAGAGCGGGAAGCCCGCCCAGATGATCTCACGAACACCGTTCACCTTCCGGTTACGGGAAGGGTGAGGATTCAAGCGGCCTTCCAGGTACTCACCACCGTCATAAGGTAATTTGGTTACGTAGAAGAAGTGTTGACCACCACCAACAAAGTTGTAGAAATTAACCTGGCCAGGAACCGGATCGATGAGCACATCAGATGGGTTCCAGATCATGTCGTTACCGTTATCTGCTGCGGTGAAGTCTCCACCACCCACAGAACGGCCATCATAGAGGCTGTTTTCACCCCAGAAAATCTCCAGGCGCTGGCCGGTTTCCACGTCTACAGCGTAGCCGGGGAACCACCCCATACCCATTTCACGGTCGGGGTCAGCGTTGGTGTCTACTTCTGGCAAACCATCAGCACCTGCATTCTTAGTAACGCTAGGCGCGTCACGGGTATCAAACATCGGGCGATCATCATCCGTCTTAGCTGGCTGATTGTCCAGAATAGCGTTTTCGTAAAACTTATTTGAAGTCTCGACGACCGGACAACGCGACCAGAGGTCTTTGTTGGAAGTCAGGACAATGTCCACGTTGGAGAGGTCCCCCAAGGTGGCCCGGTTAAGGGCGGTACTGTTCGTACGATTGACCCAAGCGGGAGAGAGGAAAGGGAAATCACTGGGGCGGTCATCAAAATCCATTAACTGGTAAGGATAAATACCAGGGAAGAGATCGCTGTAGTCTTCTTCAGGATCTTTTCCCTGAAAGGCTTCCATTTCACCCGTGTTTACGTAGTTGAACAGTTCCTGACGCAACTGGACGGGCAGGTTGCCGCCAAAGTCAAAGCCGTCGGGTAACCAGGTCAACCAGTTATCTCCATTCGGATCATCATAGGTGATGCTTGCACCAATAGTACCGTTACCTTTTTCGAGCAAAGCAGCGTCACCTGGTTCTGGCACATCACCAATGTTCACGGAGATACCGTACTTAATGTTTGTACCCGGTTCGGAGATAATCTGCTCGTTGCGCTGGCTGATGGGCCGTTCGCTCATGATGGTCATTGCACCCGGATCAGTCAGGTTACGGAGAATCCAGTTTACGGGTTCATCGAAGTTCTCGTCGCTCATATCAGCGTCGACAAAGGTAATCTCGTACTCTCCGTCAATCACGTCAAGTGGGTTGGCGATAAAGACATCGATTGGGCCTGCACCTGGTTGGTAGGTAATCTCGGGGAAGACGATTTCTCCATCAGAGAAAGCTGCTTCCATTCCTTCCCGTGTCTCGGGGCTAATATCCAGGAAAGTACCATTATTACCCTCACCAGAAATACGGGTAACCGTAGCGCCATCTCCGTAGTCAGCCATCAGTTGACGGTCAAGAATCGGGCGTGGAATAACCTGGTAGAAAGGACTTCCGGTTTGAGCATCGCCAATATTACGGCTAGAAGCCTTGTACTGCTGAGGCTGGCCTGGGCTGTCCGTATCAAATGGGTCGTAGTCTTTATAGTTATTGTATCCGTAAGCAACTACGGCAAAGTAGTAGCGGCGATGGTTAATCAAGCGAGTATCACCACCACTGGCAAAGGCGTCCTGGGTAATACGGATGCTGTGACGGATGCCGTTGTCCGATCCGGTAGCAACCAATTCTGGTGCCAGGTAAGGTTCAAGCAGTGGGTTATCATCTTCATTTACTGGCTTCCAGTTAAAGACTTTGGTAATACCGTTGTTAAGGTCAAACTGAGCGATCTCGCGTACACGCTCAGGGTCACCCTCTTCAGCAAGGGATACGTTAGAGCTAGAGAACTGGTAAATGCGGTAACCTTCAAAACGGTAAAGGCTGTCAACTCCTTCGGGAATACCGAGGCCAGCTTCTACGTACTCTTCGCCAAAGTTGTTACTGGCACGGCTGTTGCTGAGCAGTAGAATAACTTCGCGGTCAAGTTCGATTACGTCTACGTCCGGAGCATCCGGGCCATCACAGATATCGAAACAGTTGTCGAAAAGGCTTTGGGCCAGGTCGTCAGCCTGCTGGAGGCGCTGAATGGAAGGGTTGGGGTAAGTTTGGTCCGGAACCCAGACCACACCTACAATAAGTTCGTTTACAGCTCCAGGCTGGAGCGTGAAAGGACCGGAGGCCTGCAGGGTACGGGGGTCACGTACACCAAGGTCGGCGGTTACCATATTGAAACCATCGGTTACGTTTGGTGCATCAGAGAATACAAAACGCGTTTCTGCACAGCTGCCATCTTCATCATACCCATCACCACAGTTCTGTAGTACACTACCGTCGAGCCAGCGGCCCTGCAGGTAGTTGTAGTATTCCTGGGCAGTACCTGGGTCCGTAGTACCAGGATCGGGGCTACCTACACCTCCATTATAGATGGTGATGAAAGAGCTCATGCCAAGCTCTTCTTCTCCAATCTGGTTGTCATTTTCATCAAAGATTGGCTTTCGCGGACCACGGAAATAGTCTACTCCAAGAATTGGAACTTCATCACAATAGGTTTCTACACCATCACAATTACAAGTCGTCCCGAGTCCGTCCCGGGCATCAGAATTGTACACGTAAGCGAGGGAACGCGTAGTATCAGTACCTACGTAGTCATCCTGGAAACAGCCAAGATCGGCATCCACCCACATAGCGAAATAGGTGTCAAAGATGTCCTCAGGCGCACGGTTAATCAGCTTATAACGCTGAAAAGTCATACTGTTGATGTCGTCAGAAGTGGTGTAAGCGAAAGCCTGTACCTGAATCTCCATCTGAATCTGCTGGGGAATGTTTGATTCCCGGTGGGTATTACCAGCATCATTGTAAATCCAGAAGGTCATTTCTTCCGGGAACTGGGGTGTTTCGCCACAACCGCGAATTTCGATGATCGGGTAATCTCCGAGGGTAGGGTCATAAATTCCATCGAGGTCTTCGTCCCAGAAACCAGCTAGACCCTGCGTGGTATTGGGCAATTCAAAGCCATGGACATCAAAGAAGTACTCATTTCCAGTAGCTGGCCAGCCAAGAATGTCTTCCGGTAACGAACTCAGGTCGAGCGGTTGTCCTTCAGATTCTTCAAAAGCTGCGCGTAGTTCGCGGATACTCTCTCCAGAAACCGTGAAGAAACGGTCCCAACGCGCGCAAGTATCTTTAGACGTCAGACCTTCGTCGGTCAGTGGGCCGGTGTAGAAGTCAAAATTACCTCCACTACGGCCATACTGCTGGGCTGCTACTTTAAGGCCACCGCCAGGGTCTTTACCACCGAGCCAAACGGCACCAGCGAAAATAGAACTTACTTCCGGCACACCAGGGGGTACTTTAGGTACGACATACCGGCCATCAGAACCGTTCCACCATACGTCACCTCCTGTTGTCAGGCGGGCACGTACGTTATTGATGTCCATATCGGTTTGAGCGGTTGCATTATCACATGCATCGCGAAAGTCGATCCGCTCCTGCTGAGATGCGGTAGTAGCTGGGCGGCCCCGGTCCGGGCCTTCCTTAGCCCAAAGCGCCGTTGGAGCGGCAAACCCCACCAGAGCGATTAGAGAAAGTATGAGTTGATTAACTCGCATAACTTAAATTTTATTAGTTGGTGGTAATGAGATTAAAGGCTGAACTGAGCACCGATGTACATACGACGTGGCAGGGTAAAGAAGCCAGGGTTGAGTACGTTCCACTGGTAAGCGGCCAGGAAGCCATCAAGCGAGCGGCTACCGGAAGCAACCGTCTCAATCTCATCACGGCCGAAGCTAGACTGAAGATAACCGGGGTCTTCAGCAGAACCCGTAGTAGAATAAACGTTCAGTACGTTACGACGATCCAGAATATTAGAGACCCGGAAGTAAACGTTCATGCGCGATTTTTCACCAATCTTGATATCCTTATTAATCTGGCCGTTGAGGGTAAAGTTAAATGGCTTACGTGCGCCGTTAATCGCACCTTCCGTATTGGCGCCACCAAACTGAGTGGGAATTGAAGTTGCGGTATACGGACGGCCAGAAACTGCCGAGGTTTGCAAGTTCGCCCCCAGGTTCTTGAAGATACCAGGCAGGTTAGTGTTACGGCCTACGCGGTAGTCGAGTACCAGGTTGATACGGTGGCGCTCGTCGAAATTCAGTGGGAAGAGCGTACGCAGGTTACCACGGTTACTCAACCCTCGCTGAGACTGTTGGCTAGATCCTGTACCGTCAGCAAACTGAAGCGTGTAGTTGGCGTTAATCGTGAAATTCGCCGTACGACGGAGGTCGTAGGTAAGGCTGAAGCCCTTCACCGTACCGAAATCCTGGTTATCAAACGTGGTGTAAGAACTAACCGTAGGTACTGGGAGGTAGGTCCGCAGCTGGATCATGTCTCGCATTTCCTTATAGTAAGCAGCAATGGTCAGTGCAGACGTTTCAGAGAGGCGGGTTTTGAAGCCTACCTCGTAATCAACGGTGCGCTCCGGGCGGAGCGCCGGGTTGTTGAAAGTTCCGGAAGAACGGTCATTGAAGAAGTAGTAATCCAGCGGAGTTGCATAACTGTTACTAGGCGGACGCTGCAGCAATACGTCGTAGTGCGCAAAGAAGTTAGCATCGTCAGAGATCGGGAAGGAGAAGGCCAAACGTGGCATCACGTTGAACTGTACTTCATAATCCTTAAAGGAATCATCTACGGAGAAACCGTCACTCTTGATGAAATCGGCGAACTCATGCACTGCCGGATTAGCGTACTTTGGAGTAGGAAGTAAACCACGTAGTGCATCAATCTCCAGCGGGCTGTTGGTAGGAGAGCCATCAGGGCGGAACCAGTTTTCTCCACTACGGTAAGCAACTACGTTCACACCGTCATTTACGTCGGTGTAAACTTTATAGTCTCCACCAATGCTACCAGGGCGCTCACCACCGAAGTTGGCGTGGAAATCATCAGCACCAAGAATCTCGTAGAGGCTGAAAGGATCTTTTAATACCCTTGTGTTAGCATCGTAACGGTCTACCCGGACACCAACGCGGAAGATCATTTTGTTGATCGTAAACTTATCCTGCAAGTAGGCTGCAGCATAGATAGGACGGAAAGGAGCCACGTTGAATGAACGTTCGCCGTCGGGCCCTACCGTGAAGAAGTCATCAAAAGTACCATCGTACTCATTCCCCAGGTAATCGTAGCCGGAGTAACCGACAAGGCCATCAAAAGTAAGTTCTCTGGCACTGAATAGGTCTAGGCTCAACTGGTCGGGGCTTAGGCCATCAACGTTAACGAACTCATCCAGTGGAACACCAAGGCGTTCGCGAATAGAGCGGTAAAACTGTCCGTCATTGTCCTGAATAGAAGGAGCAAGTACCGCTACATTGCGGTCGAAAAGGCCACCAGGCCCCGGCTCAGTAACCCGGAGTGAATCAATCACCCGGTTATTCCCTTCAACGGTAACCAGGTGCTGATTCACCCGGCTACGGGCCGCGTTCCAAAGGCCGCGCGGAGCAACACCGTAACTACGGTTAGTCCGTTGTTCATAAATCACACCAAGCTGAATGCTGTGACGGCTCTTATCTGAGCTTCCCGGTACAATTTCAAAGGAGGCGTTGGCCTGGAAGGTATAAAGGTCATTACTTCCTTTATTAAAGGTATTGTATACCGCGCCAACGTTAGTATCGAACCAAGTACTTCCATACTGGCTATTCGTACGGCCATTAATGGTGTAAAAACGGTCAAGGCTAATCGGGGCAATTCCGTTTTCACGGAAGTCAAAAAAGGTAGACTCACTACCCTCCCCCTGGATGCCATAATCACCAAGCGTCAGGATCTGGTCTTGGCCAATGTCCAGAATGTTATTGTAGTTGGAAAGGATCTGATTATTGGAAGTAGAAGGATCAAAAGACCGAATCACTTCACGATAATCCGTCTGGAAGGCAGAGTCTCTACGGTCATTGAAGGCAAAGACGGGGATGTAATCAATGTCAAAATTCCCTACATGTCCGTAAGCAAAGAGGTTGTCTCCGTGAATAGGATCCTGGGCATCACTCTGTGTGTTCTCTACGGTAAACTGAAGTGTATAGCTCGCATTGCGAATAATGCTGCTGGAGCCATCATTTCCATCGGCTACACCCGAACCGCCAAGGCGGTGACGGAAGCGGAAGTTACCACGGTAGTTCTGGGTATTCTGCGTAGGGTTACGGGCTGCGTTTAGCAGACGCCAATTGCCCGGAGTGAACTGGTTCTCTCCTTTGCCGTAAGCACCAGAGAAAGAAATATCAATGGCATCACTCAGGCGTGCATCAATCTTACCATTGAGGTTAATCCGGTTGGACTCCTCAAAAGGGCGGGTTTTCAGGAAGTTTACGTCATCGTTATCGATATAGTCCGCAGAGTTGAATTCAATCAGGCGGTTACCAGAGTTTACAATGCGCAGTGGGTTTGCTTCCAGCTCAGCAATCACATCATCCTTAGCACGAATAGCCGCTATTCCGGAAGGCGTATCGTCCTCACTGTAAGAGTATCGGCCACTAAAGCGGTAACCCAGAATAGAACTTCCTTCAGCGTTCTTAAGGATGGGACCGTTCATGGAAAGACCAACCAGGCTCTGGCCATAGTTGTCCAGGCCTTCACTTGTCTCCGCCTCGGCGTTTACGCTGAAACGGTTAGCAGGTCCTTTAGTAGTAATGGAGATGATCCCCCCCGTTACGTCACCGTAACGTGCTTCTACACCACCGGTAATTACCTGGAGTGCTTCAATCTCCGAATCAGGAATACTGGTCGCACTTACCCGAACACCGTCAACATAGTAGTTGGTAGCGTTGGCGCGTGATCCACGCATATTGATGGCTCCGCCTTCATCAGCGGAAGATGCACCAGCTGCAATGGAAGCGATTTGGTTAATATTACGGGTCGGCAGGTTGCGAATTTCTTCCGAAGTTACGGTTTGGCCAGAGGTGGTATTATCCTGCTCAATAAGTGGCTTGCGAAATTCACGAACTACAATTTCCGTAAGAACTACACCACCATCATTGCTCATTTCAACATCGGCGACATTTGTTTTACCAGGCGTGACGACAATTCCAGTGAGGCGAACTCCTTGGTAGCCGGTGAAATCCGCTTGGATGTCGTAAGTCCCCGGATCAATGTTAGAGAAGTAATAGTTGCCTTCAAAGTCCGTAGTTACGCCATTGACAAAAGCGCCTTCTTTGAAGAGCTGAATCGTAGCAAACGGAAGTTCATCTCCGGAATCCGGATCCGTCACCTTACCCTTAAGGGCGGTTTGAGCGAAAGCGGAGATGGAAATAAACACGAGTAAAAAGAGGAGTAACGTTCTTTTCATACCTAGTGAGTTTAATCTAAACAGTGCCTGGCGGACCGAACATGGCAAGCCTGACTACAAAAATGAGGCACCAAGCTGGGATTTTTCCTATTGATCGACGCTGGGTAAGTAAGCCGACAAAAAAGAATCTCAGTAGTGCTTTAGGCGCAAAAGTAAACAAGTTTACCGTAAGCTCCTGTAAAAGTGTCTACCTTAGCCTTATGGCCAGAAAATCCGGCAAAACAACTATTCATGATATTGCCTACGAGTTAGGGCTCAACGCCAGTACCGTAAGCCGCGCGCTGGCGGACAATCCGGTTGTCAGCCAGAAAACGCGAGCGCTTGTCCATGCTAAAGCCAAAGAGCTCAATTATCAGCCCAATTACATCGCTGCGGCCCTCCGCAAAGGAAGGTCGGACATTTTAGGCGTTATCGTCCCCGCGATTGATCGCGCGTTCTTCGCTAGCGTGATTCGGGGAATTGAAGAAAAAGCTGATGAGCAAGGCTTCCATATCATTGTATGCCAAAGCTATGATTCCTCGGCGCGGGAAAGAACAATGATCGAGACCCTGCGCAAAGTTCAGGTAGATGGTATTCTTATTTCCATCGCCAAAGACGGAAAAACGGACCATGCGTATTATCAACAACTCATCGAAGGAGGTCTTCCAATTCAGTTTTTCGATACCATTCCAGAAGGCGTAGCTGCTGCTGCCGTTGTTATCGACGACGAAAAAGGGGCTTTTGATGCGACCAATCACCTTATTAAATCTGGCTATCAGCGCATTGCCCACCTACGGGGCCCACAACACCTTCATATCTACCGTGATCGTTATCTCGGCTACCTCAGGGCGCTTACCGAAGCAGGAATGCAAATCGAAGATGACTGGATAGTAGACATCGAATCTCACTTTGATACCAGCCCAGAAATCTTCAGTACGCTTTGGAACCTCCCCACCCCTCCGGACGCCATTTTCAGTGCCAGTGATTACAGTGCATCTGTAGGAATCAGATCAGCTTTAAAGCTAGGCCTTCGAATCCCTGAAGATCTGGCCTTCATGGGCTTTGCCAACGAGCCTTTTACTGAAATAATGACCCCTCAGTTGTCCAGTGTGGATCAGCAAACGCTCGAAATGGGGCGCCGATCCGCCGAACGACTCATGGCCGCACTCAACAATGATGCGTCCGTGCTGGAAGCGGTGCCAAAACTTGTCCTGTCCCCTCGGATAATCGTCCGTGCAAGTAGTGAATAACAATTTGACATGCTTAATTTTTTGATCATCGGCCAGGGCCTAGCCGGGACACTCACCGGGTATCGCCTTGAGCAGGCTGGCCATACCGTTCACTATGCAGATGCGCCAGGGCAGGTAGCTGCAAGCTCCGTTGCCGCCGGCATCGTCAATCCTATTACTGGTCGTCGTTTCGTGAAAAGTTGGAAAATCGATGATCTGCTTCCTGAAGCAAAAGCGCTCTACGGCGAATTAGAACAACTCTTAAGTTGTCAATTCTGGTACGAACAGCCATTGATTCGTACCCTCTACAACCGGGGAGACCTTAACGACTGGCAAGCTCGGTCGGCAGATATCGGGTATGCGGAATACATGGACGATAAACCAGATCCGGGGAACATCCCGGCGCTTACCGCTCCGGTGTTTACCTATGCGGGAGTGCGGCATGCAGCAAGGGTCGATGTGTCCGGCCTTACGCATAGGTTCCGACAAAAACTTCTTCAGGAAGGTCGTTTAAAAAATGAAAAAATCGATTACTCGCAAATACCAGGCTTCCTGGATGCAGCTTCTGATAGCACACGGGGGCGCCGGCGCGCAGGTGCAAAGAAAGGGTTTAAGAACAAGGATGAATACGATCACATTATTTGCTGTGAAGGATGGCGCGCGCGCAACAACCCTTTCTTCAACTACCTGCCTCATGGTGGGAACAAGGGCGAAGTTCTTCTAATTAAAACCAAAGCCCCTGTTCTTGACCGAATGTTCAAGCATCGCGTCTTCCTGGTTCCGCTCGCCAACGAGACTTACTGGGTCGGTGCCACCAGCGAAAACCGTTTCGCGGACGACTCCCCAACTCCAGCCAATCGTAAATTCCTTGAAGACCGACTCGCCGAAATCCTGACCGGTACTGAATACGAAGTAATCAGCCAGCAAGCCGCAGTTCGCCCTACGGTTAAGGATCGGCGAATGTTTATCGGCCAGCATCCCGAAATACCGGGCCTATGGATATTAAATGGTCTTGGCACCAAAGGTGCTTCCTTGGCTCCACTAGGCTCTCGTTGGCTTACGGAGGCTATTCTTGAAAATAAGGACGTTCCTGCGGAGGTGAATATTCAACGCTTTTAGCCTATCCGCTTGAGGTCTTCGCTAGGCGGCCTCCCTCGGAGATCCAAACTAATTCTCTCCCTTTATGAAAGTATTCAACCCAAGTTGCTTTGCAACCTAATCTCGGCCTGAAGGCCGGGCAAACCATCACGGCTTGAAAGCCGGGCAACAAACTTACACTGCACCTGCGGCCGCGCCCGAAATCTAGTTCACGCGCTTAAACGCGTAATCCCGAAAGCGGAGGATGTTGACATACTTATTCTCGAAACGATCCAAGGTAGCCTGCTCAAAGCTTGTTGCATCTGCGGGGACGACGGCTACCGGCTGGAAACGAAAGCGGGTATGCATCAGGTCTTCCGGATTTGCTTCCAGCGCATACTGGAAACGGGTACCGTGCTCAGCAGCCATTCGGAGGAAGTAGCGGGTAACATCGTAGCCAACGTAGGCCTCGTCTCGCGGAAGGGCGGCATAACGCTCAAAGAATTTCCGACGAAATGCCCGCACCGCCGGGTTGAGTTTATCGATAAATACGCTGCTGGAAACGTGGACGTTTGTTCCCTCGTAGTAATCAAAGTTTATGCGAGTGAAGTCAATCCATTGTGGCAGCCCATAGACCGCAACGTTCCGGCCAAAGTCGTCCCTGGTTTCAGAGTACAGCACCCTAAGAAAATTAGCGACAAAAGGCTCATCTTCATAAATCGGAACAATAAACACCGTCTTACGGCCCCTCATGTAATCACGCAAACTGGTATTTGCGTCGTTCATGTCCACCTGAATTTCTTCAAGTGGCTCAATTTGGGCGTTACCAGTCAGAATTTTGTATTCATCCTGAAGGTACCCTAGTCGGGCTTTTTGATTAGGGTCGGTACCCGTAACTAAAACGATTCGGTCGGCCCTTTGGGTCTTGTATGCATGCTGTAGCAAAGAACGCATGTGGGTTTCCAAAGTAGGGTTTACCTGAACATAGTTAGGATTATTCTGGCTAATACCTCCACTTGCGCTGTAAGGAGAAATTAATACAGTCTCCTTGCCACGCGACGCTTCCGCAAGAGTAGTTACATTATTTTTAAGGTAGGGGCCAAAAATGACCTGGGCTTGATTGAATTCTGGGCTGGCGGCGATTGACTGAACGGTGCTTTCGTTCGCACGGCTATCTTGAACGTTCACATTGTAGTTTACGCTTGCGTTGTTGCGCATATCGTCAAGTGCCAGTTTAGCACCGCTATAAAAGTGCAAGGACCATAACGAATTAGGATCAACCTTATCCTCGCTCCCCAAGTAACGATCCGTAAGGAAGGGCAATATAAAGTCAACGTTGTAGCCGGAAAGCAAACGCGAGCCTTCCGGAGTAGTCCCTACCTGAGTGATCGGGGAGGTTTCCGAATTTGGATCTGTATTAGGGTCGTTTGGATTGTCAGGCACATAGTCATTTACACCTTCTTCCACAATGGGAGGGTTACGGTCTTCTGAGACCACCGTCCAACGGATGGTGTCCATTTTATCCGTTGGCGCATTGGCTACATAGACATAGGTTCCGGTAACGGGGTCATAGACGCGCCGACTCTGTACGGGGTCAAGGTCTTCACCATCCTCCTGATCCCGACGGGGTTCGTCAGTTGTCCCTGTCTGGCCGGTTCCGGGATCTACGGCTGGCTTGAAGAGTTCACAGGAAGAAACGGAGACCAGCAGGAGTCCCAGCACGATAAAGATGCTGAGTTTATTCCCACTCGATTGTGGCTGGCGGTTTGGTACTGATGTCATATACGACGCGATTAATCCCTTTAACATTATTGATGATCGAACTACTTACAGCGGCGAGGAAGTCGTAGGGTAGGTGGCTCCATTCGGCCGTCATCCCATCCGTACTGTTTACTGCTCTTAAGGCTACGGCCTGCTCGTAAGTGCGCTCGTCTCCCATTACACCGACCGATTGTACGGGCAGTAAGATAGTTCCTGCTTGCCACACTTGATCGTATAAACCGTATTCGCGGAGTTTGTTGATGTAGATGGCATCTGCTTTCTGCAGCAAGTTTACTTTTTCGGGAGTGATATCTCCTAAAATCCGGATGGCGAGCCCTGGGCCGGGGAATGGATGGCGTTTGATCAGGTGATCTGCCATACCGAGTTCCGTGCCAACCCTACGAACTTCGTCTTTGAACAGGAAGCGCAGAGGCTCCACAATTTTAAGCCCCATTTTAGCCGGAAGACCGCCCACATTGTGGTGGCTTTTGATGGTTACAGAGGGGCCGTGGACGGATACACTCTCGATCACATCCGGATAGATTGTACCCTGGGCCAGGTACTTGATGTTGGTTAGTTTTTTTGCTTCCCGATCGAATACGTCGATGAAGGTTTTCCCGATCGCTTTTCGCTTTAATTCAGGATCAGAGATTCCTGCCAGTGCGCCATAAAACTCGGCTTTGGCGTCAATTCCCTTTACGTTCAACCCCATTCCATCGTAGCTTTTCAGTACTTCCTCAAATTCATCTTTGCGGAGTAATCCGTTATCAATGAAAAAGCAGAAAAGACGATCACCTATTGCACGATGTAGTAGCATAGCGGCAACCGAGCTATCTACTCCACCAGAAAGACCGAGCAGCACACGGTCATCGCCAATTTTCGCCTTTAGAGCGGCTACCGTATCATCAATAAAGTGCGCCGGTGTCCAATTGCCCGAACAGCCTGCAATGTCGATCACAAAGTTTTTGAGTAGCTCTTTACCGTCGAGGGTATGATAAACTTCGGGGTGAAATTGAATACAGTAAATAGGTTTACGGAAAGCCTCGGGCTTACTACTGTAGGCGGCGACTTCTACATCAGCCGTACTAGCCAACAACTCAAACTGTGTTGGTATTTCCTTAATCGTATCCCCATGGCTCATCCAAACCTGACTACCTACATCAAGCCCAGCCATTAGGCCTTCATGCTTATGGATGGCAGCAAGATTTGCCTTGCCATACTCCCTTGTTTCACTACGCTCTACTCGGCCACCAAAGTGCTGAGCGATATACTGGGCTCCATAACAAATACCGAGCACCGGGCGCTTACCAATAAGGGGTTCTAGATTAGGGTGCAATGCACGCTCTTCCCGCACCGAGAAAGGGCTTCCACTCAGGATCACCGCTTTAATGGTATCGTCTAGCTCAGGCACCTTATTAAAGGGTACTATTTCGCTGTAAACGTTCAACTCCCGTATACGGCGGGCAATAAGCTGAGTGTATTGGCTACCAAAGTCGAGGATTAAGACTTTTTCCGTCATAAGGGCGAAGGTAGTAATTAGTCTATTAGACTGTTAGTGTTTTGGGCCCTTAGTTCATGCTTAATCTTTAAAAAAGCAAAGCATTTAGCCGTCAGGCGAGGAGCCGAAGTATCCCTGCTTTAACCGCTAAATGCTTGTCACTAAGAGCTCGAAGACTCAATTTAGAATTTGTAACAACCCGACTTATTGCTTCCGGCGGCCCCGATGGTAACACCAACCGTAAGGCTACCAACAAAGTAATAATCTTCGGCATCGCCACCGCGTAAGTAGGTTAGGTCCCCTACTTCACCCACGTTCTGAACGGCAGGGTTCGAGAATCGTGCCGCTAGACCACCGTTGTCTCCCTGAAGTACATCAAGGTAGCTCACGGGAGTATCAGAAATGTCATCCAGGTAATCAGTACCCGTTTTACGGCCACCCAATTCGAGTCCAATTACGATCCGGTCGGCAAAGCGAACCCGGACACCGCCTCCAAGGACACCTACTACTGTGGTTAATTCGTAAGGGGTAGCGTCGTACCGCGGGTTGAGGCCACTTCCCTGTGCCTGGGTGCGGAGTGGTTGTAGTTCAGTAAAAACACCATCTAGCTCTCCTTCAGGATTGAAGCTAAGAACGCCTGCACCACCGTAAACATAGCCTGCGAAGAAATTACCTTCTGGGTTACCGAGGTAAAACAGATCATATTCTAATACTGCATTAAATTCAGAAATAGAAGAACGAAAGTTGCGGCTGATAGTAACCGACTCCCCCAGTTCATTAGGGGCCACCAGGTCCTCCCTCGTTGCACTGATCCGGCCGAAATTACCATTCACCCGAATCCCAAAACGAGTGGAGGGACGATAGCGAAGATAAAGGCCTCCGGCGAAGTTAAGATCCTCAGGATCAAAACCATTCTCTACCGGGCTAAGGTCGCCAGTATAGAATGAGGTTCCGGCTTTAACGCCAAATTCCAGCTCCTGAGCCTGGGCAGTAGTAAGACCGCCGAGTACAAAAAGAACAGAAAAAAGTAATGATAAACGGGTGCGCATAACGGTATTTGTTTCAATTTTTGGGGAGAAGTGCAATATTCCCGTAATAGAAAGCTCAAAGTTACACCAAAAATTGTGCTGAACACCTCAAAATGCGCCTGAAAGGGTTTCCTTTGCAACGCTTATGGTTAAAACTAACGATAAAACCGGGCGGCCCGACTCTGGGCGCACCCAGAAAGAAAAGTTCAACCGGAGCTTACGCATTTTTGATTATGTATGGCTCTACCGTTGGAAGTTCATGTTCAGCTTCGTCATCCTGGCGATCAGTAGCTTGGTTTTCCTCGTGCTACTTCAACTGCCCGGAGAAGCCCTCAACGTAATTAGTGGGAAAGGAAAGTACGATCTTACGGTTGCGGAAATTTTCACACTCTTGGCCGTGCTGCTCGTCTTCCAGGCTCCGCTTAGTTTTCTTCGCGTGCGCCTGCAAGCAGAAGTCAGTGAGCGAGCAATGGCTTCCTTGCGAAAAGACCTATACGGGAAAATTTTGCACCTTAAAATCCCCTTCTTTGAACGAACACGGGTAGGTGAGATCACGAGTCGAATAACCAACGACATCACCCAAATTCAAGGCATTTTCTCATTGACCCTGGCCGAATTTCTCCGCCAACTCATTATCCTGACCGGAGCCATCATTTTCATCCTCTGGACGATGACAAAGCTGGCGCTCGTAAGTCTTGCCATATTTCCGGTAGTGGTAATAGCTGCTATGTTTTTTGGCAAGTACGTACGAAAAATGATGAAGGCAAGGCAGGAGCAGCTTGCTGTTTCGAACGTAATAGTAGAAGAAAGCCTGAGTAGTATTTCCACCGTCAAGGCTTATACTAACGAGGAATTCGAACGGGAACGCTACAGCCGTAGTATTGATGAGACTGTTCGTATTTCCTTAAAAACTGCTTCGGCAAGAGGTATTTTCTCCGCCTTTATTGTTACGGTTATGTTCGGCTCCCTATTTTACATTATTTACCGGGCCGTTTTACTCGTCCAAGCAGATTTATTACCGGAAGGCGACTTGTTTTCTTTTGTAATTTTCACGGCACTCATTGGAGGCTCTATCGCTAGCCTTGGTAATTTTTACGCTGAAATCGTTTCAGCACTCGGCGCTTCAGATCGGGTGGTAGACATATTAGACAGCGAAGAAGTAGAAGGCGCAAACGCAGGTGCAATGGAGGTTGAGCAACAAAGCCTTAACGAACAAAAAAACAATTCAACTGACTTAGAAACAACTCCCACCGGAAACATAGAAGGTAACATCCATTATGAGAACGTTCGCTTCAGCTATCCTACGCGCCCTGATGTTCAGGTACTGAAGGGCATTGACTTAAAGATCAAACCTGGAGAGAAGGTCGCGCTGGTCGGTGCCTCCGGCAGTGGCAAGTCAACGATAATGAAACTGCTCCTACGGTTTTATCCAATCAGTGAGGGCAGTATCACCGCAGACGGAAAAGACATTGAAGATTACGACCTTCACGCTTTCCGGGAAAATCTCGCGCTGGTACCACAGGAAGTACTCCTCTTTGGTGGCTCTATCCGGGAAAACATTGCCTACGGCGCCCTGGAGGCTAGTGAGGAAGCCATCCGTGAAGCAGCAAGTAAGGCCAACGCGCTAGAATTCATTGAAAAATTCCCCGAAGGTTTTGACACCGTAGTCGGAGACCGGGGCATACAACTCAGTGGTGGTCAGCGGCAGCGCGTCGCTATCGCCCGCGCAATTCTCAAGAATCCAGCAATCCTCTTGCTCGACGAAGCCACCAGCAGCCTGGATGCCGAAAGCGAGCGTGTTGTTCAAGAAGCCCTTGACCGCCTAATGGAAGGCCGCACCTCCATCATCATCGCCCACCGCCTGGCCACGATCAGGGAGGTAGACTGTATCTACGTGATAGAAAACGGACAAATCGTTGAACAAGGCACCCATGACGAGTTGCACGACGTGCCGGGTGGAGCTTACGCAGCACTTGCCCGTCTTCAGTTCCAGGGAGAATAACCGGACGATGCGCTCTCTGAGCGCGAGCGGACTAAGTACCCTCCGGGCGCCAGCCGTTGCTTTGTAAAGAGCTTGTTTGGGAACTTTGCTTCCTCGCTCCAAAATCCTCAAACAAACTCTAAACTTAAATTCATTTCATACTCAGAGAGCACTCGGTCCGCTCGCAGCCGGAGGCTGCATCGTCCAAATTCAAAAAATGATCCAACACAACGTCTCGCTAGCCCGCCTCAACACCTTCAACTTACCCTGTACAGCGGAAAGGTACCTGGCACTAACGGACTTGAGCCAACTCAATGGCCCGGAGTTCCAGCAAGCGCCGGAGCTGGTACTAGGCGGGGGTTCAAATATGCTTTTTTTAGACAAAGTTCCAGGGCTTACAGTACACGTTGCGCTGGGAGGTATAGAAGTGCTTAACGGCCCCCTTACGACAAAGGGGGCTCTGCCCCCCACCTATTATCCTCTACCTCCTAGCATCGTCCGCGTAGCGGCAGGAGTAGACTGGAATCAATTCGTACGCTATACGCTCGACCGTGGATGGTACGGTTTTGAAAACCTTATTCTCATCCCGGGAACAGTGGGTGCCGCTCCCGTCCAGAACATTGGCGCGTACGGCGCGGAAGTAGCGGAGCGTATTGAGGCCGTCCACGTCTGGGAATACGGGGCAGGAGCACGGATTCTGACGCCAGAAGAATGCGAGTTTGGGTACCGGGACAGTCGCTTCAAACGGGAACCTGGCCGTTTTCTCATCACCGCCGTAGACCTGCGGCTGAACGGTGACCATGAGCTAAAAACCAGCTATGGTGCCATCCAGGCAGAGCTTTCCCGACTGAACGTAACCGACCCAACACCAAACGATGTCGCACTCGCCGTTACCAACATACGTCGTTCTAAGCTGCCCGACTGGTTTTTCCTGGGCAATAGCGGCTCGTTCTTCAAAAATCCAGTCGTTCCGAAATCAGACCATGATCGGCTGAAGGCTGAGTTCGACGACCTCCCCTCCTACCCTATTGACGACGACTACGTAAAACTTCCCGCGGGTTGGCTCATCGACCAAGCGGGGCTAAAGGGTAAAAGAGTTGGTGCAGCGGGCACCTACGAAAAGCAGGCCCTAGTGATGGTAAATCATGGAGGGGCTACGGGGCAGGACATCCTGGCCTTCAGCAAATCTGTTCAGGAAGAAGTTGGCGCAAAATTCGGCGTACAACTTGAGCGGGAGGTCCGGTTACAAGGAATAACAAATTAAAATCATAAAATGTCAAAACCCACTATTTACCCAGCAATTGTACAAACGATTCAACATTTTCAACCACCCCAGGTCGATTCCACTTCTGCGCGCATAATTGATCTGCAAGTCCTTTCTATTCTTATAAAATGCGCTGCGCGTGACAAAGAGAGTCTGGCCATAAACTTTGTTTGCACGCACAATTCCCGCCGAAGCCAGATTGCTCAGGTATGGGCAACGGTTGCCGCAGCCTGGCACGACAACTCTTTTGTCCAGGCCTATTCTGGCGGGACGGAAGTGACGGCCTTACATGCGAACGTAATTACAGCCCTTATCGGCTTGGGCTTTCGGGTAGAGACCGACAAGAACACTCCCCATCGGCACCTGATTTACTTTAGCGACGAACACCCTCCGGTAGAAGGCTGGTCTAAACGCTACGATGATCCGGCCAACCCAGACAAGGATTTTGTAGCCGTTATGGTCTGCGACGATGCGGACGCCAACTGCCCTTTTCTTCTATCTGCGAAAAAACGGCTGTCCATAAAATACACCGACCCAAAATTTTCAGACGGTAGCCCGGAGGAAGCTTCCACTTACCTGAAAACGGCGAAGACGATTGGCGCAGAGGTTTTCAACTTATTCTGAAAGCCATATATAGCATTCCCTAAAACTTCCATTGCACCTGCGGCCGCGCCCTTATTTAAGTGTGATAGATTGATAGATGTGATAGATTGATAGCCTGGCAAATCGGGAGCTGTAATATGATTGGAGAGCCTTGGGCGAAATTGCAACAAAATTTTTAGTACCAAGCCTCGCATCAGCATCAATACATTCGTATTGCCTGAATGGCCGCTAGCACTACAAAAATTCCGCTGATAAAGAAGTTGATATTCCGGGCGAACAGTGCCATATTTCGGGTAATCCATCCCGAGAGACGGCCATAGAGTACAAAAATCAATAGTGTCCCCAAAGTTGTACCCGGTACGTAAGCAAGACGGGGTAGAAAAGCCCGTGAGAGGTAGCCATCCGCCATCAAAAAACCGGCAATCGCAAAAACGAGGGGAATGTTGAGGATATTCATCGAGCTCATTATCATACCCCGCCAGAATATTCCACCTTTGTAAGGGCGCTCTACTTCGGCCTTACGTGCAGCACGGGCACGGAAGCCTTTCCAAATGAAAACGAGTGCAAGAATAAGGAAAAGGGGAATTGCCCATTGCTTAATAGCGGGGACTATCGAAGGATTAGCGGTGAGTAAATTGGCGAACAATACGGCGAGGGTTGTTTGCGCGCCAATCACCGCCGCCATACCCGCAGAAAAAAGATAAGCTTTGGGCTTCCCCGCCCTGACGGCGATATCAACCACCTGCATATTCAGCATCCCCGGGAACCAGGTAATGAATACGCCGGTACCTATACCAACAAGAAATCCGGTAATAATTTCCACGCCACAAAGGTAAAAGAGGAAATAAAACTAACGACATATTATCGACCGGCGAGCGAGAACAGCCAACGAAGTCCTTAATACAATCGATTTTTTAACCATGATTACCGACTTCTCTGCTTTCTTTGCGAACAGAAATGCCCACCTTGGCATCTCTTTAGGAGAATTCAATAAAAAATTGACCCGATATGAACCCCGTAAAGATCAAGTTTGGCACCGACGGCTGGCGTGCCATCATCGCCCGTGAATACACCGTAGACAACGTAATGCGCGTTGCAGAAGGAACCGCTCTATGGTTAAAAGAACAAGGCGGCACTCGGGTAGTGATTGGTTATGACTGCCGATTTGGGGGAGAGATGTTTACCGAAGCGACTGCCAGGGTGCTGGGCAAACACGGCATTACCAGCCTCGTTGCTCCGGGTTACATTTCTACGCCGATGGTTAGCCTTGGTGTTGTCAAGACCGGAGCAGATCTTGGCGTTGTCATCACGGCCAGCCATAACCCGCCCAGCTACAATGGCTACAAACTGAAGTCTAAACTCGGTGGTCCGTCCGTACCAGCCGATGTTTCCGCCGTGGAGAACCTGATTCCTGACGCCGTACCAACTGATGTTCCAACCTACGCAGCAATCAAAGCAAAGGGCTTGGTAGAAGAACACGATTTCGAGCAGATTTACTTAGACCACGTAAACCAGGGCTTTGATATGGACCTGATCCGCAACTCCGGAATCGGTATTGCCTACGACGCCATGTACGGCGCAGGCCAGGGCGCAATGAAAAAGCTACTGCCTAACGCGACCCACCTGCACTGTGAGATTAACCCCGGCTTCGACGGCCAGGCACCCGAGCCCATCGGCAGGAACCTAACTGAAATGGCGGAAACGATCAAAAACGATCCTAATATTGCCCTAGGTATCGCAAACGACGGAGATGCCGATCGCATCGGCCTCTTTGATGGTGACGGAGAATTTGTGGACAGCCACCACATTCTCTTGCTTCTACTGATGTACCAGTACGAATATAAAGGAATCAAGACCGGCGAGGTGATTCTGACCTTCTCCGTAACCGACAAGCTCAAACAACTCGCTGAAATGTACGGGCTGGATTACGAAGTAACGAAGATCGGTTTTAAATACATCGCCGAGATTATGGCCGAACGAGAAGTGATTGTTGGTGGTGAAGAATCTGGCGGCCTGGCCGTCTCGGGGCACATCCCCGAACGTGACGGTATCTGGATTGGGTTGATGATTGCTGAGTATATGGCCAAGTCTGGAAAATCCCTCAAAGAATTAGTCGCTGATCTCTACGCTAAAGTTGGCAGCTTCAACTGTGACCGCGACGATGTCCACGTAGAAAATGATCGTAAGTGGGAAATTGTAAAACAGGCTAAGGAAGCGCCCTTCACTAAAGTTGGCCCCTTCAAAGTCACCCGCGTAGCACACGTAGACGGAAGCAAATTTTACCTGGACGGCGAAGATCGCTGGTTCATGGTACGCCCCTCAGGCACCGAGCCTGTTCTCCGCGTGTATGCCCAGGGAGCCGACCCCGCTGAAGTTCGAAAAATTCTTGACGCTGCGCGAGCAGAGATGGGAATTTAAGGCTAGTACAGTGTAACAGACATTATCAGGCTACTACGCTCTTTTGCGTGGTAGCCTGCTTTTTTGGGCGCGGGCGCAGGTGCGGGGAGAGGTTCAGGGCTTGGCGCCTGCCGGAAAGATCCGTCTGTCCGGCAGAAGCTTTTGTCAAAACGTCCACTATCTTGCCCACTATGAAAAGCCTTGAGCAATTATATGATTCGGAAAGCTTCCGCAAACTCGGCCACTCACTGATTGATCAGCTGGCGGACTACCTAAGTACAGCTTCTGAAGCCGACGCTAACCCCCGGCACGAGCCGGAAATTATGCTGGATGGCTACCGAGATGTGCTGGCGGGAGTTCTCGGCCCAAATGATTTTTTCAGCAACTACGTCAAAGATTCACTCCACTTGCACAGCCCCAGATATATGGGACATCAGGTAAACCCTCCAGCGCCAATTACGGCATTGGCAGACATGGTGAACGGCATTATCAATGGCAGTACCGCCATCTTTGAAATGGGCAGTACCGGAGCTGTAATGGAAAGGTTGGTGATCGAAAAGTTTGTAAAACTACTTGGCTTGGCGAGCACCGCAGGAGGCTTCCTTACCAACGGCGGAACCCTCGCTAACCTCACCGCTTTGTTGGCTGCACGGGCAGCCAAGTGGCCAGAAAGCGATATCTGGAGTAAGGGTAACGAGAATATACGCCCCTGCGTTCTGGTCAACGAGGAAGCTCACTATTGCATCGACCGAGCCGTCAGAATTATGGGTTGGGGCGACGCGGGCATAATCAACGTCCCGGCAGACGAGAGCTTTCGGATGCGGACCGAATTGATTGACGAAGCAATCGTGAAAGCTAAAACAGAAGGGCTAACGCCACTAGCTATCATTGGAAGTGCCTGCACTACCAGCACTGGCTCTTTCGACAATCTAACCGCAATTGCCGTTGCCGCCCAAAAGCATGACCTCTGGTTCCATGTTGATGGCGCCCATGGGGCCCCGGTACGCCTCGACCCTGAGCGCAAGCACTTACTCGACGGGCTTGAAAGGGCCGACAGCATGATCATGGACTTTCATAAAATGTTGATGTGTCCCGGTCTCACAACCGGCGTATTCTTCCGTAAAGGAACCGATGCATACCGAACCTTTCACCAAAAAGCAGACTACTTACTCAGCTTTGACACCAATGAAGAAGATTGGTACAATATGGGCCGGCGGACCTTTGAGTGCACAAAGAATATGATGAGCCTACGGGTTGCCAGCCTATTAGCTTGCCACGGTGAAAAAGTTTTCACGGACTACGTAACGACGGTGAACAGCATTGCCGCTGACTTTGCCTTACTAATAAAAAACACCCCTGATTTTGAATTAGCCCTGGAGCCCGATTGCAACATCGTATGCTTTCGCCTACGGCCCAGAGATCTACTCCAATCTGCTGAAGACCTTGACCACCTGAACGCCATGGTAAGGGCACAGATAGTTACGGAAACGAAATTCTACATCGTTCAAACCAAACTTCGGAATAAACTCTACCTGAGGTGTACGTTCACCAACCCATTTACTGGTCAGAACGAAAAAATCCAACTGCTGGAAAAAATATCTAGCATGGGTTTAAGCCTGGCAAAGATGAAAAACACTTTGTTCTGAATTTATGTTAGATAAATACTTTCGAAATAGTTGACTATTTCACCAATGACATTGAACCAGTTGTCCAGTTCACGCGTACTGCTTGTCCTGAATGAGAAGCCGTTGTTCCTCCTCCCGGGCTTTATATTTGTGCCGTCTTAACCAAAGAAAGCAAACATGAAAACACCCTTACGCATACATACTGAAGGCCGGAAACTCCTGGTTGTTCTACTTGTTATTTTAGGAGCAATAACTGCAGTTACCTTCTGGCAACTGCCTACCTGGGGCCTTCCCGTAGCAATTGTTGCGTTCGTTTTCTATCTGGTTATTCTGCAGTTTTTTCGCAATCCGGCACGCCTGGTGCCCGAAGAAGACGATAACATCATTTACGCACCAGCGGATGGCAAAGTAGTCGTTATTGAAGAAGCAAGTGAGCCGGAATATTTTAAGGACAAGCGTCTTCAGGTCAGTATTTTCATGTCTCCTGTAAACGTTCATGTCAACCGTAACCCGATCGGTGGCAAGGTTAAATATAATGTTTATCATCCCGGTAAGTATCTAGTCGCCTGGCATCCTAAATCCAGCACTGAAAATGAACGGACGACCATGGTGATCGATAACGGCAGCACCGAAATACTTCTACGCCAGATCGCCGGCGCGTTAGCCAAAAGAATAAAAAACTATGTTGATGTAGGTGATCAGGTCCGCCAGGGCGAAGACTTCGGCTTTATCAAATTCGGCAGCCGGGTTGACCTGTTCCTCCCATTAGGTACTAAACTCGAAGTAGAACTGAACCAGAAAGTAAAAGGCAATAAGACAATTATTGGAAGGCTCTAATTTTCTCTCCAATTCCCCACCCTCTTGAATTTAGTTAATCATGGCCCGTAGACGCAAACGTAAACGCAAATACGAAGAAAAAAACCTCCGCGAGAAAAAGCTTGATTTTAGGCGTCATTTCCGGACTTACCTTGTTATGAGTATCTTCTTCATAGCCCTAAACATCTTTGGCAGGAGTCATAATTTCTGGGCCATCTGGCCTATCCTGGGCTGGGGTATCGGTGTTGCCATGCAAGGTCTTAGCCTTTATGGCCCACTTGCGGACCCTGAAGATGCTCACCCTGATGATAAAGACGCGGAATTTTCCGGTCCACTTCCTGATATCACGGACGAGGAAGTCCGTCGTCGAAAAGATGAAATGGAGCTAAGGGAACTAGATACCCGGCGCCCTTACCGGGATGAAGACTTGGTTTAGTCGTAGGTTCCCGTACAATAAACTGTAAAACTTATATCAAGCCTCATTCTAATAACTTCGTAAAAGCCTCTCCAACGGGCACTACCCCTTTGGCTCCGGGTAGAAGCCTTCGAGCGCTGAGCAAAGACTTGAGCCGGTGTTCGGCAAAATCCTCGTCTTCCGGGCGGAGAGACTGTTCTTTGATCCGGCCATTGTCCGCCCCCGAATGGAGAAATCGGCCCTCGCCGAGATAAAACCCTACGTGAGTTATCTTCTGAGATCCATCTTCACGATATCTCCCAAAAAATAATAAATCGCCGGGTTGCAGATTTCCAAAGTCCTCGGTCAACTCAACCTCTTCGCCTGCGTGTACTTGCTGGCTCGCATCGCGCGGAATCACAAAGCCATTAATGTAGTACGCTATCTTAGTGAAGCCCGAGCAATCCATTGCGTTAAAGCTGGTCCCTCCCCAGAGATACGGGCGGCCCTTTAATAAGGCAGCAGTTTTCAGCAAAGATGAAACGTTGAGCGATACCGGTTGAAACCAATCCGGCACTTTGTACAAACCTATGCTGTCAATCCATGCTTCTTCACCATCCGGGAGGAAGATTTTTGTTTTATCTCCTTGCTTTTCGTTAGCGTACCGAACAACCCCACCGCCAACAAGGTCCGTTACGTAATCATCAGAACCCGGAGCGCTGGAAGCTTCTATGGGCCGATCTACATAGACGCGAAGCTCGCTGTTCAGCCATGCGGAAGCTTTCTGGGGTGTCATCGCTACAAAAGCTCCCGGCTCTAACCAAGCCAAGTACCGGTCTGGCGTTCGAACGAGGTACCAACCGTCTTGATGGTCCAGTACCTGGATTGGTGTCCCCAACAATGCTTGGGTTGCAAGCTCCTGGCTGTGGCCAGGTTTTGAGCGAAGATTTGCTACGGATACATTTATGATACCCGCCGTCTTCCCTTGTAGTAGTTCTGCATCTGGTAGTAGGCGGAAATTACTATTGGCCACCACAAAACCACCTTCAGAAAGTACCGCTTGAATACTGTCATATGCTGCGGGAATGGTTGTATACCCTTCAACAAGCAACCCTTTAAAAGTAGACTTATGGCGAATCTCGAGGCGATCCACCCTGCTGTCATCGACGTAATGCGCGCGAATACGATCTGACATTTGCTCAAAGCTCTTTGCCTTGTTGGCGTCCTGACAAGAGTTCAGCGTCAGAAAAAACACTAGAGCGTTTAGAAAAGTAAAGATGCTGTTCCTCATAGTAAATGCCTGGTTTGGATCCGTAAAATAAAGGCTAAGGTCGATAATTCAGAACACCTCTGTAGGTTACACATACATAAATAAGCATTGAGAAAACAGTAGGCGAATGCTCAAACATCAAGTCAGTGTATATACAACAGATGGATTATTTTCAATTAATAGCTTGCTTTCCTTTCCCAAACAGGCGAAAAATGCGCTTTTTACAGTAAATAACCCCTACTTTTACGCCTAAGTCGATAACTAATCGATTTTATAATGTTATAACTATGCTTTAACAGGCGAATTTTGAGTAGGCTTGACACAATTAGAGATCTGAAGTGTTTTGTTTTTCTATTTACCGACTGCCTTAGTCATCCATTCGCTTTATCCATATCATCTTTTTTTTTCATTTTCCTTTTTTTGTTATGAATTTATTTGTTGCCCGGTTAAGCTGGGACACTGACGAAGACACCCTCCAAAATACCTTCAGCGCTTACGGTGAGGTTGAGTCAGTAAAAATTATCCTCGACCGGGAAACTGGTCGTTCGCGCGGTTTTGGTTTCGTAGAGATGCCAAACGAAGAAGAAGCCAAGGCAGCTATTGAGGCCTTGGATCAATCCGACTTAGACGGTCGTACCATTGTTGTCAAAGAAAACGATCGCCAAGGCGGTGGTGGCGGCGGCGGCGGCGGCTACCGTGGCGGCGGTGGCGGTGGCGGCTACGGCGGCGGCGGCGGCGGCGGCTACCGTGGCGGTGGCGGCGGTGGTTACCGTGGCGGCGGTGGCGGCGGCTATGGCGGCGGCGGTGGTTACCGTGGCG
>CAYPIM010000029.1:0-39790 GCA_964410795.1 uncultured Lewinella sp. | reverse complement strand
ACGACGATCCCGTCTCCGCCAATAAACTTGCGCTGGAGGCACTTGTTGGTGGTGCAAACTACATCTACTTTTCTGACTACATCTCATCCGGTAACAAAAAGGACTACAAAGATCAACTTTACAAAGACATTCTTACGGACATTGTAGAGGTTGTTTGGCATAAAGCACCCAAACCTTTCCTGGTTGATGATATAGATGGAATTAGCAATTCTCTACATATTTTCTCAGTCGATTGGTCTTCAAAATTCACCTTTTGGCTTCAACTGCAGCAAAATCATCTTGAGAACATTGCCTACATCAGAGCGGTTAGGTTATGTGCTGAATTGATACTTGAAGAAACAGGAACATCCACCGAATACCAGATCGGAGTTTATATAGAAGGTGATAAGTCTGCTCCTAATGCAGCAAAGATCTCCTCTACCGCTCACGCAATTGCCGCCATTACCGGAGGCGCCGACATTTTGATGATCGCCCCTTCAGATGAAGAAGGAGCGACCGCATTTGAACGTCGGGTAGCACGAAACGTACACAATATTCTTATTGAAGAATCACACTTAAGCCGAGTTGCCGATCCTGCCGCTGGCAGCTACTACATTGAAGCCTTAACCAATACAATTGCTGAAAAAATATGGAGGGACTTTCAAAAAGAATATCCTTCCGAACTCAGCGCCGAAGAATTATAAACATCCCATGAAAAAGATACTAATAGCCAACCGGGGAGAAATAGCCCTCCGCGTAATGCGCACCGCCAAACGGATGGGTATCGCTACCGTAGCCGTCTACTCCGAGGCGGACCGCAACGCGCCGCACGTCCGCTTCGCGGACGAGGCGGTGCTGCTAGGTCCAGCCCCTTCAAATCAGTCTTACCTGGTGATGGAGAAGGTTATCGCCGCCGCCAAGCAGACCGGCGCGGACGCCATCCACCCCGGCTACGGCTTCCTGAGCGAAAACGCTGAGTTCGCTCGCCAGGTCGAGGCAGCTGGCATCATCTTTATCGGCCCCAAGCCTCACGCCATTGAGGTGATGGGCAACAAGCTAGCCGCTAAAGAAGCCGTTGCCGATTACGACATCCCCATGGTGCCTGGTATCGAAGAAGCGATCACCGATGTGGAACTGGCCAAGAAGATCGGCGACGAAGTCGGCTACCCTATTCTCATCAAAGCAGCAGCGGGCGGTGGCGGAAAGGGCATGCGCGTCGTGGAAAACCGGGACGAGCTACAGGAACAGATGGAACGCGCTATTTCCGAGGCGACCTCGGCCTTCGGAGACGGATCTGTTTTTATCGAGAAGTACGTTACCTCTCCCCGGCACATCGAGATGCAGGTACTGGCCGATAGCCACGGAAACGTGGTTCATCTGTTTGAGCGGGAATGTTCTGTGCAGCGGAGACACCAGAAGGTCGTCGAAGAAGCGCCTTCCGTCCCGCTGTCCAAAGCCCATGAAACTTGCAGTGCACCTGCGCCCGCGCCAGAAGAAGAGACGGAAGAAGAAAACCGCCCCTACTCGCTACCACCAAACGCTCCCAAAACCCTGCGCGAACGTATGGGCGAAGCCGCCGTGAAGTGTGCTAAAGCCTGCGACTATCTCGGAGCAGGAACCGTAGAATTCCTCCTTGACGGCGATGATAATTTCTACTTCCTGGAGATGAATACCCGCCTTCAGGTAGAACACCCCGTTACCGAACTCATCACTGGTGTGGACCTTGTAGAGCAGCAAATACTCATCGCCCGGGGCGAGAAACTTCCTTTTAAGCAAAAGGACCTTCGCATCAACGGGCACGCCATCGAGCTGCGCGTCTACGCTGAAGACCCCATGGAAAACTTCCTACCTAGCATCGGAACGCTCCATGTTTACCGCCCCCCTTACGGTCCCGGTATTCGGGTAGACGATGGCTTCGAAGAAGGCATGGAAGTACCGATCTACTACGACCCTATGATCGCAAAGCTGATCACCTATGGTTCCACCCGCGAAGAAGCTTTAGCCAAAATGCGGGAAGCCATTGATAATTACCACATTATCGGTATTGAGTCAACACTTTCATTTGGTCGGTTTGTGGTAGGTCACGAAGCCTTCATTTGTGGCGATTTTGACACCAATTTCGTGAAGAAGCATTATTCCCCCGAGGCTATTCTGGAAGAACGAGAAGAGGAACAAAAGATCGGAGCCTTAGCGGGTGCACTTGTATTTGAACAGGCGTTGCAGCAGCTGCGGGTTCCTAATTAGCGGGCGAGGGGTTATGCCCCGAGAAAGTCCTCGCGTTAGCGGGGAATAATCATCTTACTCGCTAACGCGAGGGCATCCTCGGGGCACAGCCCCTCGACAATAAAAACTCGGTCATGCAACCAATCGATTTCAGTAAAATTCCCTTCCGTCGAGTTTCTACCGAACCCTCTGCTGAGGAAGAAGTGACCATGACGCCCGAAGGCATCCCCGTTAAGCAGGTTTACACTGCCGAAGATCTCAAAGACGTAGAACACCTTGGCTACGCGGCGGGCCTGCCCCCCTACCTACGCGGCCCCTACTCCAGCATGTACGCTGGCCGACCGTGGACCATCCGGCAATATGCTGGTTTCAGCACTGCGGAAGCGTCCAACGCGTTCTACCGCCGCAATCTGGCCCAGGGCCAGAAGGGCCTCTCCGTCGCTTTCGATCTGGCGACGCATCGCGGCTACGATTCAGACCATCCCCGGGTGACGGGCGACGTTGGCATGGCCGGCGTAGCCATCGATACCGTGGAGGACATGAAGGTGCTCTTCGATCAAATTCCACTGGACAAGATGTCCGTTTCCATGACGATGAACGGCGCCGTGCTTCCGATCATGGCCTTTTTCATCGTTGCTGCCGAAGAGCAAGGCGTTGACCAAGCGTTACTCTCCGGAACGATCCAGAACGATATTCTGAAGGAATTCATGGTCCGCAACACCTACATATATCCTCCTGCCGAGTCGATGAGAATTGTAGGCGACATCTTTGAATACACGGCAAAGCATATGCCGAAGTTTAACAGCATCAGCATTAGTGGTTACCACATGCACGAAGCCGGAGCGTCGGCTGATTTAGAGTTGGCTTACACTTTGGCGGATGGCCTTGAATACATCCGCACCGGCATTGCTGCTGGATTGAAGATTGATGATTTTGCCCCAAGGTTGAGTTTTTTCTGGGGCATCGGGATGAACTACTTTATGGAGATCGCGAAACTCCGGGCCGGTCGCCTGCTCTGGGCGGAGATCGTCAAGGAATTCAATCCTCAAAATCCAAAGTCGATGGCATTGCGTACGCACTGCCAGACTTCTGGTTGGAGCCTCACAGCCCAAGATCCTTTCAATAACATTGCCCGTACCACTATTGAGGCAATGGCAGCCGTGTTCGGCGGCACCCAGAGCTTGCACACCAACTCGCTCGACGAAGCCATTGCCCTACCGACTGACTTCTCCGCTAAGATTGCCCGTGACACGCAAAAGTATTTGCAGCAAGAAACTGGTATCACGAAGGTAGTCGACCCTTGGGGAGGCAGTTACTACGTAGAGAAACTCACTGCTGACCTCGCCGACCGCGCCCGCGAGCTCATGAAAGAAGTTGAAGACCTGGGCGGAATGGCCAAAGCCATTGAGAAGGGCGTTCCTAAGCTTCGTATCGAGGAAGCCGCCGCCCGCAAGCAAGCCCGTATCGATGGTGGTACCGACAAGATTATCGGGGTCAACCTTTTCCCTAATCTTGATGAAGAAGAGCAAATTGAGGTGCTTGAAGTAGACAATAAAGCTGTGCGTGCGTCTCAGTTGGCCAAATTGAAAAAGGTCAAGGCTGAAAGAGATGAGGGCGCGGTCGCAGGTGCACTGGAGGCTTTGAGGCAGTGTGCGGTGGGCGGTCTCGGAGACGATGATTTGGATGCTCGCTCCGCTCGTGGCCTCTCCCCCAGCCCCTCTCCCCCGGAGAGGGGAGCAAAGTCACGACGGTCAGTTAAAACTGAAAATTACTGGGAACTACCAACGGCTGTCCATAGTACTTTGCTAAAATTCGCAAAGAGCATGAGAACTGGTCCAACACCCGCCGAAGCAATTCTATGGGAACATCTACGTGCTAAAAAGACCGGCCATAAGATCACCCGTCAAACCGTGATGGGTTATTCTATTCCTGACTTTATCTGTCTTAAAAAAAGAGTGGTCATTGAGGTGGATGGTGGATATCACGACACCATTGAGATGTACTGGAACGATAAACTGCGCAGCGAGAAATTTGAAGCCGTTGATTACAAGATTTTGAGGTATTCCAATCAGGAAGTTATTTCAGACATCAATACAGTTGTCTCTGAAATAAAAGCCACTCTTGACGCAAGAGACGATCGCCCATACCCATACCCAGCCGAAGATTACAATCTTGAATTTGAAGAAAAGTCATTATCAGGTAAATCTCCCCTCTCCTTGGGAAAGGGGTCCGGGGAGAGGCCACGAGCGGAGCGAGCATCCTCGCCTAGCCTAACCGTTGAGTCGAAGGCTCAGCTTAAGGGAGAAGAATCAGGGAAAAGTAGCCTAACGAACAACCTTCTGCACCACGCAGTAACCGCCGCCAGGGCACGCGCCACCCTTGGCGAAATTTCCGACGCCCTGGAGTCCGCCTTTGGCCGCTACCGGGCCACCAACCGCATCATCTCTGGTGCTTACGCCAACGAAATGCAACAGAACGACGACTTCCACACCGCTCGTAAACTCACGAGAAAATTTGCCGAGGTATACGGCCGTCAGCCCCGAATTATGGTCGCTAAACTTGGCCAGGATGGGCACGACCGCGGCGCGAAGGTGATCGCCTCCAGCTTTGCCGACATTGGTTTTGACGTAGACGTTGGCCCACTCTTCCAGACGCCCGAAGAGGCGGCCCGTTCCGCCGTCGAGAACGATGTACACATCCTTGGCATTTCCTCCTTAGCCGCCGGGCATAAAACGTTGGTTCCGCAGGCAATAGCAGCCCTAAAAGCGGAAGGTGCGGAAGACATTCTAGTAGTTACCGGCGGTGTCATCCCTGAGCAAGACTATCAGTTTTTGTACGATCATGGCGTTGCGGCCATCTTCGGTCCAGGGACCGTAATCGCCAAGGCGGCTAATGGAATACTGAGGCTTTTCCTGGACGAGGAATAAAATAGCCCGTCGCTTAGAGTTTCAGGACAATTTCTTCCACTACCACGCTCATCGGTTTCAGATCAGGATTTTCACTACTTACATCATCCTCTCCGATAACGGAATCGGGTACCATCTCGTTTTCCTTGTAGTCGTAGCCAAGTCGCAGGGAAACGATGTCTCCGTTACCAAGTTTACCGTCGTTCCACTCCCGAACGTAGCCGCCGTAGTCCCAATCAAAGCCGGAGAAAGTAATCGATGCACCATTCATGGCCACAAGCTCCTCCAACGTGGTGCCAATTTTCAATCCGGTTTCGGATTCAACGTAGCCAATCGCCTTAGGCGGAATGATAATACTGAGGTAGCGTGCGGGTAGAAAGGGCGGAACGTATACTTCTTCATCCGTTCCGGGAAAAAGTTTAAACCCATCGTAAGTAGTTCCTTCTCCGCCTGGAAGTTGGGCTTTTACAAAATCGTCTCCGTAGAGCTCTTCGATATCATCCGGTACCATTCCCGCCTTAATTTTCAGGAAAGATTTGCCGAGCGTGAAGGAGCCATCGGCAGAAGCAGATGGTTCGACTGGAGCGGGAGTTGAGGCTTCCTCAGTCTCCGTACTTGCGCTGGCTTCCTGCTCTGAGGAGTCCGGTGCATTACAGGCCGCAAGCAACAAAATGGCACTAAAAAGTAGTTGGCTTAGGTATTTCATGGCTTTTTAACCCCGAAACGTTGTTTGATGTTCGAGTCGCTCGGCCTCCCCTTACCTGGATGCCCGAGCAAAAGCATATGTATATTTGTGAACAAGCCATCAAAAACACCATGTCCCAAAGCATCATCGCTACCATCATTATTGTTGCTACTTTTTTGGCGACCTACCAAGGTGAGAAAGACCGTTGGTTCAAGGAAGAATACCTATTCTGGACCGATGGTATTTTGATCCGTAAGGAATGGCAACGGCTACTCACCTCCGGTTTCCTACACAGCGGCTGGTGGCATTTCGGCTTTAATATGGTTACACTGTTCAGCTTTAGTTATGCGCTCGAATATGTGTTCGGGATGGCACAGTTTGCGCTGATTTACTTTGCTTCATTGCTCGGAGGAAGCCTGCTGGCACTCTACTTTCATCGTAATCATGGAGATTATAAAGCCCTTGGGGCATCTGGAGCCGTTAGCGGAGTGATCATGGCATCAATAGTCTTGATGCCTACTGCCGATTTATATTTCTTTTTCATCCCCTATGGCATTCCGAGTTGGCTTTTAGGCGCAGTCTTCATTGCTGTTTCCATTTTTGGCATCAAAGCGCAAGCGGATAACATCGGTCATGATGCTCATCTCGGAGGCGCAATAATTGGGACGCTGATAGCCTGCGCGCTTAAGCCTCAACTGGCCGTCGATCATTGGTGGGTGGTGCTAATGATTATCGTTCCGTGTTCTATTTTCATGTACCTCGTGATCAAAAATCCGGCCATGCTTTTCATTGAGGGGTACTGGGGGGAAGAGGTCCACTCCATTAAGACCTATAAATTCAGCCAAAAGAAGAAACCCAGCCTGGATGAACTATTAGACAAGATCAGGGCTAACGGAATCAAGAGCCTCTCCGCCAAGGAGCGGAAATGGCTAAAGGAGTATCAGGAAAAGATGTAGTTACTACCTTAGCTGTCCGAACATAACGTCTTCTATGAAATACCTATTCCTCCTAACCTTACTTTGCACCTGCGGCCTCGCCCAGGCACAAACCCACGAAGGAGTTTTCGTTTTTGGTCACAGCCTAATCGATCATCGACCGCCAGCAATTGCCACGCCAAGCGATGAAACAACCGTACCCCACTGGCTTCACTTGCTGGCAAACGAGGCCCAAAACTCTGTTGCTGTTGGAGGCCAGTATGGCTTTCTCACTTCTCACCGCAATTTGCCCCCTAATTCTCAATGGGGGTATGACATTGTCTCCGGTGTATGGGACCAGGACGTTGAGACTTTCGCAGAAGCCGAAATCTCTTCCGTACTCATCACCATCGGCAATTTCATTCAGAGCAGTATGAGCCCTACTGATGATTACTATGGTGCCGAAAATGTAGGAGTCACACCAGTCTCTGCAACCCACGATATTGTAGATTGGGTAGCGCAACAACGGCCCGGAAGCAAAGTCTTCATCTACGAAAACTGGCCAGAAACCAACTTGGCTTTCCCACCGCCAATGACTGCGCCTACCTACCCCATCAGCACGTCAGATTTTGCTACCTACAATGCTTATACCCAGGGTAGCTTTCATGACTGGTGGATCAACTACCATGATGAATTGCTCACCTCCCGCCCCGACTTAAATATTCGGATGATTCCCGTAGGTCCTACCCTGGCGAAGTTGTTTTCTAGCAATCTCGCCGATCAAATACCTTACACTGAACTCTACGAAGACCTAGACCCGCATGGCCGGGCAAGTCTTTACTTTCTGGCGGCTTTGGTTACCTATGCCGCTATCTTTCAGGAACAGCCACCTGCTGACTTTATAGTGCCCAGCATCGTTCACGAAGACATCCGCAACAACTACGCTGCCATCTCCGCTTTCATCTGGAGTGAACTTCAGGCTTTCAACACACCAAGCGGAGAAAGCCGGGTTTTTTCTGACGGAGCGCTGCCCGTAGCCCTATCTTCTTTCACCGCTGAAGACTTTCCCGGAAGTGTGGAATTGTCTTGGTCTACCGAAGCGGAAAGTGGCCTCGATCGCTTCGTAGTGGAGCGGAGCGGAGCCAGTGGAGATTTTCAGGAACTTGGAGAAGTTAGCGCCCAAAATGAACCGTTTGCCTACACCTTTACCGACAATGATCCGCTTACGGGAGAGAATATTTATCGCCTTAGAATCGAGGATCAGGACGGGAATATTAGCTATAGCGCACTGGTTACCCTTACCCGAGAAGGGACCAACAGCGTGCAGCTATTGCCGCTTGGCAATGGAAACTTCCTTCTGCAGGAAGCCCCCCGGGGTACCGAATACTACCTCACCGATGCAACCGGAAGATTGTTGCGCCGTGGCGACATTCAGCAGCCAGGAGAGTTGTTTCAGCTTACTGGAAATGGCTTCACTGGCGTTGGCTTCTTTGTCGCCGTTTTACCCGGTCAACGGCCCGTCCATTTCAAGGTGGTGTTGACTAAGTGAGATAAACCATTTCATTTACTCGCTTACGATGCGAGCGCCTTCCCGTATGGCGAATTCCTTAGCATCTGCCGCTTGCTTGCTGATTTCGACCTGGGAGAATACCCGGGTGTTTCGGGGCGCAATGGGTAAATTCTCTTCGGTTGTATACCAAACGAGGCTGTCGGCCAGCTCTACCCCATCGTAGTCGCTCCAGCTCGGGTATTCGATCCAGCTAAACTTATCACTTGACTTACCGGAGCGACCGGTAACTGTGTAGCCGAGCCAGCGCATTTTCTTCGTGTCCGGGTCATAGTGCAGGCGATAATTATCCTTTGGGCTAAAGCCTATACCATCATCATAACCGACCATCACGCCAGGATACGTTTTGCCATCGTAAGTGATTGGCTCAGCAGCCGAATATACAATGCCGGGATCAGCCAGGACCCAGGGCATTGCGTAGAAATAGAACATCAGGTTTTTGTAAAAGACGGGATTGCCCTTATATGTTGTATCGGCCGTGACCCAGACGTTTTCCCCATCAAAGCCCATTTCAATTGGATCTCCGCCATCGGCTACGGGTTGCTTGATGTATTCCCGGCGGTCGTAGAGATCTACAAGTTGGGTCTCGTGGCCTTCTCCACGGGGCATGGCGTAAGCCAATTGGCGGAATTCTTTCCAGTTGTCCAGGCCACCGTGGGCATTTAGGGTGGCGATTAAATCTTCGGGCATACCTTCAGTGGAGGCGACGGCTTCCACTTCGGCTTCCGCCATATTGGCATCAGGGGAGGTACAAGAAACCAGAAAAAGAGAAGTACCTACTGTAAGCAATAGAATAGCGTTGAAAAATTTCATTGTTGCGTGCTTTATTTACCCTTGTACACCTCTTTAGCCTAAAGTGTTCAACGGGAGCAATTGCCTTTTTGAAGGCGCGCACGCAGGTGCAAAGGAGGTTGTAAAAGCATGAGCTAAAAATTAGCATCAACAACCAGAGAAAAGACATGCTGTAATTTATTGCTCAGGTAAACGATAGCAGGGAAGGTCGCGGAAAAGGCAAAAAGAAAAGAATTCAAGCCCATAATTCTGGCACTAGCCAGGTGAAACATAAAAGGGATGATTAAGAAATAAAGGTTGAAAGGATAAGGGATAAATAGCACTAATAAAATTAAGCACTCAAATACTAAGGTGCTATGGTTCATAAATTTTACAACACTCGGTCGGTGTCTTAAAAACTTAGCAATTGACTTAGACCCGTAGGTTTTAGTATTGAAAATCTTGAATACGATGTTTCCCTGTCTCCAAGTAGGCGAGACTATTTTAGAAATTCCGGAAGTGAGGTAAGAAAGTAATGCCTGAAAGGCGATGAAAAGAACAGATACGATAACAATTACTTTGTTCTCGGGAAAGGCTGCGATAAAAAACAGGCAAACAAGGATGATGTTAGACATTTGGTCTGATCCATCCTTACCGACTGGCAACCGGTAATTGAAATAAAACTGAGTAATAAGCAATAAGGACACAGTGCTTAAAACTAAACCTGCTCCTGTACAAAGTTGGTATAGAAAAAGCATCAGCACAAGAAACCGCAACGCCAGCATAATCAGCGTACTCGTTCTGTTGAGAAAAAACGAGGAATACTTCTTCAGTACTTCTTTTTTTCTAAGCTTATGCTCTCTCCATATTTTCCAGGACAAAAGCCCTGTGTCTTTGAATTGAGCACTCAGGAAAGCTAATTCCAGCGTCGAAACAACAAGGCCAATCGAGACAATAAGACTAATGTAATGTATGACCTCATTTAGGGAATTAAATTCCGGTATCGAAAGGCTAGTCAAATTCATGAAAGTAAGATTCAAAAGTTTTTACCGGCTTTTTTGTCGAGAAGAAACCATAAGAGGAGTAAACCATGAACCTTCTCTTACAATTTTGACTGGCAGGTCGGGCGTGATTAGCAACGTAATTAACCATAACCAGGTAGGGCGAATACAACTCCAGTATTAAAGAATTTCGTGCTATCTTCTTCTTGTATTTCTTTCGGTAATTGATGATTATTTTGGTCAAGTCGGTAACCGACTTAAGTACTCTTTTCTCTGGATTCCAGATGAATTTGAAGGCCGATTTTATGCTGCTATCCGGGTGAAGTTTTATTTCAACCGGAGGATAAAGCTTGTCTTCTTTTTCGTCGTAATCCTGGTAATACAGGACGTAGTCAGTTGTTTTGGGAATAGGAGCAAAAAACGTCCATTTCGGGATGAGAGAAAAGTAGTTGTACTTATTTAGCGTCGTAGCCGTCAGCTTAAACTGGTAAAAAATGGAAGCTATCCCCCAGATTATAAAGATGCCAATGATAACATACTCCATACCTCTACTTTTTACTTTTCTTGTTTTTCAATTTGATTAGCGTTTCAACGCTATTCCCCGAACTTATTTCTCCTGTAGCAGCTTGAGTAGATTTTTGCACATTACGTTCGTGCATTTCAATCGCCAAGACAGCTTTATGGATATTCCTATCTTCAACAACTTCAAAACCTACCGCAGCGTGGGCTACTGCCGCAGCAGCAGCTAGTGCTCCCTTAAGTGCCGCAGCACGTATTTCTTTGGTGTTTTCCATGAGGTAGATTGGTTGTAGATGGAGTAGCGAGAAGTTGATGAAACCGTTCTCGCTACTCCGTCCTGCCGGTTATCACTTATTCTTGAGCTTAAGCAAGGAAGCAACACTACCGCCGGATTTTCCTTTTGGCGCATTTTCCATTTCAGGAGACATTTCTGATTCTTCCATTAGTATTGCTACAACTGCAATCAACACATCAACAGCAGCATCTGCGACGGCCTCCAGTCCTGCTTCCACAGCCGCTTCTCCGCCCGCATCAGCAGCCGCTTCTCCGCCCGCATCAGCGGCTTCTTCTCCGCCCGCGTCAGCAGCCGCTTCTCCATCTTCTTCCGCAGCAGCTTCGTCTGCCGCTTCTTCGTTAGCTTCCTCTCCGGCTTCTTCTCCTTCTTCCGCGTAATCTTCTGCTTCGTCTTCCGCCTCCTCCTCTTCGTTTGCGTTTGCCGTTTTCATAACCATGGCAGCAGCGACAACCGGGGTCATAATTGCGGCGGCAACCAGTGCTAAATCGTTCACACCATCTCCTCCCGAATCAGTCAAGGTCGTCCCGAAAAAGTTATAAATATTCACATTGCTCGGGTCCGTTACCCGGGGGCGATTTGTGCCACCGTCCCAAATAAACCCTGAAAAGTCATTAGGCGTTACGCCGGATCCATCATCCGTTCCCGTAAGAAAGAAAACTGAAGCGTTCTGAGCATTTCCGTCAGAAGTAAACCAGGAAAGAAAAACCTGCGTGCCCGAATCTGCTGGCTGAGATAAGAATAGTGGATTTTTAATTGTTGTTCCTCCGTAGGTAACCGTAGCACCCGAAACTACTACCGACCCCAGCGCATTACCATTTTGGTCAGAACACTGGTAAGTGCCGTCCCAATCAGAACTCTCTGATTCTTTAGTCGCGACGTAGATAGCAATATTTGTGGCCGTTGGAATAGGATCGTCATTGATAAAATAATATACGCCAAGGAATGTGTCATAGGTTATTTGCATCGACGTCGAATTACCATCGGTTGTCCAATAGAAGAACGTTGACATATTAACCGGGTCAACAATGGTAACGCCATCAGATATTATATTAACATCGGTTCCGGTGGTAACTTTCAGGATTGGTCCGAAAGCACCATCTGCTGCGGTGCCGTCGGGAAAGTAAATACTAGTGTAGTAAGTTGAAGCCATGAGAGAAAAAATTATGGGTTTAAAATATTATACGACCACGCTAAAACCAGTACGGTCTGCTTCTTACTTGTTTTTCAATTTGAGAAGCGATGAGATATTTCCACCGGATTTACCTTTGGGGGCATACTCTAATTTTGCGGACATATCTGCTTCTGCAGCGATTGCCGCGACCTCGATCAAAACCTCAGTTACTTCTTCGGTTGCCTCGATTATAGCGTCATCTCCTTCGCCGGTTGCCTCCTCTGCCCCGGCCTCACCGTCTTCAGTCCCTATTTCAGCCTCTGCGTCAGCATCATTCTCCGCTTCTTCTCCAGCATCTTCACCGTCTTCTGCTTCGTCTTCCGCTTCGTCTTCGGCATCTTCTTCTTCCGCTTCTTCGTCTTCCTTAGCGGCCTCATTGGCTTCATAGCAGGCTACTTCAACGGCAGCCGCAGCTAAATCCGCAACAATTTCACCTTTAGCATCAGTTGATGTCGTCCCGAAAAGATTATAGGCTGAAATCAATCCTAAACCTGCGGGTCGGTTCTCGCCTTCAGCCCAGATGAATCCGAAAAAATTCAGAAGTCCGCGAGGAGTCTTATTGAAGGAGATGGAAACATTTTCTTCGTTTCCGTCAGCAGTAAACCACGAAAGAAAAGTAATCGTGCCCCATTCTATCGCTTGAGAAAGAAAAAGAGGGTTGACGATAGTTGTCCCATTGTAGGAGACTGTACCGTCGGTAATTCCAAGTGTCCCCGTAAGGTTTTCTTTATTATCAACCAACTGGTAGCTACCGTTCCACGCTGAAAAGTCCGTCACGACATCTGCCTCATAAGCAGCAATATTATTAGCAACTGGAAGGAGAGCTGTCCGTTGATATTGTCCGGTTAAATCAGACAATACCAATTGTAACCCTGAAGGATTATTATCAATCAACCAAAAAATCTCCGTTGCCAAGTTACTTGGAGAATTTATGTTTACACCATCAGAAACAACGGATATATCAGAAATCCCTACACCAGTTATGGTCACCTTAAGAACCGGGCCTAATACACAATTCGCTGGCACGTAGTCTGGGAAAAAGTAGGTAGCATAGTAAGTCGTAGTAGTTGACATGAAATGGGTTTTATCTTCACGAGAACAATAAACTTAACAGCCAAGAATATAACGCTGAAGGGACACGTAAAGACTGATCAAGAGCATAGCCTGATAATACAAATAGGTATTGATCAGGTTGCGACCTAAACATTTACACGCTCCTAATATAGGCTGCATTACATCCTTGTAAAATACTAGAGTTTGTTTATTTTCATGAATAAATATCAATGGAAAGAACAATCTTATTTAATTTTAATAAATTAGCAAAATTGTTGATCCATTCTTATGCGGGCAATTATAAGTATATAATTTGGTTTTGACCGCATAATCTTCTGTTTTAAATAATAAAAAAGATTACTTCTTATTACTTTATGGTTATCCCGTACTACTATACGTAACTGTACTCCTTTCTTTACCTAAGGCAAAGCGAGCCTTCTCTGATAATTCAACAACAAAAGGGAAGCAGTCTTCGAAGGCAACGACGAGTAGTTGAGCGCCACCGTAACGATCAATCCTGAGGGGCTATCCACAACAAAATCCCTGCCATGTCGTACCTTCCGCCCCCAAGCCAAAGCCAAGCATGCACAAACAAGAAGACCTCGCTCAAAAATTAGCCGAAGCCCGACTAGGTGGCGGCGAAGTACGTATTGAGAAACAGCACCAGAAAGGTAAGCTCACCGCCCGTGAGCGTGTTCATTTATTGCTTGACCCTGGTAGTTTTGAAGAGATCGGAGCCTTGGTCACCCACCGAACGCATGATTTCGCCATGCAAAAGCAGTTGTTCTACGGCGACGGCGTAGTGACCGGCCACGGGACCATAGGTGGCCGTTTGGTTTATGTCTTCGCCCAGGATTTCACGGTTTTTGGCGGTTCGCTTTCCGAGACCCACGCTGAAAAGATCTGCAAGATCATGGACATGGCCGTAAAAACGGGTGCTCCCCTTCTGGGTCTTAATGATTCCGGAGGAGCGCGCATTCAGGAAGGTGTCCGGTCTTTAGGTGGCTACGCAGATATTTTTTACCGAAACGTAAAGGCTTCTGGGGTCATCCCTCAGCTGTCGGCCATTATGGGGCCTTGTGCCGGAGGAGCTGTGTACTCTCCCGCAATGACGGACTTCACCATTATGGTGGAAAACACGAGCTATATGTTTGTGACCGGCCCTAACGTAGTCAAGACCGTCACCAACGAGGAAGTCTCCAGCGAAGAACTGGGAGGTGCCAGTACGCATTCCACTAAATCTGGTGTAACACACCTGACGGCCGCTAACGACGTCGATTGCCTCAACAAGCTGAAGATTTTGCTTAGTTACCTCCCCCAAAACAGTGAAGAGTTGCCACCGAGCCAGCCTTACCAACTGGGCACCGAAATCAGGGAAGTGCTAGAGGGCCTGGTTCCAGAATCGGCCAATCAGCCTTATGACATGCGATCGGTCATTGCGGGCATTATTGACGAGGGGAGCTTCTTCGAAATCCACGAAAACTATGCTGACAATATTGTCGTCGGCTTCGCCCGCTTAGCGGGTAAGTCCATCGGCATTGTCGCTAATCAACCAATGAGTTTAGCCGGGGTGCTCGACGTAGAGTCCAGCAAGAAAGCTGCTCGTTTCACCAGAACCTGTGACTGCTTCAATGTTCCACTGCTTGTGCTTGTCGATGTGCCCGGCTTCCTTCCCGGCACGGATCAGGAGTGGAGCGGCATTATCACCAACGGAGCAAAGTTGCTTTACGCACTCAGCGAAGCCACCGTACCGCGCATCACGGTCATTACCCGCAAAGCTTATGGCGGCGCGTACGACGTAATGAACTCTAAGCACATCGGTGCTGACTTCAACTTCGCCTGGCCAACCGCTGAGATCGCGGTGATGGGCGCCAAAGGCGCCTCGGAGATCATCTTCCGCAGAGAAATCCTGGCAGCAGAAAACCCCGCGGCTAAGCTCGCCGAAAAGGAAGCTGACTATGCAGAGAAATTCGCTAATCCCTATCGCGCAGCCCAGCGCGGCTTTGTCGATGAAGTAATCCTGCCAAGAGAAACCAGACGAAAGCTTATCCGAGCTTTTGCCACCCTGGAAGGTAAAGAAGTAGAAGGGCCAAAACGTAAGCATGGGAATATCCCACTTTAAGTGGTCCTTAGTTAATGGGTAAGTCCTGGAGGGCCACGGTGTACACACAAGTTTACAAAGAGAAGTACTTGATAGCTTGTCTAAAACCCTGACGGGGGCCTTCTTTGACGGGCCAAAGAAGCAAAGCCTCTTGGCTATGCCCCCGGCTGATCAGCTTCAACGCATTTCCCATTGCATAGAAACGGAGCCAAACCTCGAATAAGCTGAGAAGTGAGGAAACAACCTCCCTATTACCTCTCCCTTGCACCTGCGTCTGCGCCAAAAAGTAGTTAAATCAACTACCCTGCGCAACGTTTTCAAGCTTATTGCTGTCTTTTAACTGACCGTTAACTGACAATACGCTTGCATTGTCATGACAATCACCTACTTTTATGACAAATACCCTAGCTATGAAAAAGCTTTTCCCCCTATTGGCATTCGGTGCTTTCGTCTTAACCTTTACCGGTTGCCTTGAAGAGCGCATTACCATTGGTAGCCCTGAAGCAAATGGTTTCAGTAACGCCCTCTCGTTAGAATTCAATGATTCTGAGTTTGCAACCCTGAGCCAATCCCTCGAGATTGACCAAACCATCACGATGGCTTCTGTAAATGTGCCCCTACACATTGGTCTTACCTCAGGTCTCTCTACCATAGACCAGACATCTTCCGATGCACGTAAAGCCCTCCTCGGCCGGGTGCTCTTTTACGACAGCCAACTCTCCGCCACCGGCGAAACCAGTTGTGCCTCCTGCCACAAACAGGAAGTCGCTTTTTCCGACGACATTGATTTCAGTAATGGAATTAATGGTGCGGTCACCAAACGTAACTCTATCGCACTCGGTTCCGTTCCCACCTTCGCCCCGGTCATCAGTGGTTACGGCAGTTCTGGCGACGAGCAAACCGCCCGCGTAGAAGGCGACGTAAAATTCTTCTGGGACGAACGGGCCAACACCATCAAAGAACAATCTGAAGCAACCATTCAGGACGAGCTCGAGATGGGTAAAGATATCCACGAACTTTCCAGCGAACTAAAAGAGCAGGAGATGTACAAGATCCTTACCATGAAGGCTTTCGGCACAACTGACCTTACGCCCGATCGGATTACCCTCGCACTGGAAAAATTCACCAGCTCCATTGTTTCCATGAATACGCGCTTCGACCAAATGCGGGATGAGGAGATGTTCAATGGCACTGTCTCAGGTGCTTTTACCCCATCTGAACGTGGAGGCGCAGAACTCTTCCGAATTAACTGTTCTTCCTGCCACGGTGATGAAATGGGCAAGCCCCGGGTAAATATTGCCAGCAACGGCCTCGACGAGGTGTACTCGGATAAAGGCGTTGGTGAACGCAGCGGTCGCTCCTGGGAAAATGGCGTCTTCAAGGTGCCTTTCCTTCGCAACGTCGCCCTCACTGGCCCCTACATGCACGATGGTCGCTTTAATTCCCTCAGCGAGGTAATCGATCACTACAGCGAAGGCATTCAGGACCACATTAACCTCCACCCTAACCTGAGGGGCAACAACAACCAGCCACGCCGAATGAACTTCACCGAAGAGCAAAAGCAAGCGCTGATTGACTTTCTGGAGATGACGACCGATCAAACCGTACTCGTGGATCCACGTTTTTCTGACCCCTTCCGTCAGTAATAAGAGAAAGGGGGAAAGGAGAAAGGGATAAATGGAAAGCCGGATTGCAGTTGCAGTCCGGCTTTTCTAATTTGCGCCATGCTAAATACCATTACCTCCCCAACACTCCTGATAAGTAAGTCTAAAACCATACGCAACATCAACAGGATGGCAGACCGGGCTGATCGGCACGGACTTGCTTTTCGCCCCCACTTCAAAACTCACCAATCAAGGGAAGTCGGTCAGTGGTTTAAGGAATACGGTGTCGAAGAGGTTTCCGTAACCAGCCTGCGCATGGCGCGGGAGTTTGCCGCTTTTGGTTGGCCTAAGATTACCATCGCGATGCCGGTGAATCCCCGGGATTTTTCCGGGATAGCAGCATTAAACGATGTATCCGCAATCAGTCTTTTTCTTGCCGATTCCGGCACAGCGCAGCGCATGAAAAAAGAACTTCTCGTTCAACATTCCTACTTCATAGAGTTAACCGCTGGTTACGGGCGAACCGGGGTAGCCAGCAATGACCTAAAGACCATCGAAGCCATTATCGAAGCCGCTGGCCACCATCATTGCCGTGGCTTCTACGTTCACAGCGGCCATACCTATGATGCTGCGAACCAGGAGGCGATTGGTCAAATCCATAGTGATCTGCTCCGTAAAATTGAGGTACTGAAGAAAGCCATTGGGAAATTCGCCGGTGAGCTTCCGGCAGGGCCTGTCCGCAAACGAATGGCGGAGCCTTTCGAATTCTCGATTGGCGATACTCCCGCCTGTAGTACTCAAGAGGATTTTACCGGCCTTACCAGTATCGGGCCAGGGAACTTCGTCTACTACGATCTCGTACAAGCGGGGCTGGGGTCTTGTTCCATCAACGACATTGCCGTTTGCCTCGCCGCGCCGGTAGTTCAGGTCTTTCCAAAACGGGGCGAAGCGATCATCCACGGAGGCTGGGTACAGCTTGGCAAAGACCGTTTACCCGATGGAACTTACGGAAGGATAGTCCGCTTAAAAGAAGACGGCAATTGGAGTACTCCAATTGCCGACGCCTCAGTAAAAAAACTTAGTCAGGAACACGGCACCTTGCGCCTTCCTCCGGAGGAATTGTCCAAGCTCAAGCCCGGTGACCTGATCGGTATTCTACCTGTTCATTCTTGTGCTCTGGTGCACGGGATGCGGGCTACCGGGGAACAGCGAGTGGTTTAGTTTGAGCGATTTACCTCCGGTAAAGAGACTTTCACCGCGAGAGGTGGTCTCTTTGCCGGAGGCAAATCGCTCCATTTTCGCTGCCGGAGGCAGCTCACTGCAATTAGATTACGTCCTGCAGTGCCTCTTCAATAGAGGCAGCACCGCGCAGGCCAACCGCTGCAATCTTACCTTCCCGGTCAATCAGGAAAGTTTTCGGAATACCGCGCACACCGTAAAGGCGGCCAGCTACGCTTTCCCATTTGTTAAGTTCGCTCACATGGTACGGCCAGGTAAGATTATCCTTTGCGATGGCATCGGTCCAGCGTTTCTTCTGGCCTGCCTGGCCCTGGGCAATTTGTTCGGGCGAAAGACCGGCAGTTCGGCGGGAGTCAAGACCGTCTAAACTAACACTGTAGATGGTGAAGCCCTTACTTTTATATTTGTTATAAACCTTCACGACGTTTGGGTTCTCCCGGCGGCAAGGGCCGCACCAGCTGGCCCAAAAGTCTAGTAGTACCACCTGACCTTTGAGGTCGGACAGCGCGTATTTCTTACCGCTGGGGTTTGGCAGGGAAATATCCGGAGCGGGCATGCCTACCTTGATGGTCTCGCTGGCTTGCTGCTGGGCGATCTGGGCCTGCAGCGCCTGAACGTAAGATGCTAGTTTCCCCTTCATGGAAGAAGAATTAGGCAAGCGGTTCATGGCCTCAGCCAATACAGGGACGCCGGCTGCGCCGGCGCGCGAAAGGGTATTAAAAGCGATGAAGGCGCCGGTTTCCGGATTTCCAACCGACTTAACGATCGCTTCGATATCTTCTATTTTGACGGCACCTTGCTGGAGCCCTTTCATGGCGGCCACCATCTCTTCACCGTCTTCCGTGCCGGAGATGTCAAAGTTGTACTTGCCAAAATCAGCAATGTTTCCTTTGATTTCAACCTGATGATCGTCTTCATCCAGGGCAAACACCGCTTTCTGAGCACCAATACGCAGCTGGTAAAGCCCTGGCTTCAAGCCATCGACAAAGCCAAATGCAAAGCCCCCGCTTCCGTCTACCGGCGTATTGGCCAGCACTTCATTAGGGACGTTGATACCCACTTTATCAAGGTACGCGCTTAGATTGGCTGCTCCCGTCAGTTCCCCTTTAAGTAGGGTTCCGGAAGTTGCTTTCGTTTCGGATTGACAAGTGAAGAGCGTGAAGCTAATGGCCACAAGGGCTAAAAATTGTAAGATTCTCATGTTCAATAGATTTTTATATCAAGGTTTGAGCACCATTTATGGTTAAAACTCAGCTACAAAGATAAGTGTTTCGTTTAAAACTACAAGTGTCGTACTTCTTACAGGTCTCAGTGGCGTGCTTCATGGCCTGTAACTTCTGATTTTTGTATCCAAAAGTGTGTGTAACAATGGGTTGCCACGGTTTTCAACAAGGAATAATGGGTTGAGCGCTTGTAGATCATATCGACTCATTTTTTATACACCATCTAAAACTAAGGTGTTCCGTTTGATGGGGTGTTGCAGCAACGGTTTCTGAACGGCTTTGCTCGCTCCGCTCGTAACCTCACCCCCAGCCCCTCTCCGCTGGAGAGGGGAGTAAATAATAGCTGGGGGCATGGCCAAAAATTGTGCCGTGCTATTACCATAAAACGGAACACCCTACATCTAAAACCTCCTCGCTACCTGCTACCTTTACCCCATGCACCCCAACAACCGCTACGCTGGCCCTCATGACTTTCCCGACTTAGCAAAACACGTACCTGCTTTAGCGCACCACTTCATTACGACTCCCGACGGCCGGACGAGTTTGGACTTCACGTCTTCCGACGCGGTGCGCTTGCTTAATAAAGCCCTTTTATTGCGCGACTACGGGCTTAAGCACTGGGACATTCCCAAGGGAAATCTTTGCCCTGGGGTTCCTGGTCGTTTAGATTATATTCATGCACTACACGACTTACTGAAAAACAATAAGGCGCGCACGCAGGATGCAAAGAAGGGTAACCAAGATCGCACATTCGGCCTCGACATCGGGACCGGAGCGTCCCTCATCTATCCCATCCTCGGGCTGAAGGAATATGGCTGGCGAATGGTTGGCACCGATGTAGACGCAACTTCCCTCAAGGTCGCTACTGCCATCGCGAAGTTCAACCCTGGGCTTAGCAACGGAATCATTGTCCGCAAGCAACCCGACCAGCACGCCATCTTCCGCAATGTCATCTTGCCCAACGAATACTTCGACTTTACGATGTGCAACCCGCCCTTCTTCGAATCCGCTGAAGCCGCGAACGCCGCCGCAAAACTCAAGTGGGAGAAGCTTGGCGTCAAGACCGACAACTCCCCCACCCTGAACTTCGGCGGCCAGGCCAACGAACTCTGGACCGAGGGCGGAGAGCCCGCCTTCCTTCGCCGTATGATCCAGGAATCCACCGAATACGGAGAGCAAGTCGGTTGGTTTACCACCTTGGTCTCCAAAAAAGGTTACCTCAAGATCGCAGAACAGGAATTCCAGCGGCTTGGCATTACCGAATCCCAAACGATCGGTATTGGGCGCGGCGGGAAGTTAAGAAGGGTGCTTTGTTGGCGGGGGTGAAGCAAAAATCTTGCTCTAATTCTTTTAATGGGCTATTACGCATGGGCCACATGACGAGGCGGCGGAGACAACACCGAATGTAAAAAACACAACCTAAGGCGGAAAGCATGGCATATAGTACCGTATAATTATCTCCATAACCATAGGCCTTTTTATCAACACATACAATTTTACTAAATTACATTTAGGGTACGCAAGTATTTAACAAACCATTCTTCAAAAACATTAAGTCATAAGGAATGAAAGAAAAAATAATACTACTATTTACATGCTTAATAATTTCTGGATGTTGTACATTGTTTAGGATTGATTGTCCAGAAAACGAGGTCTGCAACTCTACGGATGGATATAGCCATTTTGAGTCAAATGTACAATTATTTAATTGTCTTTATCAATCCATACTAAGAAGAGAGGCCTTCTCCGAAGAGAAAAATAGAGCGCTAGAAATTAATTTCTTAAGAGACGCATTAATGCTGAAAGGTGAATTTCAATCTGCCACAGACGACCTATCTTTAAAACAAGCAATAGTTCATTTAAGTGCTCTTAGAGAGGATTCTCATTTACTGGTTAGAGATGCAAAAGATGCAGAGGATAGAAATATTGACTTTAATGGGAGCACCGAAATACCAATAAGATTCCTACCAGAGTTTGGCGAGAATTGCCATACGTTTTTTGTGGGAAATTTAGACACGACACTCGAGTCGTCTGAAAATTTAGAAAATTACTCATTGATTTCGATTGGTGACGAACTGCTATCTGTAAACGATATTCCAATAGAGGAATATGCAAATATTCTAGGTAGGAACTTAGCTAACTCTACAAAGAATAACTTTTTGTGGGAAGCTTCAAAAAATCTTCATCGGAAAAGAAAAAGACTGTCACGAGATCTTTATTCAGAGGGAGATCGTGTTAGGTTTGCATTGAAAAAAAGTAATGGCGAAATATATAATGTAAATCTCAAGTATGGTTCATATAATTCAGGCATCGATTTAAGTCATGGAGCAGATTATGAATCTCTAGGGTATGAATTAATTGAAGATTTAAGCATCACTGAGAATTTTGACATCTATTCTAAATCGGGAATCCTAGTTATGTCATTGCACAGGCTGTCTGGATTTGAGAGAGACGATACTTGGAATGGAGATCAAAGAAGAGAGTTTTTCCAATCCGAGTTGGACACTTTCTATAACTGGGCCAATAAAAACAAGAGATTATCGGATCATATAATCTTGGATGCAACTCAATGCCGGGGAGGTTCTGGATCACCTTTATTGGTCAGCATCTTGACCTCAATGCCTTTCAAGACTACATTTGGAAATATAAGAGTAAGTGACTTAGAAGTTGAAAACTATATTTCTAATCGATTATGTGACAGCGCAATGGAACTTGAAGAATGCGAGATTTATGCTTGGTATAATGAAGCTAAAAATTCAGGCAGAAATTATACGACGAATAGGCCATTTAAGTTGAGGTACTCAAACGTTGATCAAGACGGATTTATGTACCCTGATAACTTTTTTTTAGGGCCCGTATCTGCGATATTCTCAAGTAGAGGTGGGTCCAATACAGATCAGCTAGCAGCAATGCTTATAGATAATAATATATTATGCCAAAGCCTGGGCTACCCCACTGGAGGCTACAGTAACACTTGGGAGTTCCGTGATGAAATAAGAAGAAAGAATGGCAAGAAAATATGTGACTTCATGTGGACTATTGGCCACACTATTAGGCCAAATGGACAAATCTTGGAAGGAAACCCACCAGATGTAAACATAGTCCGAAATTATACAAGAGAAAACTACACTTTTTATTGGAATAAATTAGTTGAATTAGCCGAAACACAAGTTTCCTGCACTGGTCTTCCCGACATGATCACTATTCCTGAACTTGAAATCGAAGGAAATATCCCCCCAAGACAAGTCGGTTGTGATGTTATCGACTGCTGTGAAGGATGTCCAGGCTGGAGTAGATCAATAGAAATTGAATATATATCGTATTTCCCAACAAGTATTTCTATTGAATTTTACAACAACAAAGATGTACTTAGCAAGATAACTATTCATCCAAATGAAAAGAAAAGAATATTAATTAACCCTAAAAAGGAAGCATTTAAATCAATAACTTACAACTTAGAAAAACCATTAACCTCTTCAAGTGTTTCGGGTGTCCCAATTGGGACAATAGTTTACAAAGTCTACGATGGTAAAAATAATTTTAAATACTCATGGAAACAGCAGTATGGATTTAGAGGTGGAAATAAGTAGAATAGGTCAAAGGCCGCCAGGAATGCCATACGCATGGCCCTGCTCCCACATGGGCGGCTGGGCAATCGCACAATCCATCCATCATGCGGACAACCGTCACCGAAGCCCGACTAGCCCAAAGGGGCTCAATCCTTGATCAAATATTACGAACGCTTTCCATAGTTTAAGAACCGATTAGTACAAGGTTCGTACTCCAAGTGGTGTAAGAGGATAAGGAGCGGCAATTGGGCTACTCCTTGCCCTACTCGATTGTACACCGTTTTTTTATTTGCTAAACTTTGAATGTAAAAACGTGACTATGCTAATATATTTGCGGTATCCATCAGCTGTTTATTCGTTTCAGAGGTCTAACCCTAGTAAAAAAATATAGAGCCAAAATAAAATCTATTGTTATGCAAAAAACATCATAACCTTCGGGTACAGATGAACTGAAAAGAGGAAATAAAACATCCCAAATACCGTGCAGAATCAAACCCAGTACAATTAAAATAAAATTATTTCTATAGCCAAAATAAGAAAGAGTCAAAAATATAACAGCTCCAGCAATAGTTAAGATTAAGGATTGAACATCATGCCAAGAAAAACCTATGTAAATAAAAGCAATGCCAGTTAATGTTAATGCACCAACCAATCGTTTCTCTAAAAAATTAAGTTTTTCCAATAAGACAATGACTATTAAAGAGACAATAAATCCTATATAGAAATCATTCATTATTTAAAACTTTTCGCTATGTTCACAATTTTTTTATACAAATTTACGTGTGTCGCTATAACGATGTTAACAAACCACCTGTCGACCCTAATACAGACAATCACAACCACCTTACATCCTATCTTTCAAGGTGCTTGCTAATTCATATTTCAACTCATCAGTAAACCCAGAGAGACCTGGAATGTCATTGTATTCAACTATATGCAATCTCCCATTCTCTTCTTCGAGAATATCGATCGCTAGAATATCAGCGCCGAGTTCCTTCTGTAGCTTTATTAGTTTGTCGGAAAGCTCTTTAAGGGGTTCCAGCTCCGTAAAATCGGTTGTTGCTACGTTTGCTTTCCAAAACTTACCTTTTCTGGACATTGCCCAAACTTTATCGTTGATTACTATGTACCGAATGTCTCTAACGTACTTGATGTATGGTTCAATGGTGATGTAGGATTCGGTGATAAAAAGCAAGTCTTTAATGTCCTGCCACTTCTTTTCATCTTCAACCAGGACTTTTCCAAAGCCGCCGTGAAAATTTCCAACTTTCACGACAAAAGGAAAATCAGCTTTAATGCTCTTTAGGTGAGTAGACTTTGTAACCACATTAAAGTCAATAACCGGCAAGCCCTGTTTCTTCATAGCAGCTAGCATTGATAATCGATCAAAACCGATCTTCAGTGTCTCTGCAGGATTAACACAGGGGATACCTGACAATTCGATCAGGTTCAGTGCTGTTGTTTGAATGGCTGTTGGTTTGATAGCCCCAACTCTCCACAATATTCCGTCAGGTTCAATTACTCCATCCGAATCAACAACAAACAGCTTTCCATTTCTTAGTATCCAGGAAGAGTCTTGAATTGCCTTTTGGGCCACTTCAAATTCAGGCAACAGCTCTTGCCAGTACTTTTCACCATTAACTACTAGTACTTTTTTCATTTCTTCTGGTTGCAATACTAAAGAGGGGAGTCCCAAACAAGATAGCTGCAAGAACCAATCCCAGGGAAGAACATGAGATCCAGCAGAGAGGTTGCACTCCAGAGCTTAGGTTACCAGCTTTCCAACCATTACCATTTCCTCCAACCTCCCCTTGCACCTGCGGCCGCGCCAGGAAACAGGCCAGTAATAAGATTAACTTCTGCCAAAACCCTAATCAATCATAGTTATACCGATTATAAGGCACTTCATTCACCCAGTGAAAGCCGCGGTTCAGCAAGCCAAACCGACTCGGGTCGTAGGGTTTAAACCGGACTTTCAGCGTATCCGTTTCCATCACGCCTTCCATGAGCAGGTGCTCGTCGGACCGCTCATAGGAGAACAAGAATTCTTCCTTTTCTTCTCCCCGGGTAGAGAAAGTGATGGTCTGGGCGGTAGTATCAATCGCGGTTCCGTAGTACTTGTCATGATCATTCATGAGGGTAATCGGGGTAAATTTGGGGTAGTCGAAGATGATCCGCTTCCAGCGAACGGTGTCCGACATACGGTCCATCAAAGTATCACCGTTCATCACGAAGTGCTCTACGTTGTAAACACCGTACAACGCTGATTTGGGGCTTCCGGCGCCGTACTGTTCCCGGCCCTGTTTTGCACCAATCAGCTGGCTAATAATCACGAAGGCGCCAAATAGCACCTGAACAACCACTAATATCCACCACCCTGTTTTAGATTTCACCAGTGTTCTTTTTTCCGGCGCGGTCACCGCCTTATCAGTAAAGAAGAAGGCCAGCATTCGTCTCCAGTCTTGCGCAAAAATGTAAACGCTGATGACAACGAGCTGAAAGGAAAACAGCTTGACGGGAATATCGTAGCTCATGTTGAGCATGAAGACATTGAACATCACCCCGAAGGCCATCATCGCGCCTACCGTCCGGGTGCGCCGAAACAGCAATAAGACGGCAGCAATGGTCTCGCTTGCTCCGGCGAAAATGGTATAGGTGGAAGATGCGCCGATGAAGGTCCAGACCAGTCGCATCGGTGAAGACTGGCCGTAGGTCTGAAACAGCCGCGAGAGCCCCGGCGGTGAAAATTGCAGGTTGAACATCTTGATGATACCGTAGCTAAAGAGGCTGTACGCCAGGTAATAACTCAGGATGAGCAGGAACCAGCCATAGAGCCGGGAATAGCTCTTCCGGCGGCGATCAGCGACGGTAAAGATGGTCCCAATCAGCAAGGACAGCAGGATCACCACCAGGTACCAAACCCAGTCGTAAAGCGTATCTCCGCTACCCGTCATTTTACTTACAATCGGCTCAGTAATGCCCAGCAGGTTACTCCCTACCCAGCTTACCAACGGGGGGTACAGGTCACTGTATTTTTCCGCGATCATGTTCACTAACGGAATCAACATCAGCGGAAAAGGCAAGATGATGAGGGTGAAGAAGACGAAGATGTACCGAAAGGAGAAGCGCTTTAGCGGACTCCAGGGTGCTGGGGTAGTTGTTGTTTCCATATGGGTCGTGTGTAAAATTGGGGCTAATGTATGCGTTCGCCTTGACCCAAAAGTTAATGCCTCTCAGGTATTCGACGTATGGTAAGGAGGCGCGGACGCAGGTGCAGGGTTGGGTGGATGGATGGACTAATTACTCACTAAAAGATTTTGGTCATCTTTTTCAGTATCCATGAACTGCTTACTTCAAGGACCTTACGCTTTGTGGTAAAAAAGGGAAAAGTGATGGTAATTGAGATGCTCTTTTCTCTGTTCGATTCCTAAAAAAGACAATAGTACATCCGTTCAAGATAAAAATACCAATCAAGCTTTATACCCCCATCTACCTTTGCCAAAAATAATAACACTCAACATGCGAGAAGTAAAATGGACAGGTGTTTATCCTGCTGTTACGACAAAATTCAAAGAGAATGGCGATTTAGACATTCCCGCTTTTTTGAAAAACATTGAATACCAGGTCAGCGCGGGTATTACCGGTGTTGTAATCGGTGGCTCTCTAGGTGAGAGTAGTACGATTACTCACGAAGAACGTTTAACGCTGGCTAAAGTCACGTTGGAAAAGTTTGGCGAAGAGATTGATGTCATCCTCAATATTGCTGAAGGCTCTACACGCACTGCTATAGACTTGGTGAAAAAGGCCGAAGCGATTGGTGTGCATGGTTTGATGGTGCTGCCGCCAATGATGTATAAGCCAACTGATCAGGAAGTTGCTGATTATTTCAAACAAATTGCGACCAGTACCTCTCTCTCAATTATGCTTTATAATAATCCTGTTGATTATAAAATTGAAGTAACGATTGAGATTTTCGAACAATTGATGCAATTAGAAAATATTCAGGCGGTCAAGGAGAGTACCCGTGACATTTCAAATGTAACCCGAATGAAAAACCGATTTGGCAACCGGTTCAAAATTCTTTGTGGTGTTGACACCCTAGCAATGGAAGAGTTATTGATGGGAGCTGACGGTTGGGTTGCTGGCTTAGTGGATGCGTTCCCTGCGGAAACAGTAGCTATATATCAACTGGTAAAGTCAGGAAGAATTGAGGAAGCCCTAAGCATTTATCGTTGGTTCTTGCCGATTTTGGAATTAGACATCAGCCCGCAGTTAGTGCAAAACATTAAACTGGCTGAAGTGATGACAGGCATAGGAACGGAATATGTTCGAGCTCCTCGTCACATTTTGGTTGGAGCAGAAAGAAAACGCGTTATCGGCATTCTAGAAGAGGGGCTTGCGTCACGTCCAAAACTGCCTGACTACCTAAGTATTAACACGACTGTTTTTGCCTGATGACCATCGCGTAATACCAATAATTACAGAAATTGTATGATTGAATTAACAAATGACAGCGACACTGCAGTATTGCAATCTGTGAATCCGGCTACACAACAAACACTACCAGGAGAATTTGCGGTTGCGACAGCGGAAGAAATTAATACAGCGGCTGCTTCTGCTCATGAGGCGTGGAAGGTTTTTAAAAATGTTTCAGGCAAAGACAGAGCTGTTTTCCTTAGAAAGATTGCAAATGAAATAGAAGCATTGGGAGACAGCCTGGTGCAGTGCGCGATGGCCGAGTCCGGATTGCCTGAAGGTAGGATTAAGGGAGAAAGAGAACGAACTTGTAATCAACTTCGGCTATTTGCCAACTTCGTGGAAGAAGGCAGTTGGGTCAATGCGATCATTGATGAAGCTATACCTGACCGTGAGCCAATGCCAAGGGTTGACATTAGAAAGGTATCTATTTCAATAGGTCCCGTTGCTGTTTTTACCGCGAGCAATTTTCCGTTGGCATTTTCGACTGCTGGTGGCGACACTGCCTCTGCTTTGGCTGCGGGCTGTCCGGTCATTGTCAAAGCCCATCCCTCACACTTAGGGACAAACGCTTTGGTAGTAGAAGCTATCCACTCTGCTGTTCAGAAATGTGAGTTGCCAAAAGGCGTTTTCACTTCTCTTGTAGGCGGCATTGAGACAGGACAAGAACTGGTCAAACACCACTTGGTCAGGGCAGTTGGGTTTACAGGATCCTTCAGAGGAGGAAAGGCTTTGCTCAAAACAGCAAACAGCCGGCCGGAACCTATACCTGTATATGCGGAAATGGGGAGTAACAATCCGGTTTTTCTTATGCAAGAAAAACTAAATTTGGATGCTGAGGCTTTAGCGACAATGATTGCCAATTCAGTTAATTTGGGTGCAGGACAGTTCTGTACCAGTCCTGGTATTCTGGTTTTTAAGAAGAGCAAAACCTCAACGACTTTTTTAGAAAAACTGGAAGCTGCATTTTCTAAACTTCAATCAGCAACTATGCTGAACAAAGGCATTTTTGATGCTTATAATAATGAAAAGCAGCATTGCATCAAAAGAGAAGGAGTCTCCGTTTTATTCAACAGCAAAAATGAAGGTAAGGCTTGGAAGGGTGAACCTGCCCTTGCGGCTGTTGGAGCAAAACACTTCTTAAAAAATAAGAATTTGCAAAAAGAAGTCTTCGGTCCATTCACCTTAGTGATTCTTTGCGATGATGACAAAGAAGTAATTGAAGTAGCAGACAACCTACAGGGGCAATTGACGGCTACGGTTATGGCGACAACAGAGGAGTTAGAAAAAGCATCAGATTTGGTTAAATTACTAACCCATCGAGCTGGGAGAGTAATTTTCAACAATGTTCCAACAGGAGTAGAAGTAGGTCACGCAATGCACCATGGTGGCCCCTACCCTTCTACCTCCAATCCAATGTTCACCTCTGTCGGGCTGGATGCAATCCAGCGTTTTGTGCGCCCTGCTGCTTTCCAAAACATGCCTGACTCGCTTTTACCCGATGCATTAAAAAGAGGCAACCCCTTGTCTATTTGGCGGACCGTAAATGGTGAAAAGGCAAAGGCATGAGAAAAACCTTTTTTTGTATAGATGCACATACTTGTGGCAATCCTGTTCGCTTAGTGGCTGCAGGAGGTCCAACATTGAAAGGCGAAAACATGATGGAAAAACGCCTTCACTTCTTAAAAGACTACGACTGGATTAGAAAAAGCTTGATGTTTGAGCCCCGTGGCCATGATATGATGTCAGGATCTATTTTGTATCCGCCTAATGACCCACAAAACGACGTGGCCATATTATTCATAGAGACAAGTGGCTGTTTACCAATGTGCGGACATGGCACAATTGGAACCGTTACGATTATGCTGGAAGAAGGGCTGGTCCAGCCAAAGAAAGAGGGGCAACTTCGACTGGAGACGCCTGCAGGTTTGGTGAGCGTAAGCTACCAAAGAGCAGGTAATAAAATTACTTCGGTACGTTTGACTAATATTCCGTCGTTTTTATACAAAGAGGGCATAACGGTAGATTGCCCTGAATTAGGCGAGTTGAAAGTTGACGTGGCCTACGGCGGGAACTTTTATGCCATCGTTGATCTACAAGCTAATTTTGAGGGCATTCAAAATCACACAGCTGAAGAATTGATTAGCTGGAGTAGAATTGTGCGAAGTCGATTGAATGAGTTGTATGATTTCCAACATCCAATTTCTTCCAGCATAAAAGGCTTATCTCATTTATTATGGACGGGCGTACCACTCTCAAAAGACACCGATGCTAGAAACGCAGTCTTCTATGGAGATAAAGCTATTGACCGTTCTCCTTGTGGAACGGGCACGTCCGCACGTATGGCGCAGTTGTTTAGTAAAGGGAAGTTGAAGGTGGGTGATCGTTTTGTACATGAGAGTTTTATTGGGTCTAAATTTATAGGCCGGGTAGAAAAATCAACTAAAGTCGCTGGCTTTGACGCAATTATTCCAAGCATTGAAGGTTGGGCAAAAATTACAGGGCACAACCATATTATTGTGGACGATGAGGACGACCCTTATGCGTTTGGATTCCAAGTGATATGAATAGAACAAAAATACACATAGTAGGTGCTGGTATCGTGGGCTTATGCACAGCCTGGTACTTAAAAAAAGCAGGTTGCGAAGTGACAATCATTGACCGAAATGATATATCTGATGGAACTTCATTTGGCAATGCAGGAATGATAGTTCCAAGTCATTTTGTTCCAATGGCAACGCCTGGGGTGATTTCAAAAGGTCTTAAATGGATGCTCAACAGTAAGAGCCCCTTTTATATTAAGCCGCGCTTGAATGTTGACCTGATGCAATGGTTATGGCATTTTTCCCGCTCCTCAAATGCTAGACAAGTCGCACAGTCTATTCCTGTTTTGTATGAACTGAACGAAAAAAGCAAGTGGCTATATAAATCAATGGCAAAAGAAGAAGGTTTTAATTTTGGCTTTGAGGAAAGAGGGTTATTAATGCTATACAAAACAAAAAAGCAAGCTATAGAGGAAGAAAAGCTCGCTATAAAAGCCAATAAACTAGGTGTAAAAGCCAAAATTTTTGACAAAACTGGCTTAAAGGCATTAGAGCCTGAAATGGATTTAGATGTCTTAGGTGGTATTTATTTCCCTGGTGATGCACATCTTTATCCTAATAAATTGATGATACAACTCGCCGCTAAACTAAAACAAGCAGGTGTTACTTTTTTGCCCAACACCTCTATTATAGATTTCAAAACTAGTTGCTCAAAGATTGATGCTTTAATAACCAGCAAAAACGAGGCTATCCCTACTGAAAACGTACTCTTATCATCAGGCTCTTGGACAGGGCTACTATTAAAGAAATTGGGGCTCAAAATCCATTTACAAGACGGAAAAGGCTACAGTATTACGCTGAAAAAGCCAAGTTCACGTCCTCGCATTCCAACAATCTTATCAGAGGCCAAAGTAGCATTAACTCCAATGGGTAATGATTTGCGAATCGGTGGAACATTGGAGCTAAGTGGCCTATCCAAAAAAATCAACCAAAAACGAGTGGAAGGCATAATCGAAAGTGTACCAAAGTATTACAAAAATTTGGACATTCCCTTCAATAGTAAAACGGAAATCTGGAGAGGTTACCGGCCTTGCACCCCAGATGGCATTCCGTATATTGGCCAGTATAAAGACCTGACCAATCTTTTTGTCGGAACAGGGCACGGCATGATGGGCTTAAGCTTGGGCGCGGTGACCGGTAAATTATTAAGTGAAATTATTACCGAACAAAAGCCAACGCTACCAATTGACTCTTTTCGCCTTGATCGGTTCTAACTTAGGAATTAGCAACGTTAGTTGACCTGGCTCTAATTTACATTCATTCAATAAAATACCTCAAGGCTACCGTTCTGACCATGATTTTCGATATTTAGATGCTGTTAGACCTTTCATTTTTTTAAACTGTCGAGCGAAGTTCGACAAGTTTTGAAAGCCCACCTCATAGCAAATTTGCTCAATGGAATATTGTTCGTTTTTCAATAGAATACAAGCATTTTCAATACGCAATTCGTTTACAAACTGAATGTAGGTTTTACCCGTATGCAGCTTAAAGAAATAGCTAAATTGAGAACGACTCAAGAGTGCGATTTTAGCAATTTGCTCGATCTTAATCTCTTGTTTAAAATACTGGAAGGTATAATCCAACACTTCGTTCAATCTTCCTCCTTCATTATTATTTAAAATAAGATTGTACTGTTCGGTATTAAGGAATTTCTTTTCCGATTGCCGGAGTAGCGATAATATTTCTAGAAAAGTAATGACTAATTGTTCGTTTTCCAGTTTCGGGGTAGAGACTATTCTGTCGAAAATAGCATCGTTTAGGGGACCATTTACTTTTATTACCCGATTAGAATCCTTCAATAAAGAATTCAAGCCTTCCATTTCTCCAATTTCAAAAAACTTTTTACCGAAAGAGAACTCATCGAAGAATAAAGATACCCCTTTCACGCCCGGGGAATTGTCCGAATGGTACACCTTAGAACATTTCAATAAATGCGGGACATTCGCTCCTATAATGAAAATGTCTTTCACCTCAAAGGCAGACATATTATTCCCCGCGTAAAAAATACCTTCACCTTTGACAATTGCTGTGATCTGAAATTCAGGATGATAGTGCAATTGATCGTAGAAAAACGGCATTTCATCCACTTGCACTAATAGAGCATGGTTTTCTGATTTTTGAATCTTAAATGGTAGAGGCTTATTATTTTTCATTTTCTTTTTATGATAGCAAACAAGAAGAATCGCATACACAAAGTAACGCGATACCTGCTTAAAGAAAAGTGAAGTATCCTTTATTCTCCATCATATAAAAACCAATCAAATTTTGCAATGCTTTTACTTTCCTTACCGGAAGAGGTCGCATACATTCCGATGTAAACGCCGTTAAATCTCTGTGCGATTTCGTCGGAGAGTATGGAATAATCCTGGGCTTCGCCGATTGGCTTTAAAGCATCCAAGGAGTTGCCGTAACTAAATTGTGCCTTAATCCCTTCTACCTTTACTTGAAAGACAACGGAATTACCTTTAAAGGGAACGCTGGCTACTTCTGTTGGAGAAATAGGGCCGACATTGCCTTTTTGAAAGACCTTGATTAAGACCAATTCGCCTTTTTGCTTTAGCAATTGGAAGCTGTTTCCATTTCTACGGTAAATAACCAGTCCCGATTTCTCGTTTTCCTTCCTGGTTTTAAAATTGACTTTAGCGGCAGCTTTATAGCTATGATGTTTGGTTCGCCTCGCTATAAATGATGGATTGTTTAATTCTTCAACCGTTTGAGGGCGCAGTTTTAATCCTAAAAAGCCATTTCGAACTGCGTGCCACTTCGTTTTAGGGGTCCTTAAAGAATTCCAATCGAGTCCGAGGTCATTATTAAATTCTTCAAGTACGGGAGCTTCGGATACGGGAGTCCACGACAAATCTGGACGCTTTTGTTCAAACTGTAGTAGACCTTTGCCCGGGTTAAAAATTGGAGTTACGCCAGACTCTTGCTTGGTCATTTTCACTTTGGCTAAAAAGGTTTCGCGGGCAAGGGTGATGTATCCATCTACTTTCCGTTTGGCAAGCATTACACTCCACCAATCTCCATTTTGCGTTTGCACCAGATCAGCATGCCCCGTTTGACTGATAGGGTACGATGTTCCCAAATGGCGATGCGTTAAAACGGGATTGGCATGATTAGGAACATACGGCCCCCAAAGGCTTTTGCTGTTAAACACGGTAACTGCATGAAATTCGCCAGTGCCTCCTTCTCCGATCAGCAATAAATATTCATCATCAACCTTGTACAAATGCGGGCCTTCGGCCCAGCGCGCATTGGAGGCATGCCCGTAAGTAAGTTGCTTTTTCTCTCCTGTCAGTTCTCCTGTGTCTGGGTCGATTTCCTGCATCCAAACCCCATTTTTCCCTGGCCATTCTTTACTTGAGCCATCAACAATGCCTGCTCCTGTATAATAGCATTTCCCATTCTCGTCCCAAAAAAGTGAAGGATCTATTCCGGGAGCATCTTCAATCCACAAGGGGTCTGACCAGGGCCCGGCAGGGTCTTCTGCCGTAATAATAAAATTCCCTTCGCCTCCAATCATCGTACAGATGATGTAAAACTTTCCATTACGGTGGCGAATGGTTGGAGCAAATATTCCCCGGGAATTACCTAAGCCGTCAGCGTATTCGATTTGAGTTGGCCGCGATAAACCATGGCCAATTTGTTTCCAGTTCACCAAATCTTTACTCTCATGGATGGGCAAACCAGGGAACCATTCAAAGCTTGAGTTGACCATGTAGTAAGTATCTCCAACTCGACATACGGAAGGGTCTGGATAAAAGCCGGGCAAAATTGGGTTCTTAAAATTTTCAGGCGCTGTTTGTCCGAAAACACTAAGACAAACTATCGTACAAATGAAGAATTTTATCAGTCTTAAAGCCACGATCGAAATTTTGGCGGTATATCAAAGTAAGGAGGTCCTGTCCTTGGGACAGCGGGAAGGTGAAGCTGCTATCTTAATAGAAGCCCACCAAACTACTGGACATTTTGATTTTCGGCCTCTCTTCCCGCCTCACCTCCAAGGTGTGCTGCACAGTACTTAGCGCTCACCTAAGCGGAGAGGGGGCAACCTCCAAGAAGCCGCGTAACGAAATGTCTCGTAGTGTGATGCTATCTATTTTTCCCTTCCTTATTGTTTTTCTCCAACAAAAGTATGAGCATCTCCTGTTGGATCAATAGACAAGGTCATTGCAACAGGAATACCAGTAGTGAAAATTACAGACTTATCAAGTTGCTGATTGTTACTAGTTGGAGATACTATAGTCGTGCTGTTGGACCTTTCAAGTTCAATTTCGATCTCTTCAAACTCGTTTCCAGCTGTAGGTCTTATGGAAACATTGTCATTGTTAATTCTGGTGACTGTAATTCCATATGGATTTATTTCAAGAGAGGTGTTGCTCCCATAAGCCCCAAGGTATTCTCCAGCTATTTCAGCAGCCAGATTTTCCTCGTCGTCGTTGTTGCAGCTCGTAAAAACAGTAGACGTTCCCAATAAGATAAAAAGCAGTAGAAAAATTCTCATGTTAATCCATTTTTGTGTTTGTAAAAATGCTGTTCGGCCTCAACCCTTTTCAGTGGCTCCTTTTATAGCTGGTAAACTTTTTGTTCCCCGAATGATGCGGAACAAGAGCTTCCTTAAGTATAAGTCAACACCAAGATATAGTGCTCTGTTCAACATCTGCCAACAAGCTAAGCGCCTTTATAATCATTCACAAAGTACACTAAAATTCCGGTCTTGACCTGGCTGCTCGCCACAAGCCGTTCCAAAGCTATGCAAAGTGCTCCTTACAGAGGTTTAAGGAAGGTTACAATCGATTTGCTTCTCTATTCAGTCCTGAATTTTGGCGCCTTAATTCCTTCTAAACAGTCAGGGGTTGGCTTTAATTTTGGATTGTTGAAGAAATTGTTTGCGGCGGTCATAGCGCACTGATTGCCCCAATTTGTTGTTGGCGTATGTTTCCAGCCTCTGAATACCAAATGGAAGCTTTGTGACAAATTTTCATTCATTTCGTTTGCCCATTTCGATGGTGTTATCTCATCATATTCTCCACTAATCAGCAATACAGGTGTACTGCTATTGATTGGTTTGTTTTCAATAACCGACACCTTGCTCACCCCCCAAGCATCACAAATGTTTGTCTCATACGTTGTAGGTGACAAGCCACTAATTTCTGGATATTTGGAAGTTTCGCGTTTAATAACTTCCGGCGAATTGAACGGATATTCTTCAGCGCACCAAACAGAAAGTCTCATCCCAATACCTGCACCATTGCCTGGCTCATTGAAGAGCGTAGACAATTTTTCTTTAACGGAACTTAAATCGTCGTTCAACAACTTATTTATTTCAAACGGAACATCAATAACATCACTTGTATAAGCAGTAGTGAATACGCTGATCAGGTCTTCTCCTTTCAGGTAAAAAGTTTCTAGCTTGTCGCTTGAAGGATTAACGACCTCCACAACTAACGGATTAATTGTTTTATCAGTTAGTTATTCGAAAAAACGTTGTTTCAAATTTGGGTAAGCCTTACGACAAGCTTCGTCCAGCTCACAATCAGCCAGCAGCTTCCCCAATGTTTGCAAGAGATTTCCACAACTCTCCTCATCATAACTTACCTCTAATGGCAGAGGTGAGTCCATAACAACACTTCTTATTCCGTTGGGATAATCCCTGAGTAAAACCTGGGCAATTTTAGTGCTGTACGAAATAGCGAGCAGATTGTACGCTTGAATGTTCAGCACACTTACTAAGTCATTGATATCAGCAGCAATTTCATTTGTATTGTACCCATTCAAATCAACACCTTTGTTTGTCAACCTTTCTCTGCATGATTTAGCAGCTTCTTCAAGAATTTTATCGCTCTCTTTGTCATTGAACGAAGGAAGATTGGATTGAAACACGGCCTTTGACCACTCAGGACAATCCAGATGTGGTTTAGCATAATAGTTACCTCGCTGCTCAACTAGTATAAAATCTCTGTCATCCAGATATTTGTAGTACTCCATGTATTGCGCGGAGGGCATGGTTGTTGAACCAGGGCCACCAACAGTATAGATTATAGGATCAGGCTTAGGGTTTTCACTTCTACTTTTAAAAATATAAACAGGAATTTCAATCGTTTTACTGTCTGGGTTATTTCTGTTCTCCAAAACCTCTAAATACCCAAAGGTGTACTTCTGTCCTTTAGGGATCTTATGAGTTGTTTTCTTTGATTTTTTGAACGTTGGCTTAAAGTTGGAAATGCTTTGATTAAAGGAGACATTGGTGCCTAGGGATACCGCTAAAAGCAGTAAAAAGAAAGTTTTCATCATTTTTGTTTTCTTCTGGTTGTAAAACGTTCGGGGACGTACTTACGAAGATCAAGTAGGCTTTGGATTGCGTACAAAAGGTTAATAAATTAAGCTCTTCAATCATCTCCATTTCTTTCCGCAGGTGCAAGAGTCCAAAAAACTCTTCCTTGCACCTGCGGCCCCGCCCCTTCAATCATACTAGCCATCAAAGAAATCACCCTGGTAATAAGTCCCTCAATACCAATGGTCTAATTCCCGTCACATCCAGGCTTAGCGTCTATGTCCGATTCTAAGCGAATGTTGCTTAGGCCAATATCTACGCCTTCTCCAGCAGTCATCATTAATGCTGAGCTGATTTTGGTCATATCAACACCAAGGCTCAAGAAGCAACTCAGGCTTATCCGATATTCTTTCCAGTCATTAGCAGAAATATTGATGTCCAGGGTTTGGTCACAAGCCCCTCCTTCCGCGCACATGCCAATTTGGGCAACTGCGCCTTCGGCTTTAAATGATTTCGCGGAGAAAGTAAGCTCCATTGCGCCATTTGTTTGGCGCGACATGTCGCTTGGCGAAGCCACACTTACCCTCATTTGGTCATTGTCTGACTTAGTCCATTTTATTCTCAAAGCATCTTCTTGTGCCTCGTGATCCGTTTTGCTAATAATTAAACCACCGACAGACGTTGGGAAGCTAGCGATTTGCTTGATCAAATCTCCCGAACTCAACCAAAGTCCCCAGGGAGCGACAGGCGCGCCTTTACTGAAAAACTCTCCGGTAGACGCTATACGACTATTCTCTAAGCCAGAGTTTTCGGAAAGTTGATCAATCGCAGTCTCACTATTATAAGTTAGGCCATACCCAAGCTTAAACAATGGTTCGGCACCTTCTGTAACTACGGCACTTGCAGGCCAGGAGAAAGAAAGACGACCGGTAAAGTCAAAAGAAGGATCTCTTTGAAACAACAGGTCAGAAATGCCTCCACCTTCGCTACCCGGCAACCACGCAGCTACAAATGCATCCGACTTGTTTATTTCTGGGTTGCTCCATAGCGGACGGCCCGACAAGAAAACCGATACAACCGGAATTTCTTTACGCTGAAACTCCGCCAATTTATCAACATCAAAACCATTTGGCACAAAGTCAAGATTTTCACGATCGCCTTGAAACTCTGCGTAGGGATCTTCGCCGTAGATAGCGATCACAACATCGGGCGTTACGGTAGCATCTGCGTTAGCGGAATAGATTACTTTTCCACCAGCAGCATCAACGGCTTCTCTGATGCCAGCTAGTATAGACTCACTATTCGGGAACTCATCGTTGGTATGCCCCGTGCCTTGCCATGAAAGTGTCCAGCCACCACATGCCTTGGAAACGCTTTCCGCGCCATCGCCCACAACCATAACTGTTTTCGAAGCATCTATTGGTAAAACACCGTCATTATTTTTGAGTAAAACCATTGACTCACGAACTGCCTGTCTTGCGATAGCTCTGCTAGCAGGAGACGCCAAAAGGCTTTCATCACCTGCATTTTTACGGGTACTCGGCGCGCCTTTGGTGAATATGCCAGAGGCAATTTTCACTCGGAGGATACGACGTACGGCATCGTCCAAGCGGGTCATGGGAATCACCCCACTCTTCACGTGCTTCAGTGTACTCTTGTACAGGCCTTTCCAGCTATCAGGAGCCATGTACATGTCAAGACCGGCATTCAAGGACTGCGGGCAATCAGTATTAGTACAGCCGGGAACCTGACCATGACCGTTCCAATCACCGACCACGAAGCCATTGAAACCAAGTTGTCCTTTTAAGACATCGGTCAATATTTCTTTATCACCGTGAAGTTTTCTCCCTTGCCAGCTAGAGAAAGAAGCCATTACTGTTTGGACACCTGCGGGAATAGCACTGTAGTAACCTGACGCGTGCACGTTTCGTAGATCTTCTTCACTGATAAGCGCATCCCCCTGATCGACGCCTTTTTCAGTTGCGCCATCGGCGAGAAAGTGCTTAGCGCTAGATATAACACGGCCATCTCCCATAAAGCCTTCTTCACCGACACGACCTTGCAAGCCATGCACAATTCGACTTCCGTACGACTTTACAAGCGCTCCATCTTCGGAGAAGCCTTCATAACTCCTACCCCAGCGTAAATCTTGCGGTACAGCTAATGTTGGGGCGAAGGTCCAGTCATGACCAGACACCGTGAGTTCGAGGGCGGTCACGGAGGCAATTTGCTCAATTAGATCAGGGTTATTCATCGCTCCCAGGCCGATGTTATGCGGGAAGACAATAGCCCCCTTCAGGTTAGCGTGGCCATGTACCGCATCGATTCCCCATATACACGGTATCGCCACCTCAACCCCTTCTTCATCAATCGAGGCGTTGTAGTATTTGTCCGCCATTTCCAGCCACGCTTTGGTGTCTGCATAAGGCAATGGCCCGGGCGCAGAGTTCCCTCCACTGAGTACTGAGCCTAAGCGGTATTCTTTAACCTCTTCTGGCGTGATAGATCCATTGTCGGCCTGGATAACCTGGCCTACCTTTTGTTCCAGCGTTAGTTTTGGCAATATTTCATCTATCTGCGCTTCTATTGCTGGGTCTAGCGGTATCGCTTTGATGCTCGGCCAATCTTCAGGATTTACAGGACTTGCTGTTTCGTTTTCTACAGCTTTAGTATTTTCTTGTTGAACACAACCTGAGAACAGAAGAAAAGACAAAACACATAACAGGTAGGTAGGTAGAAGTAAAGACTTGCCAAAGCGCATATTGAATTTGTATTTGATTTACAGTAAGTAAGCCCACGTTCAGCGCACAGGCTAGGGCGCAAGGTACTTTTTTATCAACAGAAGCAGCCTCGTCAAATATATGTGTGTGTGCAACCAAATTATTGATAGCGCTCAACCCATCTAATTCGCGATGGGCTGACCTCAGCCTTCGGCTTTCGCTCAACCCATCGCTAAATGACGTACCCTATACAGGGCACTAACGCACTAAGCGACAATGCTTGATGGCCCTGTAAGGGTCAGTTTTTTAAGCGAGGGGTTAAACGTGTGCCCGATAGGGCACCGTTTAGCCCCTCGCTCGTAAGGGAGCTTGAAACAAAACCAGTTCCTTCCCAGGGGCCTGCTTTTCAACTTCGCATGCACCAAGGGTAGTGTTGCTGATCGTCAGTTGTAAGTATTGTAATCAGCCCTGCACTGTTCTAACTTCGCCTTCTCCCGCTAGCGATAATCTACGATGAACGACTCCGCCTCGATCTTTAAGGAACAAAGAGGGACTAGCCCTAACTCTTTTCTTTAACGCTTAAATCTTAGGAATACCTATTGACACACTTTGTGCGATACTCCCGGGTGCTGCTTCTTACCCTACTCGATTAGCTGTAGTTTTATTCAATATTTATTTGCTCGTTGATCATTCTCGCAATTTTAGAATCAATTTTTATTTTACCCTTAATCTTTATATCAGAAAATGACACCGTTTCATACCCATCTTGATTGCTATAGGATTTATAATGTTCTATTTTTTTCACCATTCCATTATGGTAATAGTAGATTTTAGTCTTTTCGTCTAGTGGTCTGTCAAGCTGACTTTTTCAGGTAACGATGTAGCGATTCGTATCTT
>CAYPIM010000028.1:0-40549 GCA_964410795.1 uncultured Lewinella sp. | reverse complement strand
GTTTAAAGAGCAAGGCAAACTACTGGATATTTTTTGATTTTCTGCCTCTCCCCCCTCCCTCTCCCACACGTCTCGCCTAAGGCTCGACGGAGAGGGAGCCAAAAATATCCAGTATTATGTAGCAAGGATAGAAAGACAAACATCGACCTATGATTACGTTTTTGTCTATAGTACCTTCGCGCCAACTGGCGGACGACTTGTCAGCCGAGGCGGGCCTTAGCTCTATTAATCTACCTACTACTAATCTATCAATCTACCTTTGTGCACATCATCCCCGCAATAGACCTAATCGACGGTAAATGTGTCCGCCTTACCCAGGGCGACTACGACCGCAAAACCATCTACAACGAAGACCCCCTGGCCGTTGCCCGCGAGTTTGAGGCCGCTGGCCTCAAGCGTCTCCATGTGGTAGATCTCGACGGTGCCCGCGGCGGCGGCATCGTAAACCACAAAGTCCTGGAAAAAATCGCCGGAGGTACTAACCTACACGTAGACTGGGGCGGCGGCATGAAATCCGACGACGACCTTCGGATTGCCTTCGAGTCTGGCGCAGCCCAGGTCACTGGCGGCACCATCGCGGTAAAAAAGCCGGAAGTGTTCCTCGGTTGGATTGAGCGCTTCGGTCCAGAAAAGATCATCCTTGGTACCGATGTACGCGGCGACAAGATCGCCGTTTCCGGCTGGGAAGAAGCCAGCGATCGGGAGCTGTTCGAGTTTCTCCGCGAATACGTTGAGCAGGGCGTCCGCTACACCATCTGTACTGACGTCAGCAAAGACGGTCTCCTACAGGGCACCGCCCGCGAGCTCTACGCCCGCATCCGCAAGGAGCAGCCCGATGTTCACCTCATCGCCAGCGGCGGTGTTGCCGACCTCTCCGACCTGGAAGCTCTCGCCAAACTGGACTGCTTCGGCGTAATTGTTGGGAAGGCCATTTATGAAGGGCGGATTGGGCTGGAGGAGTTGGTTGGGTTTTAGCCCCACTGGTCGAGCCCTTCCAGGGCGAGTATGTAACTAGCCCTGGAAGGGCTCGACCAGGAATAAAAAAGCCCCGGCCGCAATACATGCAACCGGGGCTTCCCGTTTCGGCAGGCTTCAGCCTGAAATGGTAATTTACCCACCGAAGTCATCAAAAGCGATGTTTTCTTCCGGAACACCGAGGTCGGCAAGACCTCTGATGACGGACTGGTTCATCATCGGAGGGCCACAGAAGTAGTACTCGATTTCTTCCGGCTCGGGGTGCTTGGTCAGGTATTCTTCCATCGCTACGTTCATGATGTAGCCTTTGAAACCGTCTCCTGGCGCATCGATGTCTTCCTTCACTTTCCAGTTGTCCTCTTCCTGGGGGTTATCCAGGGCGACGTAGAACTTGAAGTTGGGGAATTCCTTTTCGATCTCACGGAACTGCTCAATGTAGAACAACTCGCGCTTCGTCCGGCCACCGTACCAGTAAGAAACCTTCCGGTCGGTAGTTTTTAGCGTGTGGAAGAGATGGAAGAGGTGGCTCCGTAGCGGTGCCATACCGGCACCACCGCCGATGTAGACCATTTCCTTTTGGGTGGGCTTGATGAAGAACTCACCGTAAGGGCCGGAGATGGTTACTTTATCGCCGGGCTTCTGATCGAAGACGTAGCTAGAACAAACACCGGGGTTGACGTCCATCCAGCCGCCTTTCTTGCGGTCAAACGGGGGCGTAGCGATACGGATATTGAGCATGATGATATCGCCCTCGGCCGGGTGGTTGGCCATAGAATAGGCGCGGAACTGCTCTTCGTCGTTCACCATCTTAAGGTCCCACAGCTTGAAGTTGTCCCACTCGCTCTGAAACTTATTCGGGTCATCTCCGTGGTGTTCTGGGTGTCCGGTAATATCCATGTTCTTAAAATCGACGGTTACCTCCGGTACATCGATCTGGATGTAGCCTCCGGACTCGAAGTCCATCTCTTCACCCTTCGGTAATTCTACAACGAACTCCTTGATGAAGGATGCCACGTTGTAGTTCGATTTCACCGTACACTCGAACTTCTTAATACCGAAGATCTCATCCGGAATCTGGATGTCCATATCCTGACGCACTTTCACCTGACAAGCAAGACGCTTGTGCTCGGCTACTTCCCGGCGGGTAAGGTGGTTCAGCTCCGTGGGAAGTACGTCTCCACCACCAGCGGTGATGTGGCACTCACACATAGCACAGGTTCCACCGCCGCCACAAGCGGAGGGTAGGAAGATGTTCTTGTCGGATAGTACGTTGAGCAGGTTACTGCCTGGCTGTACCATCAGTGGGTTTTCGGTATCACCGTTAACGACGAGTTTAACCTCTCCCTGGGGCACAAGCTTCTTGCGGGCAACGATCAGCATCGTGATCAGGGCCAGCACCACTGCGGAAAAAACTAAGACCGCGTAAAGAATCGTAGTCATCTTATTCGGTTTTTATAGATCGGACGATGCCAAAAGGGAATCGTCAGTTTATTAAGTTGTACTGAAGAAAGAAAAACTAGGTTCTTTCGGTTCAGTGATTTGTGTCAAATTAAAGGAATAAGGGAAGAAAGAGGGGTTCTCCTTTTACCCTTCAGCCCTTACTTAGTCGGGTTCCAACCGCCAAACACCGCCGGGTCGATACCAGAAAGTGAGAGGAAGGCCAGGCCCATAAGGCCCGTAAGCAGGAAGGCCATACCAAGGCCACGCATTGCCGGTGGCACGTTGGAATAACGGATACGCTCCCGAATGGCAGCGATGGCAATGATGGCCAGGAACCAACCAAAACCGCCGCCAAGGCCGAAGGCGATGGACTCGGTCAGGTTGTACTCACGGCTTACCATGAAAAGGCTGCCACCAAGGATGGCACAGTTTACGGTAATGAGCGGAAGGAAGATACCCAAGGCCGCATAAAGCCCGGGACTGTACTTCTCCACTACCATTTCCACCAGCTGTACGGTGGAGGCAATTACGGCGATGAAAACGATGAAGCGGAGGAACTCCAGTTCAAAGTTTACCAGCAAAAATTCGTTGATGAGCCAGTTGATCGGCATCGTGATGCCCAGTACGAAGATTACCGCGAGGCCAAGGCCAAAGGCAGTAGACAGCGACTTAGACACGGCCAGGAAGGAACACATGCCCAGGAAGTAAGCCAGAATCATGTTTTCGATGAAAGCTGACCTGATGAAAATATTTACGAAATCACCCATTTGGATAGTATTGTAGTAGTGTAGTGTTGTAGTAATATGGTCTTATATGGCAGATGTGGCAGTGTGTGGTGGGCACTACACTACTACAATACTACCGTACTATATTACTAGCTGATATCAACAAGTTTCGGGTTACGAGAGCGTTGCCACCAGATGAGTACAGCGATCACGAACATGGCCGCGACGGACATCACCATCAGGTTGTTGTTGGCGTACCAACCGAACCAGTTGCTGCCCCACTGACCAGCCGTAGCCGTATCAATCATGTATTCCGGGCCGGGGCCGATGAAGCGCATCGCAATGCCGGAGCCAGCGAAGAGCGTACCCTTACCGAAAATTTCCCGGATGGCACCAACCACCACGAGAATCAGACCGTAGCCAAGGCCGTTACCGATACCATCGATAAAGGAGCGCCAGGGTTTGTTGGCCATTGCGAAAGCTTCCAGGCGGCCCATCACGATACAGTTCGTGATGATGAGGCCGATGTAGACGGAGAGTTGCTTATAGACCGGGTAATTGATTGCTTTCAGGGCTTCGTTTACAAGCGTTACGAGCGTAGCGATGATCACGAGCTGAACGATAAGGCGGACAGCCTTTGGGATTGCATTGCGAAGCAATGAAGTCACCAGACTGGAGAACGCACATACAAATACTACCGCAACGGCCATCACTAAAGATGGGTAAACGAGGGAAGTAACGGCGAGTGCGGAACATACACCAAGTACCTGGATGGTAATCGGGTTGTTGTCCAGCAGCGGATCCGTGAGAAGCGTTCTCTCGTGTTTGCCGAACAGCGGTTCTTTCTTGGGGGCTTTTGTCTCGGTGGCTGTAGCCATGTTGGTGGATATTTATCAGGCGGAGAACCGAAGTTTTCCGGGTAATTTTTTATTTGAGGTTCATGCTGGTGGCGCCGGTACCGGCTTCCTTCATGTAGGGGAGGTAGGCTTTCAGGCCACTGTACAGCATCTCCGTCACGCCGTCGGCGGTAACGGTGGCGCCGCTGAGGCCGTCCACTTCGTGCTCCATATCAATAGCACCGCCCTTACGGACGTATACGGAAACGTACTCGTTACCGTCGTAAATTTTCTTGCCGGCGAACTGGCTCTTCCATTTCCCGTTGTCCTTAATTTCAGCACCAAGACCGGGGGTCTCACCGGCGTGATCAAAGGAAACACCCGCAACGGTGTTCATGTCTTCCTCGAGGGCGATGTTGCCCCAGATGGCATCCCAGAGTCCGCTGCCGCGAACGCTAAAGATGAAGTATTTGGTACCGTCGAGTGCGACCTCGTAAACGGGGTACATACGCTCGCTTTCGTCTTTTTTGCGCTCCTGGGCCATGTCTATCTCAATGGCTTTCATGTCTTCCATCGGGGTACCGTCGGCCATAACTACGGCCTGTTCTACCTGCTGGTCGAAGATGTCGAGTACTTCCTGGTCGGAAAGGGTTGCGACGGATTTACCAGCCTCTTCTAACGGGCCGGAGACGGCTTCCAGGATCTGACGCTTATTAAAGATGTCTTCGTTGACCTCAGCGATGGGGCCAAGCACAACTTTAGAACCAGCCAGCAACAGTGCTACCAGCACCGTCATAATCAGGGCGAACGTGTAGATGTAAGATGTACTCATGGTTATTCTTTAAAATCTCTTTAGCTGGGCGGGGCCGCTGGTGCAGGGTAAAGGTTTAAGGAGCAAGGAGAAAAGGTCCTTTCACCCTTTGCTCCTTAAACCATTACTTTGCACCTGCGTTGAGCGCCCAAATAGAAATGTCGGGAATTAATATATACGGTAGCTTTCGTTTAAGCGTTCCGTTCGTTTGCCGCACCAGACAAGCTGGCGGCGGATGCTTCGTCAAAAGTGTGGGTTGCTCCACTTCGCTTAGTGATCAGCTCGTTGCGCTGCTCCGCCATGAGCGAAGTCCGCTTGGCGCGGCGCTTCATGTTGGCTTCGTATACGTAGTGGTCAATGAGCGGCGCGAAAGTGTTCATCAGCAGGATAGACAGCATCCAACCTTCCGGGTAAGCCGGGTTTATCACGCGGATGATGAGGCCGAGGAAGGCGATCAGGAAACCATAAATCCACTTACCAGTTGGCGTATCTGCGCTGGAAACCGGATCGGTTGCCATGAAGGTAATCGCGAACAGGAAGCTGCCCATGATCATTTGGTAGTACCACGGGATGGCCATGAATTTGAAAACACCGGGCGTGTCAGCCGTAATTGCTTCCGCTGGTGGAGCAATGGCGTTCATCAGCAGTGCACAAACAACGAAGCCAATGAGGCCACCGAAGATGACGCGGTAATCAGCAATCTTGGTTACGATGAGGAAGACCATACCAAAGATGATCAGAGGAACGCTCATTTCGCCGATGGATCCGGGGATGCCACCGAAGAACATAGCGTCGGTTGAGTAGACTGCGGTAACGCCTTCCCAGCCTTCTTTGGCTGCGATGCCGAGGGGCGTTGCGCCCGTCCATCCATCAACAACTGCTTGGCCACCTGCGCCAAATTGGCTTAGGCCAACACCGCTGAAGATCCAATCGAACATCCCGTGCGCCCAGTTATAGCTGGCAGCGAAGTATTCCGTACCGATTTTTTCAATACCGCTCACCCAAACCTCATCTCCGGAGATGGTAGTTGGATAGGCGAAGAAGATGAAAACGCGCGCAAGCAGGGCAACGTTCCAGATGTTCATGCCGGTACCACCAAAGGCTTCCTTACCAAGGATAACGGCAAAAGCGATGGAAACCGCCAACCAAAGCAGGGGGATATCCGGTGGCATGATGAGCGGGATAAGCGCGCCAGAGACCAGAAATCCTTCTTCAATGGCGTGGCCTTTCCGGCCTGCATAGAAGAACTCAATACCGAGGCCGACCACGTGGGTAACGACAAAGATGGGGAGGATCTGAATCAGGCCATAGACAACCTTGAGGTGGAATCCTTCCAATAGTCCCGTGTGCTCACCCAGCGCCAGGAAGTGCTGGTGGCCAATGTTCCAGGTACCGAAGACGTAGAGCACCTGAAGGGCGAGTACCACATTCACCATGAGGCGTTTGAGGTCCATACCATCCTTAATGTGCGTACCGCCAGTAGTTACGGTATCGGGTTGGAACAAGAAGGTGTAAAAACCGTCAAATACGGTATGAGCCATCTTGTTTTCCTTGGCTGGCTCAAACTTTTTGACGAAATCGTGTAATGCTTTCATATTGCTATTCTAGCTGGAGACGCGCCGCTGAAAGTGGGCGTCGATTGTTCTTTAAGAATTATCCCTGTTCGAGCATGGTGGTTAGGCCTCCACGCAGGATGTTCTGCAGCGGCTGCTTGGAAACACAAGTGAATTCCGCAAGGGCGACATCTTCTTCTACCAGTTCGTAGATGCCAAGTCCTTCCATTGCCTCGAAGTCCTGCACCATGATGGATTTCATCAGCTGCTGGGTATAAACGTCCATCGGCATAACGGTTTCGTAGACATTGTTGACCACAAAGGCACGTTTCTCACCGTGGGTATTGGTGGTTGCTTCCACCTCTCCAAAAGTAGGAATGGTTGCCGAAACAGAAGCACGAGGCTTAAGTGGCAGTAGCCAACCGAAAATTTCGGCTTCATTACCTTCTGCAATTGCGGTGATCTGATCGTCGAAGAAACCAAGGTAGCCATCGGTTCCAACGGCATCACCAGTAAGTACATCTCCGCTGATTACGCGAACATTGTCAAGGTCATTCCCTTTAAGCAGTTCGCCCAGGTTGGCACCGGCGTGGGTGCGGACGTGGCGGGGAGCAGTGAGGGGAGCGCCGGCAAGTGCGACAACGCGCTCAGCGTTGTAGCGGCCGTTTTTGAAGATTTCGCCGATCAGGAGAACAGCGTTAACGTCAAGCGTCCAAACGGTGTTTTCACCTGCTCCGACGGGGTGGATGTGGTGCATCTGAACACCAACGTTACCGACGGGATGAGCGCCGATGAAGTAACGCTTCTCAGCTCCGTTGACCGCGGAGAAGGCTGTTTTACCCTTTTCGCGACCGTCGAGGCCAAGGTAAACAAGGCCAGGGGTGAGGCGACTCAGCACATCAATACCTGCCTGGAATACATCTTCGCGGCCAGCGATCTGCAGCTTACTGTCAACAGCAAGAGGAGCCGTATTAAAGGTAGAGATGAAAATATCACGTGGGGTGACATCGGGGTCAGCGACGACATTATAAGGACGCTGGCGAATACCTGCCCAAGCACCACTACCTAGAAGGAACTCAACGAGCTCTTCACGCGAAGCGCTTTCAGCAGGTACAGTGTAAGACCGGCTTACCTGGTCCTTGTCCGCAAGAATAACGATACTGGCGATAGAGCGCTGTAGCCCACGGTTTAATTCGATGACCTCGCCACTAACGGGAGCTACGAATTTGATGCGGTCTTTTTTCTTATCAAAATAGATGACATCACCGGCCTTTACCGAGTCACCTATTTCTACCACCACTTTGGGGATGGGCATAAGGCCAATAAAATCTGGCGGCATTACCGCAAACCGAGTTGCAGAAGTAGCATCATCTACTTGGTTTGAGGCTTTACCTTCCAGCGGGATGTCATAGCCCTTGCTCAATTTGTAAGTATGCTCCCCTTCAAGGTAAGCGGGCGTCTTCTTACTGAAGATTTCGCTAAGACTTGGGTAGAGCCCCATATTAGCCTTATCTCCATTAATTCCGGATTCGTTGGATTCGATAACCATGAAGTTATCGGCCACACTGATCACGATGAAGAAAAAGATGAGAAGGGCTACGGCCGCCAAGCCGTAAAAGAGCAGATTACTCCCATCGGCCTGGGCCTGAGACTGGAAAGTAAGGTTAACCAACAGCATCATGAGGAGAGTGCCGGTCATTCGCTTAAGAGATTTCATACGCCTGATTGCGTTAAAACTAAGATAAGTAGCCCGGAATGAGCTTGAAATGACCCGGAAAGGCCCGTTTTTACACGAAGTTTCCAAGTTTGCCGCAAAGTTACAACTTCGGCGGCTTCTAAGCCAGTAAGTAAACAGCATGTTGGTTACTAATCGTTATTTAGACAGAATCTATATTAAAATCTCTCTTCATTCTTTCTGTCCAGATTAAAGGGCCACGAGCAGCTTAAAACAGATGGCGTGCCCGTTTTAACCGATTAGTAACAGCAGTCCTTAGAGGTGTTAAACAATTCGCTTTCATTGCGGAAACGGTAGGAAAGAGGGCGAGAGTGGTACAAACAGTCATTTTTAGTGCTTTTAGTAGCTTGGTATACTTATCTTTATGCCGCTATAGATTTCTGTAGACCGTGACTTATTCCTTGTCTTTCCGTCATGCCTATTAGAAAAGAGACCGTTTTTTGAAAATAGCGTGCTAAATATTGTCTTTCTGCCGTGAGGCAAAGATGTTTCCTCCATGAACGGAAGTGACTAAAGTCCTTCAATGATATGGCTGCCCGTTATCTAAAGCCCGAGTTGGCAAACTATTATATCCCATAATCCCGACTATGAATTACATTTTCACCTCTAGTGCATGGATTTTACTGTTCGTGCTTTTAGTTTCTCCGCTTTCAGCGCAGGAGGCAATGGTTTGGCCAGGCGATGCCAGCGATAATGGCGTGGTAGATGAAGCAGATTTAATCTTCTGGGCCCATACTTATGGTGTAAAGCGTTTCGAGCGCCCTAATGCTTCCACTAACTGGGTTGGCCAGCCGATGGGTCCTGTATGGCCAGACACTTTCCCTAATGGAATGAATTTTGCCTATGCAGATATGGACGGAGACGGCAGGGTTGCCAGCCGAGACCTTCAGGCATTGCTTTCCAACCTGCACCGCACCCGCGTCCCCGCCCCCCAAGATGACCCCTGGGTCCGGCCGGATACAAGTGACAGGTACGAAGCAACCTTACGTCTGATGCCAGCGGGCATTCAATTACGGCCCGAAGGGAGCGTGTTACTTCTTGATGTTGTCATCAACGGCCGTGAAGGTGTTTATCGTAAATTTCAAAGCCTTGGCCTTCGGGCAACGGTTACCGAAGGGTTGCTTGCTGACCATCACTACCACAGTACCGAGATGGAAGGAGCATCCTTACTATCCGTAAAACAACTTTTACGACTCACTACAGTAGACAGCGCAACCCACCAACTTGCCCTTTCCATGACGGCCATCAATCATCAGGATAGGCCTGCGGACGGAGCAATAGCGCGTTTGGAACTCCCCTTGGCTGCGGATTTTGACGCTGATGCTTTTGGGGAAGCAAGAATTGTAATAGACAGCGTCATCTTTCTTGATGCTGAATTCCTCCCGCACGCACTTGCAGCCGATGCTTTGACTCTTTCTACAGAATCAGGCTGCTCTTTCACCGTCAGTCCTGTGTGTGGCAGCAACGGTGTAACTTACCTCAACAGCTGTTTTGCGGAGGCTGCTGGCATCTCCGTTTACACCTCTGGTGCTTGTTGGAACCCAGGACTTGTGGTTGAAAACATGAATCCTGCGGCAGATTGCCCAACGGCCTACGAGCCAGTTTGCGGATTTAACGGAATAACGTACGGAAATGCCTGTGAAGCAGAAGCTGCCGGCGTGATTAATTATTACACCGGCCTTTGCGACCCTGCAGACCGAACCTGCTACGACCCGGGCCTCATTATTATCAGCAGTGGGACCAGCGTGAACCAGGTAACGGGTATAATTTCCCTGACTTGCGAAACCGATGGTGGTCCTGTTTGCGGTTGTGATGGTGAGCAGTACGCCTCTGCCTGCATAGCGGAAGCAAGCGGTGTTCGGAGCTATACTACCGGCGGATGCGATGCTAGCTGCGTAGACCCTACTCAAATTTCCAGCACTGATGATTGCGGCACCGATACTGATTTTGTCTGCGGATGTAATGGTGAAACTTACATAAACTCTTGCTTTGCGGATGCTGCCGGAGTTCAGTCTTATACGAATGGCCCTTGTAATGGCTCTTCCGGCTGGTGTGACGAGGCAACGGTTATTTCCTGTGGAGATTACCTGCCGAATGAATCTACCATCGGCGCGGGCAATCAAATCATGAGTTACCCCGGCGCTACTGGCGCATTGATGCAAGGTCCGGATCGGGTCTATGTTTTTGAAAAAACGTCCGCAGGTGACTTACAGGTTGGCCTTGAAATAATGACTCCTGGCCTCAACATGGACCTTTTCCTACTGACGGGAGACTGTGGTAATTATACGGTCGTCGGTTCCAGCACTTTTTCCAATAATGCTACTAATAACGAAGGTATTGTTCTTGAGGATGCCCCTAATGGCACCTACTACATCATCGTAGACCAGGGTGCTGCAGGAGTTGGCGGTAATTACCGGATGGAATTAAGCTGTGGTTACCTTGACTGTAGCCAGAGCGTCCCCCTTTCCTGTGGTGTTCCTTATAACGGTACTAACGCTGGTGGCACGGACGATGTGAGCACCTATACTTGTGGCCCACAGCTGAACGTAGAAAACAACGGTCCAGAGATCGTTCACACCTTCACGACCACCGAATCCGGCATCGTGACCATCGACCTGACGAACCTGAGTTCGAACCTGGAATTATTTTTACTGAGTGAGTGTAGCCGTCGTAGTTGCCTTCAATTCAGTCAGAACTCAGGCACCAGCAACGAGCAGATCGTGCGCAATCTTCCGGCTGGGACATACTACGTTGTTGTAGATGGCTATAATGGTGCAATTTCTAATTACAACCTGACGGTTGATTGCTCCTCAAGCTGTGGTCTAGAGCTGGATATATTAGGCCAAACAGGTACTGCCTGTGGCCAGTCCGGTGGCAGTATTAATTTTCAAATCAGTGGCGGCACCCCGACGTACTCCGCGCACTACGTCGGTCCGGTTTGCCGAGCGGCAAGCAGCAACAATGGACAATTTCACTTTGGTAACCTTCCTCCCGGAGATTACGTAACGACAATCGAGGATGCCAATGGCTGTCGCTTGGTTTTCAACTTCACCATTTTCAACAGCGAGGGTAACCTTGCCGCAACAATGACGCCTACGGCAGCTGGATGTGGAGAAAACGGACGGATCGACGTGAGTCTCATTGCAGCGGGAGTAGCTCCGTATTCGGTTTACCTAAGTGGTGATTTGAACCGGACCTTTACCACCAATTCTTCCAACTTTGTCGTTACACCACTCGCGGCGGGCAACTATGTAATTACGGTAGTAGATGCCGCTGGTTGTAGTCTCAGTCAGGCCGTAACGGTAGATGCCGCGAGCGGCAATCTTACGGTAGATGCCTGGGCAGAGCCTGCTGGATGTGACGGTAGCCTAGGAGAGATTGTAGTAAGTGCCCCGAATGGCACCCTACCCTATTCGGTACACCTAAGTGGCCCGGTCACTGGCGGCGCCACAGTAAATGGTTACAATTTCCGACTCCGGTCATTACCTGCCGGCCAGTACGTTTTCACCCTGACCGACGCCTTCGGCTGCTCGTTTACCGAGAGCCTCATTGTGGCCAACGGAGAAATGGAAGTCAGCGTTTCTGCGACGCCTGCTAACTGCTCGCTTCCGGGTAGTGCACGTGTCAATATTTCCACCGGCCTAGCGCCCTACACCATTAATTACTCTGGTCCGATTTCTGGCACGATCAATACCAGTGAACAAATCACTGTGATCAATAACCTCCCCGCCGGAACTTACAGCTTCTCCGTTTGGGCTGCCGATGGCTGTGACCAGTCTGAAACCATCTTTGTAGAAGACAATGGCGGTAATCTTGACTTCAACGTTACACAGATGGTCGCTGCCTGTGATGGTAACAATTCTGGCTTACAACTTTCTATTTCCGGAGGAACGCCCAACTACACCGTAGTATACAGCGGCACGGTATCCGGTAGCACAACAATTGACGGTACGGGCACGGGCTGGCTTGAATTACCCCCCGGCACCTACACCTTTACGGCTACTGACTTTGGGAATTGTTCTTCTACTACTGAAGTGACCGTAAACGGAGGTCTATCCTCTGCAAATCAGTCCAGCTTTGCCTATGGTGCAGGTTGTGGCCAGCTAGACAACATCCGAACCTTATTAAGCGGTGGTGAAGCCCCCTTCTCCGTTACCTTAATATCTGATGCTTGCCCCGGTGAAAACCGGACTTTCACAACTTTGGATAACATCTTTGACATTACCGACCTTGCCAATTGTATTTATACGGTTGAAGTAACCGATGCGAACGATTGTTTCAGTACCCAAACAGTAGCGATTAATGTTGCGCCAGACGATGACATTCTTATCCTGACTGCCCTTGATGGTGCTTGTGGCGGAACTGGCATCATTGACCTTGAAGTAACTGCAGGTACCTATCCATACTTTATCGACTGGACAGGGCCAATTACGGGAAGCGTCAACCTCGCCTCTCAGACCTACCGCGTAGATGATCTCCCCGCTGGTACTTACGTTTTTACCCTAACGAACGCAGACGGCTGCGAAGCTACAGAAACCATTACGCTGCTTAATGATGGCACCCTGGAAGTGGTTTCTAGTGTAGTAAGTGATGACTGCGGCGCGCCGGATCAGATCTGGAATGATATTGAAGGCGGCGTAGGCCCTTACACCGTAGAAGTTATCCGCCTTTGCGACAACGCAGTTATAGACGTAGAGGTAAGTGGCAACGGTTTTGAAATTGTTGATCTCATTCCTTGCGATTACAAGATCAAAGTTACTGATGTGAACGGTTGTATGACCATGCAGACGATTACCATCGAGCCTTACCAACTGTTCAACATCATTAAAACCGATGGCGTCTGTGGGCAGCCAGGCAGCTTTGAAGTAATGGTAATGAACAGCCTTGCCACTGGGCCTTACTCTTTGGAATTTAGTGGCCCCAACAACGGCCTTCAGGCAAGCAACAACGGTGTATTTAATGTTGACGGCCTTCCTGCTGGCACTTATACCGTAACGGTAACTGACGACAACGGATGTACGGAGACGGAAACTGTGACAATAACCGAAACCCCCAGCGACCTGGACCTTCAAACCGCCCTCATCAATAATGATTGCGGACAATACAATCAGCTTTGGAATGATATTAACGGAGGAACCGGACCGTTCCAGGTAGAAGTAACCCGACTATGCGACGGTACCATTGACACGACTTTCATGCTGACCGGTACCGGCTTCGAGCTCACTGACCTTGATGAGTGCTGCTACAAAGTTACGGTCACGGATGCCCTTGGCTGTATGGTAATGACTGAATCCTGCGTAGAAGACGAAAACCCGAACCTCTTCACCCCCAACCCTGTAAGTGGTCCATGTGGTGAAAATGGCAGAATTGACCTATCATTCATCCGCGGCACAGCGCCTTACCAGGTGGTTTACAACGGGCCTCAGTCTGGTTCTAACACGGTAAACGGCAACGTACTTTCTATCAATGACACCCCTGGAGGCCAGTACACCATTACGGTAACGGATGCGAACGGTTGTGTAGAAACGGAAACCGTTGTATTGGAAGAGACTACCAGCAGTTTGGTCCTTCAAGCTGCCCTCATCAGTAATGATTGCGGACAGTACAATCAGGTTTGGATTGACATCTTCAACGGTACCGGACCTTTCTCTATTGAAGTGATCCGTTTATGCGACAACACCACAATGACGGAATTCGTCTCCGGTGATGTAGGCTTTGAGTTAACGGACCTCCCTCCTTGTGATTACAAAATCATTGTCACCGACGCTGCGGGCTGTATGGTGATGGATGTTATTACGGTCTTCCCGGCGCCAATTGAGTTGTTTGATCTCACCTCGGTTTCGGGCGAATGTAACGAACTTGGCTCCTTCAACTTACAAATTACCCGCGGCCGCGCCCCTTACACCATCGTGTATAATGGGCCCGTAAGTGATAGCTTAGTGACCGGACAAACAAATCTGAGCCGCAACAACCTCCCTAGCGGAAACTATACCGTATTTGTAACAGATAGCATCGGCTGTGTTGAAACAGAGCAATTTGCTATTAGTAATACAACCTCCGACCTGGATCTGGAGACTTCCCTGATCTTCAATGACTGTAACCAATTGAATCAGTTGTGGAACGACATCAACGGAGGTGTTGGGCCATTCATAGTTGAGGTAACACGCATGTGTGACGGTGTAATGGACACGACTTTCACCACCAATGAGACCCAGTTTGAGTTAGACAACCGGACGCCTTGTGAGTATGAGATCAAAGTAACCGACGCTACCGGTTGTATGGACATAGAGACCATTAGGGTACAAGGTACTTCCGCCAACCTGTTCGACATAACTATTGACGACAGCTGCGACAGCAGCGGATTCCACCTTGACTTCATTGCTGGCACCGGGCCTTACCGTGTAGCAGTGTCTGGCCCCATTACGGTAGTAGTTGAAGATGTTGACGGACCACTCTACATTCCGGCTCCTCCGGGAGACTATGCCATTCGTGCCTTCAGCCTTGAGGGTTGTATGGAGATGAACTTCTCGGGCATTACCGGTGGGGGATCAGGTGAGTTGCCTCAGGTAGACTTTACAACCGCAATGGATGGTTTGGCGGCAAATTTCTCCAACCAGTCTGGACCAGGAACCTACAGCTGGAATTTTGGTGACGGCTCGGACCCAATTACGGACCCAAATCCTCAGCATACTTTTGCTACCGCTGGCAGCTATAACGTCTGCCTGACGGTGGACAATGGTTGTGGCAGCAACACTGCTTGCCGGACCATAGAGGTAAATACTGCGAGTAACGCACAGATTGTGATCGGTGGCGCCCGGAGCTTCCCGGGTAACGATGTTCGCATTCCTGTTTCCGTTCAGGGCATGGATAATCTTGCGACCATTGCCGGTACGTTTTCGCTTGACAATCCTTCATTAGCGACGATAACTCATCTATCTCCGGGTGCAATCTCTCCTCAATACAACGAAACCAACAATAGTTTCTCTTTCGTAGCAAATGGTACCGAAGGGATTACGCTAGAGGGTGATATTAACGTACTCTTCTTCATCCACCTACAACTCGGGAACAATCCGGGTGAAACAGACTTAAACCTGGTTGATCAGCCAATTGAGTTAGAAGTAAGTGCCGTACGCAGTGGGATTCCACTGCTTGTTCCGGTAACTTATCTACCCGGCTTCGTGGAAGTATCCAATAGCCTGGTGGGCAATATCAGCAGCCAGGCAATGACGCTGGACGATAATGAGGTAGAAGGTACCACATTCCAGCTTTCCGAACCAGATGGTAGCTTCACGATCGACTTGCCGGTTGACGAAAATGGCATTGCCAGTACGGTAGCAGGTCTGTCCATGGGCCGTATGTATTACGTAGAGCCGATAAAAACGACGGACTATTCCAACGGCCTTTCCAGCTTCGAAATATTCCTGACCCAGCGCTACCTGATGGGCTTTGAAGTACCGCAGGTGACCAACCCATTGCAAGTCGTTGCCATGGACATGAACTGTAGCCAGAGCGTTTCCACCATCGACTTGTTCCTGATGCAAAACCTGTTACTGAACGATGGTCTCAGTGAGGTTACCGACTGTAACAGCTGGACGTTTGTACCGGATAGCCACGTTTTTGCCGACGACTGGAACACAAACGGTGTCTTCCCTACCCCCCGCCGCGCAGAGGTGATTTTGGAAAGCGACACCATGGTTATGTTCACCGCAGTTAAGACTGGTGATATTCTCAACAGCGCGGACCCTGGCCGCAGCCATGGCAGCCTGCCTTTGAACGTAGAGCTTCCCGAGCAATTTGTAGCTGGCCGCACTTACGACCTTAGCCTGAGTATGGCTGAAACCCGCAACTTGGTTTCCTTCCAGGGCGAGTTCCTCATAGCTGACGGGTTAGAGATCATCGGTATTTCTTCCGGGGACCTTGCTGATTTGGAAATCAGTGAGCACCTTAGCAGTCGTGGCATCATCCGAACCAGCTGGTTTAGCCAGACGGGGGAGATGCGGGCGCTGAACGCAGGTGCAAAGATGGTTAAGTTAGCCGTGCGTGCCACGGAGACCCGGCGCTCCGCTGCCGGAGACATCAGCATGAATGACACCGGAAGCTTCAGCTCCGAAGCTCATGATGCTTCGCTCCGCCGCTTTGTCCCGACCGTAAACAACGTACTTAATACGGAGGCCATTGCGGCTTTCCGCCTCCTTGGCGCGGCGCCTAACCCCGCTGACGAATACGTAGATATTAGCTTCGAACTTCCCGAGATCGGCAAGACTGAACTTATTCTGTTCGATGGGCTTGGCCGTACGGTCATTCGCCGCGAGCAAGTACTTGATGGTGGAACACAGCGTTTCCGCCTCGATACAAGATCACTCGCTGCGGGTGCTTACCACTTCCAGCTCGTTGCTGCGGGAGAGGTTGCTACTGGTAAGTTAGTGGTCCGCCGGTAAATCTTCGGGCGAGGGGCTGTGCTCTACGGTGAGCAGGCAAGTTTACAGAGGATTAATTGCTTAAAATCCCCCTCTCCCCCGGTCCCTTTCGCTGCGCGGCTTCTACAGGGCCGGGGGAGAGGGTTTGGGTTGGAAGGACAGACTCCGTTCGTAAAGATGTGTCCTCACCGTAGTACTGTGCTCCGAGAAGTTTTGAGGGTTAGCAAGGTCGCTCTTGCTTCCGCTCGATTTTTCGGAGCACAGCCCCTCACTCCTTATTCCTCTTCAGAAAAGTAGTCTACTTCGGAAAGGCGTTCGGGGCAGAGGTAGGTTTGTGCCACCCGGTTAACATCGGCCACGGTTACGGCTAGATACTGCTCTAGTTCTGTATTGATGAGTTCCGGTTTACCTAGTGCAGCGTAGAAGGCCAATTCTGAAGCACGACTACTAATGTTGATGCTCTTGAAGTGATTGTGTTGTTCGAGGCGGTTCATCACCTTAGCGAGCTGTGGTTCGGTAACGCCTTTGGTTACGAATTCTTCAACAGTAGCGAAGAGCGCGTCGCGAGCTTCGTTGAAGTCGGCATCTTCATCCGGACGGGCATCAATCATAACCGAGCCGGAATCAAGGCTATCATTGTGGCTGGTGGATACTTCGGCAAAGAGATCGCCATCACGAACCAAGCGACGATAGAGAAGGGAAGAACGCCCACTACCGAGTAAAAAACAGAGTACATCGATAGCGGGAAAGTCTGGATGAAGCCGACCAGGAGTTCGGTAACTGAGATAGATGACGGGGCTTGGGACATCAGCAATTACTTCTTTGCGGCGCGTATCGGTTTGTTCAGGTTCTTCCGGCAAGCTTGGTTGCCGGTGGCCCGGCCCGGAGGGCGGAATATCTCCGAACCACTTTTCAATTTGCTTTCGAATGCGGCTATTATCATAGCCTCCGGCAACAGAAAGGATGGCATTATCGGGCCGGTAATATGTGTAGTAGAAGTTTCGTACGTCCTCCAGACTGGCTTCTTCGATATGCTCAAAACGTTCGCCAATGACCGGCCAGCGATAAGGATGCACCTTGTAGACGAGATCATTGAGGTGATGATAAAGATCTCCGTAAGGCTCCTCAAGGCAGGTTTCCTTAAATTCTTCGACGACAACTTTCTTTTGGGTATCGAGCGATTTCTGATCAAGATTCAGGTGCGCCATCCGATCTGCTTCAAGCCAGAGAGCGGTCTCTACATTATCAGCCGGAAGTATGTCATAGTATAGTGTTTGGTCAGCACCAGTTACTGCATTATTCTCCCCACCTGCAAGTTGCAGAGCTTCATCGAAATCGGGTACGTTTGCCGAGCCGCCAAACATGAGGTGCTCAAACAGGTGGGCGAAGCCGGTACGTCCCGGCGGATCGTTACGACTTCCTACCTTGTAGAGGACGTTTACTGCAGCAACAGTACGTTTAGGGTCGAAATGAAGGACTATTGTAAGCCCGTTCTTTAGTTTATAAGTTTCGTATGGTATCAAATGAAAAGCTACTGATTTATCGCACTGAAGCGGACTATCTGTTTTTAGATCCGAAGACCAAGCTGTCGTATTAACACTTATGACAGGTGGTTGTTTTATGGATTACAGCTGCCTTTGGCAACTATACAGATACATTTTGTGTGAGAAATGACTTGACAAAATTACCATGATCAGCCTAAACGTCTTCTCTACATAAAGCAACATTAAATTTTCATTGCCCGAGGCAAACAGGTCTGGTTTTGTTGTTATAGACAACTTACTCTAGCCACCAAAACGGGGTGGTTTTGCATCATTAAGTTTGTCTGTAACCTTCACACGATGTTCATCCGTCACTTCACCGCTACTCTCTTTGCTTGCATGCTCATGCATTGTAGCCGACCGGCCACAACTATTCCGCTAGCAGATCTCGACTACGTCGAGGTGAAAAACCATACGGGTTGGATACTTCGCATCCATGGGGATGGAGGTGGTAGCCTTAGTCATAAACAATTGCCTGCCCATCATCTCCATTACCCAGCCCAAACATTTGTGCCTGAGCCGGGTCGCCAAGCAGCCTTAAAATGCCGGGGGAGAAACGATGAGCCAATCTGTGTGACCGTTAGGTACTACAAAGCCAGCAGTAACAAGATTACGGAATGCCGATGCGCACCGGGCAGTTGGACCGCGGCGATCATGGAGCAAGCGATCGATCAAATGCAGTATGCAGTAGATGCTGGTGGAAGCGAGCGGAGTTGCCGAATGTTCTTGCGGCAATGGATTGCTTCGCGGTGAGTCGGTTGTCGGTTTAAGCTGTTCCAGGAGAACATAGCTCCTGGAATTTCATAAGTGACAATCTCGGTCTGAAGACCGAGCAACCCTCACTGCCTGAAAGCCGGGGAACCGATCTACAAACGAGCGAAGCCCATCAAAGCCTGGTAGTCTTTCACTGCTTTGACGACGATTTCTCTGGCAGTATTTGCACCAAGGAAATCTTCGATAACGACGGCTTTCTTCTCCAATTTCTTATAGTCTTCGAAGAAGGTTTGTAGTTCTCGCTTGAAGTGGGGCGGCAGCTCCGAGATATCGTTGTAGTGGTTGACACTCATATCATTTTCGGCCACAGCGATAATCTTATCGTCGAGTTCACCGCCATCCAGCATACGCATTACGCCAATAACTTTACAGGAAACCAAACACATGGGGACAATGCGAGCCTGGGTCAGGACCATGATGTCCAGCGGGTCATCATCGTCGCAGTAGGTCTGGGGGATGAATCCGTAATTGGCCGGATAGTGCATTGAGGAGTAGATCACACGATCCATTTTCAGGAGGCCGGTGGTTTTATCCAGCTCATATTTTGCACGTTCTCCACGAGGGATTTCAATGATGCCGTTGACTAACTGGGGCGCATTTTCGCCTACGGGGACGCGGTGCCAGGGGTTGGTGGGGTCGTACTGTAAAGACATAAATCTTTTCTTCTGGTAGGGATTATAAAGCAAACAGCATTCAACGATGGCCCAGCTACCTTTTAAAAGATAGATGGACTAAAGGTTGAATGCTGATCGAAAGTAAATTATTATTAAGGAACGCAAAGGTAGGGTGATTGTCCATGAAAAACTAAGCGATGGTACATCCAAACCATTTTTTCTTTTCATAATTTGAGGACTTGATTTTAGGTGTTGTGAATTTGCGACTCCATAATCGTTGATCTTACGCTAGATTTAAGCGTATGCCCCTCACCCACTGAAGAACCGATCATGCTCCAAAAGTCTTTACTTTCCCTGACAGCGTCATTAAGCCTTGCCTTCTTGTTAGTTTCCTGCGTTTCCGATAGGATGCCGGTGGGCGAATACATTGAGCTCCCTGCCGATGGGCCAGTACTCGTGGTCGGCAACCCTGATCGAAACGTATTGGAAACGCTAAAGAGCTCAATAAGCAAGGAGTCTTTGACGGCTCCTTATCGTATGTTGGATGAAGACAGTCTTTTCAACTATCGAAACCTGGTTTTACTCAGGGTAGCAAGCGATAGTCTGACGACCCACCGTCGCCGGGCCGTGGAGCGCTTTACTTCTGCTGGAGGGCGGGTTTTAATTGTGGACGATAGAGAAGCGGTGCCATATGAGTGGGCGTGGTACAACAACTCAAGGTCAGGTAACGGCCCTCAGGTCTTCGGAACGGGCTCGGTACTAGCCATTAGCGGTACGGAGCCTGCTCCCGGAGGATTCTTTGTCACTTCAACCTCCTCTGCACCTGCGGCCGCGCCCGTATCCGTCAACCTCCCCTCCGCCCCAAAAGCCGACCGTTTCCAACTTGAGGTATTGGACGATAAGATTTACGAGCCAATGGAAATGGAGATTTTGCCCGATGGTAGCGTCCTATTCCTGGAGCGCCGAGGCAAGATGAAACTATGGACCAAAGGCGGTACACGACTGGTACGCGACTTTCCCGTTTGTATTGAAGGCAATTATGAGGATGGCCTCCATGGTCTAGCGCTGGACCCCGACTACGGTCGGGAAAACCACTGGATCTACCTTTACTATAGCCCAGCCCCCTGTGATAGTCTGGACCAATTACTTAGTCGCTTTGAGTACAAGAAAGGTGTGCTGGATACCGCCAGTGAAAAGGTCGTACTTCGTGTCCCCGTACAGCGAAAAAGCTGTTGTCACAGTGGTGGTTCTGTTGAATTCGGTGCGGACGGACTATTGTACTTGAGTACCGGCGACAATACATCCAGCAAAGAATCTGATGGGTACAGCCCACTAGACGAGCGGCCCGGACGCGGCCCTTACGACAGTCAAAAATCGAGCGGAAATACAAACGATCTGCGGGGAAAAATCCTGCGGATAAAGATTACTCCAGAAGGTGGCTATGAAATTCCTGAAGGCAACCTCTTTGCAGACGGCACCGGTGGTAAGCCAGAAATCTACATAATGGGTGCGCGTAACCCATTCCGTATTACAATCGACCCCTGGACGAAGTACCTCTACTGGGGCGACGTTGGCCCGGACGTTGGCGAAGCTGGCCGGTATGGCCCTCAGAGTTACGACGAGTGGAACCAAGCGATGACGGCAGGGAATTATGGATGGCCCTATTTTGTAGGGGATAATTTTGCTTATCCCGACCGGGATTTTGCTACGGATGAAGTCGGAGAACTCTTTGATCCGGAAGCTCCTATCAACGCCTCTCCCAACAACACTGGCGCGCGCAAGCTGCCCCCAGCACGGCCCGCTTTGATCTGGTACCCTTATGGGCCGAGTAAGGAATTTCCTGTGCTTGGGAGTGGTAGTCGCTCGGCCATGTCAGGGCCATTTTACGACAAACGGAAGCTAGTACCGATTACCAACAGTGCGTTACCGGATTATTACGACGGCAAGTGGTTCATCTATGAGTGGGCGCGTAGTTGGATCAAAGTTGTCACGCTCGACTCAGTGCGTCAGCATATTGTACAAATTGAGGACTTCTTACCGGAGGTAAAGTTCAGTAAACCGATCGATTTTAAAATAGGCCCTGATGGTTCGGTGTACATCATCGAATACGGCAATGATTATTTTCTAAACAACCCGGATGCGCGATTAGTGCGGATTAGTTATTCGGCACGCAACCGGCCACCGGTTGCGCAGCTCAAGTTAGATGAGCCAGCAGGCGGTATCCCTTTCACTCCTACCCTTTCCGCTAATGGCAGCTCGGACCCTGACCCGGGAGACAGCCTTGCTTTCCGTTGGTATCTCGATGGTCAACTAGCTGCAGAGCAGCCAAGCTTTTCACCGACAATCACCAAAGCAGGCCCTCATGCGATTCGCCTGGAAGTTGAGGATGGTTCGGGGAGTACAGCGGAAGCGTCCACAACCCTAACAGCGGGAAATTCACGCCCGGAGCTTAGTATCTCACTGGATGGAAACCGCTCTTTCCTACTACCTGGCCGGAGCAAATTAAGCTACGCTGCCACAGTAACGGACCCCGAAGATGAAGCTACTGGTCAGCTGAAGCGAAACCAGGTAGTCGTCAACGCCGCTTGGGTTGAAGACGGAGAATTAGTGGATGGGGTTCGCCGGGGGGAAAGGCAACTGCCAGCCGGAGACCTGCGCTTCGCCAGTGGTGAAGGACTAATCGGGAAGAGCGACTGCTATACCTGCCATAAAGAACGCAGCGAAAACGTTGGTCCGGCTTACCTGGCCGTAGCGGAACGATACGACGACAAACCTGCAACCATAGCTTCATTGGCAAAGAAAGTAATTAAAGGAGGTAACGGCGTATGGGGTGAGCGGCTGATGAGTGGGCATCCTGCACTGAGCCAGAATGATGCGGAAATTATGGTCGGTTATATTCTAAGTCTGAACGATGCGGGGCGGTTGCCGCTGGCGGGAACCACTAGCCCCGGTAAAGGCTCCGGCAGCTACGTACTTGCAGCCAGCTACCGAGACAAGGGCGCCAGGAATGCCCCGCCGCTCGTAGGCCAAAGTGCGATAGTATTGCGGCCGACCTTCCTTGAAGCTGAATCGGCGAATGATGGACTGTACCGTGCGGCCGTCCCCCAGGGAGGGGAGAACAACGCCTTTAGAGTAGTGAACTTTCGTCCAGGTGGGAGCCTCCGCCTCGCCAATATTCACCTGCTAGGGCTGAAGTCCGTTAAGGCACGTCTACACGCTAATGTTCCGGGCGTACTGGAGCTACGATACGGAAACCAAGACGGAGAGTTGCTAGCAAAACGAACGTTAACTCCTACCGAAGGATGGAATACTTATGTGAACGTAACCCTGCCTTTGCCGCAAAAAGTAAATGACCTCGCTCCGGACGACATCTACCTCGTTTGGAAGGGTGAAGGTGGAGTTATTGAAGATGATATGGGCCACCACCGACCGGGAGACGTTGGTTTTTTGGATCAGATTGAGGTGAAGTAAGCAAGTACGTCACGTCAGATCTAGTTCGATCAAAAGTTTTCTGCGTGCAATTCGATTTAATTTATTCGTGAGACATAAACTGGTTTCACATCAACAAAATCACCGCCCAATGGCAAGACAATTCTCAAAACTAAACGATCGGCTGACTGACTTCATTCAACGACAGCACCTTTTCTTCGTCGCAACGGCCCCAGCAGAGGGACGGGTAAATTGTTCTCCGAAGGGAATGGATTCCTTGAAGGTGCTTTCCCCTAATCGGATTGCCTGGTTGAACGTTACCGGCAGCGGTAACGAAACGGCCGCCCACGTGCTGGAGAACGAACGTATGACCCTCATGTGGTGCGCCCTGAACGGGCCGCCGCTGATTCTACGAGCCTACGGGAAAGCCCGAGCTGTTCACCCTGGAGATGAAGAATGGGAAACCCTATTCAACCATTTTACGCCGCTGTCCGGTGCGCGCCAGATTTTTGATCTGGAGGTTGAGATGGTTCAAACCAGCTGCGGGAAGGCCGTTCCGCTGATGGACTTTAAAGAAGACCGGGAACTGCTACTCGACTGGGCCAAGAATAAGAGTAAGCAAGAGATGGAGGATTACTGGGCGGAGAAGAACACCGTCAGTATTGATGGATTACCTACAGGGATATGAGGGGTTAGCCTTCAGGTTTTAGCATTAGGCTACCGCACGTATTAGCGGTAGCCTAAACGCTAAACTCTGAAGGCTAAACGCTACTTTAGCGCCATGCTACTTCCGTACAAAGAAAAAGACCGCTTAGAAGCCGGCTGCGATGAAGCGGGGCGCGGCTGCCTGGCCGGGCCGGTATTTGCTGCAGCGGTAATTCTGCCACCAAGCTTCAGTGATCCTGATCTGAACGATAGCAAAAAACTGAAAGAAAGCCAGCGCAATGCGTTACGGTTACGGATTGAAGAAAATGCCCTGGCCTGGCAGGTGGCGAGTTATAGCGTAGAAGAAGTTGACAAGTTCAATATCTTCCAGAGTAGTTATCGGGCCATGCACCGGGCCCTGGATGCCCTTAGTCACAAACCAGAATTCTTGCTCATCGACGGCAAGTTTTTTGTGCCCTACGGTGATATGCCTTACGCCTGTGTGATCAAAGGTGATGGGAAATACCAAAGTATTGCCGCTGCGGGTATTCTGGCGAAAACACACCGCGACGAATACATGCGTGATATTCACAAAGACTACCCACACTATGGCTGGGACACCAACGCAGGTTACCCAACAATCAAGCACCGGGCAGCGATTGAGAAATTTGGTGCAACAAAACACCACCGGAAGAGCTTTAGGCTGCTAAAAGAAGGCAAACAGTACAGCCTTTTTGAGGACCAGAACTGAAGCGACAGGCAAACTACGTTTCAGTTCTGGCCTTGTAACTTACAGTGCCCTCTAAGACCAAAGCCTTACCTGTTCTTTGCACCTGCTGCCGAGCCCGAGTCTTCGATCACCTTTCTGAGTTTTTCTACCTGTACGATGGCACTTTCCATTTTGGGGTCAATTAGCAGAGCCTTTTCATACGCCTTTAGGGCGCTTTCGTTATCTCCAGCCTCAAAAAGAGCTTCTCCGTAGCTGTCGTACACATTAGGATTATAGCGGTGAATAACGGTATTAAAATGGAAGACCGTTTTCGCCTTCTCCGTTTCGCCCGCCCGCAGCAAGACATAGCCTAAGGTATTAAGCTCCGAACTGCTTCCCGCCAGCCGGTAAACCCGGCGGGTATGAACACGACCATTGCTATAGATGCTATCAATTGGTTGGGTCTCCAACAGATTCCACAGGTAATTTGCACCAGCGTAATTCGGGCGTGTCGGATATCCAAAGGCAATTTGAGCCAGGTCCGTCTCCAGGTCCGTTACCGGTGATTCCACGATGCGGGCAAATTCTGCGCCGTCCCGGTTAAAGATGAAGGTCGGCACACGATGTACCTGCTTTCCCTTTTCTTCTCCCGCCGGGCTTTGCTTATATTTCTCCTGACCATTGTATAAGGCTACAAAGTTGAGCTGGTCTTCGGACAAGCCCGCAGCCGTCCAGTATTTAACGAATCGGGGCACCCAGGTCTTGCTGTCTCCACACCAGGTACCGATAAAGATATCCACCTTCGTATCAGCCAGGTTTTTTGCCCAGTCAGGAGCCGTGGAGGGAGCGCTAAATCCCGTATCATCCGCACTAAACCAATCAGAAAAATCTCCGTTACGGAGCTGGTCAAGTGAGACAGCTCCGCAGTAATGGGTATCGTCTTTTTCGGTCGTATAGGTCTGTTGGGCGGTAGCAGAAATGCTAGTTAGCAGAAGGACAAAAATCAGTAAGCGCATCATTGGTGTTTTTGGGGTTAACGATGCGACAAATGTAGAAGCCGTCTTTGTTAGCTTTTGGTAATGAAGGTTAAACATGGTGTTAAGTAGGTCCACCCCATACCTGGCACACTAAAACTGATCGCTAAAGACTGACCATAATGCTTGGTCTTTCACTTTCCCGTAGACTTCTTTATAGTGATCACTACCGGTTCCTGCCTCCTGGTAGTCCCAGTATTTATAGAAGGGTTTTTCGACACCCAGTTCATAATCCATCGACTCCCAGGAATCTTCGCGAAAAGCATAGAACGACCAGTGCCATCCCTCTTTATTAAGCAGGCCAATCAGGTCACGAAAATAATCAACGACCCCAGGAGACTTCCGGTCCGCGCCAAATTCAGAGGCAAAAATTCGGTTGGCAGGTACGCCCGTTCTTTCCGCCCAATTCCTCACCGGTTGTAGCAAGGTGTCAAGCAGACGGCGATCCAGTGTAAGATCCTGGCCAAGGTTCTCTACGAAGATCTTTCCCGGGTAGGTGATTTCTCCTTTATTGATGCGGCGGGTAGTATATCCGTAAGGTTCGTAGAAATGAAAAGCATACAGCAATTTATCGTCCGCGATGGGTTCAAAATAGTCGAAGGTTTCCGTTGTTGCGAAAAGGCCGGATTCGAGTACAATCGGTGTTTCGGTGTCCACTTTTCTAATGGCCTGGACCATTCGCTGATTAAAGCGATTAAGATCAGCCGGAGTTCCTTTAATGGAGTCATAGTAAACCTTAAAATCGTGCCCCCAAGGGTCATGAATACCAAAGAGTTTCTCCGGGCAAGGTTCATTCAACAAGGTATAGCCCACCAGTGCCGGATGCCCTGCAAAAGCTTCCGCCATATCCTGCCAGAACGCAGCTGCTTGTGTCTGAAATTTCTCCTCCTGCCATAGACGCAGGTCGCGCTTAAAGTTATTATTTTGGAAGTACCGGGCGCCGGGCAAACTAAGCGGAGCAAGTACTGCCTTTATGCCCAGGCTATCCGCAAGATCAAGATAACTACGTAGTCGTTCGACGTCCTCTGCGACCAAGCCCGTGTAATGATCAGCATTGCCGATTAAGAATTCTCCTTCCTCAGTTTTCCATTTATCGTACACAAAGCGAATACAGCGAATATTGGCCTCCGCAGCAGCCAGAAACCAAGCTTTCGTGGGCTGCTCATTAAAAAAATTTGCTCCTTTCCGCTGAGTATTCCAATAATCAATTAATTCCAGTGGTTGGCGCTCAGGAATTGGTTCTGTCTTTTTACAGGTAAAAAGCGCCGCACAAAGAAGAATCGATAAAACGAATTTGTACATATCAAGATGAATTACAACCACTTATTTTTCTGGTTATTCTGAGCCTAGACCCACAGTACTTTACCAAAGGTGTGCTCCACCAATTCAGGGTTAATACTTAAGCCCAGCATCATGCCTCCACCACCGGCTCCGCAAAGTTTGAGTTGGTAGCCTTTATTCTTCCACTTTCTGTGGAGATGAGCGGGGATAAAGTCCGGAAATTCCCGAAGCTGGAAATCAGAAAGCCGGGAAGTGCTTTCCCATAGCAGTTTACGATCTCCGGCTAAAAGAGCTGTGATGGCGGCATCAGCATTCGTGCGCCATTGTTCATCGATTGCGCGGGCAAAGCCCGCGTCGGAGTCGTAGCGAAAGGTAAACGATCGGATGAACGCTGATGCTTTGCGCTCGATACCCGTATCAAGAAGGAAGAAACCTTTGTTCCAGTTTTCGGGCAGCTTGGTGGTTCGAGGAGGCTGCCCACCACCGAGGAGGACCGGTTGTTGTAAGAAACAGATTAGGGGGTCGGTGCCAGAGCTTTGGCCATGAAAATGCTGCTCCATTCGGGCCAGCATATTGCGTAAATCTTCGGTGCTCAGTTTGCTGCCTTTTTCAGTGACGAAGCGGTCCCAGATGGCGGCACAGACCGCGCCGCTACTTCCCAATCCGTAACCGGTAGGTATATTTCCGGAGAGTTCCCAATCGGCCAAGAGGTGGTCTTCCAGCAGGCTGGTTTTAAGCAAATCTTCGGGGATAGCGACCTTCAGGTAGTCGCAAAATGCCAGCAGGCGTTCATCGGGCTTACTGCGGCTCCATTTCAGGGATAGGCCAGGGTATGGGACAGCTAAGCCACTACCACCCCGCAAGACGGTATGTTCACCGTAGAGTAGGATTTTAGCTGGATATTCACGGGGCATGAGAACTAAACTTACCGGATTGGGCAAAAGTTGCCAGATTGTATTTTCGGGGCGCAAGACGCAGGTGCAGTGTATAGGGTTATAAGAAGAAGGGAGGAAGGGAGGAAGGGAGGAAGGGAATGAAGTCCTAGTTGATCATTGACACAGGAAATCCAAAAATAGAGCCAACGACTGTATTATCGGAGTTCAGTATTTCCATAGAAGGTATTTGCTCATTTATACTCTTCCTTGCACCTGCGTCTGCGCCTTAGAATTCACGCTCTCCTCGCAAAATAGAGAGGTTGTAATTAAAGACAAACTTGGGTGTTTCAGCGTAGAGTACTTCGTAAAGCTCCAGCGCTGCCCTTCGGGCATCTTCGTCAATTCCGCCACTGATGCGGAAGCGGGTAAGGTAAGCTTCTGCACGTTGTTCTGGTGGTAATTCCTCGTCCTTCAAAATTTCTTCTACGGCAAGGAGTGCTTCTTCGGTATTCTTAGGGTCGTAAGCCGCAAGTGCCCGGGCGTGCAGTAGCCGGACACCGTTAATCAAATCAGGATTACCCAGGTCATCAGCAATTTTCCCTGCTTCAGCTTCTACTGCTCGTAGGGCGTCAAGCTGATTGTCCGCTAACAATACACGACCTTTTTCTTCCAGGCTTGAACCAAGCACAAGGCGGTTATTGGTGCTACGAGCGATCTCAATTGCCTGATCATAGTACATCAAGGAAATATCTAGCTGCCCCTGCAAATAGTAAATATCTCCAAGGGTATTTACCGCCTTGGCCACTCCTTTGCGGTACCCAAGTTCCCGGCTGATGCTAAGGCTACGATCGAGGTGCTGGATGGCTTTTGTGAAGTTCCCCATTACACTATTGATATCTCCGACAAGGCCTTCTACTACCGCAATTCCCTGCCGATCTCCAAGTTCTTGGCAAATTTGCAAGTCTTTCGTAAAGTGCTCAATGGCTTTTTCGTAGTCTCCTTCTCTTTCAAAAACACTCCCGAGGCTGCCAAGGCCAATTGCCTGGAGGCGTTTATTGCCCAATTCTTTGGCCAGTTCGAGGCCAGCATAATGGTACTCTTTTGCTTTTTCGTAGTCTCCACTCTCGAAGTAAATGATGCCAAGATTTGTTTGCAGGCTGGCCAGGCCCATGGTGTCCTGATTATCCTGATGACGGGGGATCTGTTCCTCTACTACCCGAATAGCTTCGGAGTAGTTGCCCAGGTTCATATGAGTAAGGCCAAGGTGGCTGATGGTTTCGGCGGCGCTTGAGGTTCCTGCGCCACTGAAGCCATTGTTCAATGATTTCCCATAGTAGGTCAGTGCATCCTGATAATGGGCTGTTCTAAAGTAGAGATTCCCCATATTGCTATGGGTTCGGGCGATGCCAAAGATGTCGTCTACGGATTCGAAGAGCCCGGCGGCGATGCGCAGAAAGTTCATCGCCTTTTCATAGTCTCCCTTCAGGGTATGTAGCTTTCCGAGGTGATTATTCGTTCGGCCGAGTAAAACAATATCGCGGCTGGCTTTGGCGATGCGTTGGCCTTGTTCGTAAGCACTCTGGGCTTCGTCCCACCGACCAACTATTTCCAACACTTTAGCACGGTTGATGTGGGTATTTACCGTCAGTTCCTGGTCTTCCTGGTTAGCAAATTTTTCGATAAGCCTGCCGTAAAGATCAAGTGCTTGTTGATTTTGGAAGTTAGCACGCGCATAATTGGCCGCCTTACCGAGGTATTCAATGGTTTCCTCTTTTTCTCCAGCTTGCTCATAGTGAAAAGCGAGGTCTACATATCGTTCCTCGATGTTGTCGACATAAAGCTTTTTGATCGCACAAGCGATCTGTCGATGAAGCTGCTGTAGCCGTGTCGTCAGCTGCATGCTATAAACGGCTTCGCGCAGCAGGCTATGACGGAAGATGTAGCGGAGTTCGTTCATTGCGCTCCATATCTGTCCTTTTTCAGCGACTTCGATCTGTTCGCGGAGCATCGTCATTACTTCTTCAGCGGAACCGAGGCCATTGTCTTCCCTGATTACTTCGGACAGTACGGGAATATCAAACTCCCGTCCGATCACCGCTGCGGCCTTCACCGTTTCCCGTACCATATCCGAGAGCCGGTCAATTCGGGAGGTGAGGATAGACGTGATACTGGTGGAAAGCTTAATACTTTCGTCGCTTAGGTGCAATGCACCGTCTTCTCCAGTTATCAGCAGCTCGTTTTCCCTGAAGTATTCAAGGACTTGTTCGAGATAGAACGGATTACTGTTGGTTGCCCGCAACAATGTTTCAAGGCAGTCATCTCCAATGGGAGCCCCAAGGGTAACTTCGGCCAGTTTTCGAACGGCTTTTTCGTCTAGGGCACTGATCTCTACCATAATGGTTGGTAGGCCCGCTTTTTCTCTGTCTTTTTCTGAAATCAACTTCGGATAAGTACCGTCGTCTTCTGCTCTGGAGGTTGCAATGATGAGCAGTGGTAGGTCCATCGTTTGGCGAACAAGTTCCCGTATGACGGCTAAACTATCATCGTCGATCCAGTGAATATCTTCAAGTTCCAGCACTGTGGGCTGCAACAGGCATTCCGCCACTAGTAGGTTCACGATGGCCGCAATTGTATTTTGGTAGCGGCCCTGTGCGTCAAGTTGTGTCCAAAGAGAACGTAAAGGGGCAATACCTAGCTGCGCGGCCAGGACGGATTCCGTCCGTTCCAATTCCAGAATTGTATTAGCTACCGTGGTTGTTTGCTTGAGCCGGCGGAGGCTTTGCTTTAACTGGCTGATCCGGAACTGAAAGCGCCGTTCGTTTTGCGCGCTCGCCAGGTCTATACTCTGGCGAAACATTCGCCGTAACAAATAAGTAAACGGATTGAATGATTTACGTAAGATTTGATCTGAACTGGCGAGTAACCAATTCACTGCCCTGTCCTGATTCAGTTGGCGGTGTACATCATGGGTAAGCCGGCTTTTTCCAATCCCGGCCTCTCCCAAAACATAAGCAAGGCCGGCGCACTTTCCGGTAAAGATTGGCTGGGCAAACTCGAGGAGTTCTGCTATTTCTTTTTCTCTACCAACAAGCTCGCCGCCATAGCTTGGTTTGCCAAGTGACTGCCGGCGGCCATTTAGGGAAAAGGTTGGCACTGTACCCTGAATACCCTTATAGTGAATGTTTCCCTTCAACTGAAACCGAAAGTGAGGAGCTTTGGCCAATTCTTCGTCAACCAGAATATCATGCCAATCGGCAGACCCCATGATCCGGGCCGCCAGGTTGACCTGATTCCCGACACAAGCATATTGTGCTCGTTCTTGCCCCCCAACAATGCCCGTAAAGGCCGTCCCAACGGTAAGACCTATCCGGTACTTGAAAGATGCTTGTTTTTCTTCTCTGAGGGCCTCTAGTTCACTCTTAACCGTGAGGCAAAACTCTAGCGCACGTACCGCATTATTTTCGTAGGAGACCGGAGCACCAAAAAAGATCACCATCAGAGATCCTTTATCTCCGTAATCTACCTCTTTAAAATAACCGCCAAAATCATTAACTTGATTGAGAACTACCGTAGAGAAGTCATCCAATTCTTCATGAGTATCAATTTCGTTGAAGGCAAGAAAAGTAGAGACGACCGTTCGGAACTCCCCGGTTTGATCATACCTAACGACCTCTGGAGGCAAGAAGGTCGTCGCGGTTTCTGCACCCACTTCGGGTAAAGCCAGAGGAGGATACGCTACGTCGTCCAGGAGATTAGCAATCTCCCCAACTACACGATAGGCACCTGGATTTACTTCTTCAGCAACAATTGATTGATCTTCCAGCAGGGTGTGCATGGTTTCATCCATCACGATGTCTTGCTGATTAGCTTGCATCTGGCAATAGGCTGCCTGATCAATGGCCCTTCCACGAAAGTAGAACGCTCGCAAATTATCCCCTACAATTCCATAGTTAACCGTTCCTGCCGCAATGCCAGCCTTAACGCCAATGGTATATTCGCCGAAGCGATTGTCCCGTTCTTGAAAAAGTGTTCGGGCCTTATCCGCTGTATGCAACAGGTGGATAGCGTGGAGGCAATCCAAAGTGCCGGGAAATACTGCGGTAAAGGCATCTCCTGCGAAATAGGGAATAAAGCCGCCTCTTTTGTACACAAGCGCTACAATTGGCTCAAAGACCTCATTAAGGATGAGGGAAAGCCGCTCGGCCCCAACCGGCCCTTCTTTCATCAGGGATTCCGTCAATGGGGTGAAGCCCGACAGGTCGATGTTCATCGTGAAACCGACGATGTCTCCGGAGAGTTGGTCGGCCAGCAATCGCTGCTGAATAAATGGGGGAATTAACGGCTGCAATGGGTACTTCTAAAAATGGGTAACGGCTAAAGATACGGAACGAGGTGTCCTCTTGGATGCAAAACTAAATAAACACGACCGCTCCTGTTGCCAAGAGCGGTCGCGAAGGGGGAAGATTTTGTCAAAACTCCGAATGAAACTGTTTCGATCCGGTCTTGGATTTATGAATCTGTAATAATCCGTGAATGTTTGAATAAGACTTCCAGTCATTAAAAATGACGCACACCATCAAAGAGAGCAGAAGACAAGCTTAAGCCTCCGCCGATAGCGAATGCGAATAAAAAAGCGTACAACAAAGTCATTGGTAAGTAGATTAAAATATGATAAAAGCGGTGACAATGTTGCTCATGGAATAGTCCACAATAAGCAAAACTCCCTTGTAAAAACCAAGTGAATCTGAAAATTTCCCAGGCAAACGTGTCAAATTTAACCTTCAGGATTTACTGAATTGGCAAAGATAATGCCGCCACTAAGTCCTCCTGAAGGTCAACTTCTCGCGTAGTTTCATTCAAAGCCCATTTAAAAACCTTGAGTTCGTCTACTCCTTTGGGCAAGATAACAGGATGAAGATTTAGTTGGTGTCCGAGCGGAATCACCATATCAGCTTCTCCTTTACCTTGCCCCATGAATACAAAGTAGGCGTCTTCTTCACTGAGCGTATGCGTGTGAGAAAGGTCCAAGAAAACCAGCTTATGATGATCTAGATAGTGCAAAATCACCGTTCCATGCGCTGAAGAAGTCTTGATCGTTCTCAGCTCGCTCCAGTTCGGGGTCATTTCTTCCAGGTGTTTCAGTGCCTGCTCATGAGCATTGTTATCTTGGGCATGGTGTGCCTTTTCGGTGACGACTTCTGACCTGTTCGTCTCGTTCATCCGGAACAAATACCCCGAAAGACAGAGCAGAAATAAGCAAGCGGCTATTAACCCGTAGCGCCAAATAACGAGAGAATGATTTCTTTCGGTCATCGCCAGAATCATCTCGTGGTCCAGGTCTTCATAATCAGCTGCGGTCCTGGCTTCACCTCCTTGCAAAGGAGCAGACATACCTTTACTCAGCGCGTAATCATCCAACTCCCGCCGCAGGTTATCATAATCTTCCCTTGCCTCCGGGTTTTCGGCAAGGGTCCGTTCAACCAACAGGGATTCCTTCCGGCTGGTGAGGCCGAGGATATACTGTTCCAGCAAACCTGAGTTTTTCAGACTTTCGCGGTCCATGCTATTCCGGGGTCTTATTGAACTTGTTAGATACTTATACGCTGATGGGGTAACGGAGAAATTCTATTATGTGTTCAGGCTAAAAGGCTCCGATTGTTGGAAAACCTATATTAGTTGGTACTATGTCTGGTAATTCCAGCTCCAGAGCTTTGCGAAAAAAGCATAGAAACAATACCTTCACCTCACCGCAAACCTCGTTAGCTGCTTCCTCGGCAGATTCCGTACTGACCTCTTAACTCCCGCTTCACCATCCAGTTAAAAACCTTCGGCATAAGACATCATGGTCCGGGTTCCGCCCGGCGGCTCCGCGCTGCGCTCAATGCATATGCCCCCGATCTGGTACTCATCGAGATGCCAGCAGATGCCGATAAAGTATTGCGCGAGGTGGTTACCAACGGCCTCCGCCCCCCGGTCGCGCTTGTACTATACGACGCCAAAGACATAGAAAGAGCAAGTTTTTACCCATTTGCCAGCTTTAGCCCCGAATACCAAGCCATCGACTGGGCAGTAGAACGTGATGTAGATGTCTGGCCCATTGACCTTCCCGCTCGTAATTATCTAGTCCAAAGTTCGGCCCCAATCCCCCCTACCCTTTTTGCCACTAAAGAACCACCGGTAGAAGAACCTTCTGTTTTACCTGGTAAAACCCGCAAACAACTTCGCAACCAGCTCCAACGCGACCCACTCTCCCTAATGGCAGAGCTCTCGGGCTATAAGGACTCCGAAGCCTGGTGGGACGCGACACTGGAGCGCAGTCATGAAGATGCGCTCGCTGTCTTTGACGCCTTACTTTCAATGGTAGCGGAGTTACGCGAGACTTTCCCCTCCGCCTCCGACGATGAAAACCAACGCCGCGAAGCCTTCATGCGCATCGAGATCCGCAAAGCCATGAAAACCGGAGCAGAACGCATCGCCATCATTGTAGGTGCCTGGCACGGACCCGCCGTCGCCGATCCATTAAAACACAAAGCTGCTACTGATAAAGCGATCATCAAAGGCTTACCAAAGGTAAAAGTAGCAGCAGCTTGGGTACCCTGGTCTTACCCAAGGCTCGCACGGGCAGGAGGCTATGGCGCAGGCGTTGCCAGCCCCAACTGGTACCAACTTGTTCACGATTTCCCCGCCAATGCCACCGACCGTTGGATGGCAACGGCGGCAAAACTCCTCAGAAAGGAAGGCTTTGACGCCAGCCCGGCTATGGCTACTGAAGGAGTAGCCCTCGCCAAAATGCTCGCAACATTGCGTGACCACGAACAGCCCGGTATTCAGGAACTCGAACAAGCCCTTTTGGGCACCCTGGCCGCTGGCCGCCCGGAGCGCCTCGCTGTAATCCACGAAAAACTGACCATTGGCACTACTGTAGGCTTCGTTCCACCCGATGTAACCACCGTCCCCTTGCTACAAGATCTAAATCGGGAACTAAAGAGTACGCGGATGGCAAAATACTGGGAAACCGCTGGAGAGCAATATCTAAAAGCCACAAAAAAAGATCCTCGTGGATTTATCGACTTGCGCGCGCCAAATGACATGCGCAAGAGCTACCTCCTGCACCGGCTGAACCTAATGGAAATCACCTGGGGCAGGCTGCAACCGTCTGGACCAGACAGCCTCAGTAGTTTCAAGGAGATCTGGCTTTTGGAGTGGCAACCAGAATACAGCCTGTTCCTCATCGAACGTGCTAGTTATGGCAATACGCTGTCCATTGCCGCAGGGCGCTACGCCAAAGAAAAAGCAGCAGAACTAAGCACCGTACGCCCCCTGGCTCAACTTACCCTTGATTGTCTGCGGGCCAATCTTCCCGAAGTTGTTCCTGAGTTAATGGGTCTACTCCGCACCCGCGCTGCTGAAACAACTGACATTGCATCTTTACTAGCTGCCTTGCCAACTTTGGTGCAAACCTCACGCTACGGCGACTCCCGGAAGACAGACACGACCTCTCTACTGCTAGTAATAGACGAGCTATTACCACGTTTAGCTGCCGGCTTGCCCGCCGCCGCTACAAATATCGATGATGAGCAAGCGAACGAGCTCCTTCAGCATTTAGCAGCAGCCAATTATGCACTAGCTCAGCTAGACAACGAGCAACACAACGAAGTCTGGATGGGTGGCCTACGACGTACGGCTGCCGCTAGTGGCGTACATCCGCTCATCGAAGGGCATACCGTCCGGCTGTTATATGACCACGAAATGCTGGACGAGGAAGAGGCCGCCCGGCGGTTCTCACGGTCCTTATCTTCGGCCAAAGGAGCACATGCGGTAGCGCAGTGGCTCAGCGGGTTTTTGCACGGCAGTGGGCAGCTACTTTTCCACTACCCCCCACTTTGGGGGCTCGTCAACAACTGGGTTGAAGGCCTGGCCTGGGAAGATTTTGAAAACATCCTGCCGCTGTTGCGGCGCACGTTTGCCGACTTCAGTCAGTTTGATCGGCAGCGTCTGCTGAGCCTGGCGCGCGGGAAGGAAGAAAAAGAAGACCTGGATGCTTATGCTGATCCACCTTCAGCCAATTTGGGCGCGGCCGCAGGTGCAGAGAATGTTAAAGGCAAAGAGGACATACTTAAAAACAAGCCCGAAGCAGAAAAACTTGTAGATGCGCTGCTGGATTGGATGGGCTAGCTCTCCGGCTGAGCTAAACGCCTTAACTTTGCCCTACTAACCCTGCTTTTTCATCCCTTCCCCGGCACCTGCGGCCGCGCCCTAATTTCCTTCCGAATCAAGACACGTTCCGAAAAAACATTCCTCATCGCCGCCGTTTTCCTGGCGGGGCTTTGTAGTATTGTCTACGAGCTACTAATCAGTACCACAAGCAGCTACTTTCTAGGAGATAGCGTGAAGCAATTCAGTCTCACCATCGGCATTTACATGTTTGCGATGGGGGTTGGTTCATTCCTGACGAAGTTTGTAAAAAAGCGGGAACTCGAAGCTTTTATCCGGACGGAACTGCTGCTCGGTCTCCTTGGTGGTATTTCTGTTCCGCTGCTTTACTTCCTGTTTCAGCATCAAAACAACACCCAATACCAGTTAACAATGCTGGGCCTTGTTTTCGCCATTGGCATGCTGACCGGCTTGGAAATACCCTTGCTCGCACGCGTAATGGAGCGCTACTCTCCGCTGAAGGACAATCTGGCCGACGTACTTGGCTTTGACTACGTAGGCGCACTAATGGCAACGCTACTCTTTCCTTTTGTCCTCCTTCCTTTTGTTGGTCTTTACAGCTCTAGCTTGATTTTCGGCGCGGTAAATTTATTACTTGGATTCGGGGTTTGCTGGTTCTTTCGCGAACAGTTGGAGGCCCGGCAAAAGCGTGCCGTTTACGCCTGGACGGCCATCGGCCTGATTGCCTTCGGTGCACTGCTGGCCTGGGCCAATCCGTTCCTGGCACAATGGGAAGCTTCTGCTTACCCCCACCGGGTCATCTACCGCGAGCAATCTCCTTACCAGCAAATTACACTGACCCAAAATAAAGACGACCTACGGCTGTACCTGAACCGCGTCATTCAGTTTTCTTCACGAGATGAGTACCGTTATCACGAAGCACTGGCGCTGATTCCGGCGGCAAGTGCGCCAGCGGTAAGGCGAGCGCTCATCCTCGGCGGAGGAGAGGGTCTGCTCGCCCGGGAGTTGTTGAAACTCCCCGAACTCGAACAGCTTACCATCGTCGATCTCGACGAGCGGGTCTTCGACCTGGCCCGACGGCACGAGGTCATCAAGAAGCTTAATGCAGGTGCTGTAGACGATCCCCGGGTGCAATGCCTGGCCACCGACGCTGCCGTATTCCTACGCAATGATACAGCTACCTATGACCTGATTTTAGCAGACTTGCCCGACCCTTCCAGCGAAAGCGTTGCCCGGCTCTACAGTACCTGGTTCTTCGGAATGGCAAAGGCAAGATTGGCGCCAAATGGCGTTTTCGCAACCCAGGCTACAAGCCCTTTTCATACCCGAAATACCTTCTGGTGCATTAATAAAACGCTCAAGGCAATTGGCTTTGAGCACATCCGCCCCTTTAAGGTTATGGTCCCTAGCTTTGGGGTATGGGGCTTCATCATGGCCGGAGGGGTAGGCGCTGAACCGAGCCTACGAACCGACGTGCCGCGCCAATTTCTGGAACCAGAAGCCTTGCCCGCCATGTTTTATTTTCCACCTGACCTGCGTGAACCAACCGATTTGAACCTCAAGCCCAATCGTCTGGACCGCCCCGTCCTGCTAGATTACTTCCTCGACGAATGGTCCGACTGGCAACGTGAAAAGACCTCCTGATGTCCAAACCAAAACCCTTCCAGGTGCCAGCTGCCACCAGGCCGCTTGGCCGCCACATACATCTTGATCTTTACGATTGTACGGCGGGTATACTCTCTACCCCGGCAGACGCTGAACGCATCCTCAACGCTGCGGCTAATAAGATGAATGCAACCATTGTGGGCAGTCATTTCCATGCATTCAATCCGTACGGCGTTAGTGGTGTTGTCATCATTGCCGAGAGCCACCTAACCGTTCATACCTGGCCGGAATACAATTTCGCCGCCGTGGATGTATTTAGCTGTGGAGAGCTCGATTTAGACGCAGGCATCAAACTACTCGTTGCCGAATTTGGAGCTCAGCGGCATGATGTTGCTGGGTTTGACAGGGGTGTTGGAGTAGGGTCAGGGGTTTAGGATTATTTGGTTACAAAGACCGCCTCATCTCTAACAACAAGCCCGAAAACCCAACCTTCTCGTAGGCCCGGATCGCTCCATGATTCTCACTGTATACCTGGAGGCGCATCTCGGTCAACCCGCGCTCCCGGCCCCAAGTGGTGAGGTCATCTATAATTAGTTTGTTGATGCCCTGCCCTCTATACTCCGGACGTACGTACATGAACCCCAGAAAGCAATGTTTGCGTGGTGAGATATATTCTGCGGCAACGATCTCTTTGGCGTAGCCCGAAGCAATGATCAAGTCGCCATCCAGGGCAACTACAACCTCTGCGTTTTCGGCAGCTATGAGTTCTCCAATATCGTAATAGCTGATAGGGTCTGGTTTGAGCGTTGGGTTATAGGGACGCTCAAAACCGATGATGCCCTGTTCGAATTCCAGTAATACTGGCAGATCAGTCTCAGTAGCGGTGCGGGTAGTTATCATAGAAGGCCAAGTTGCTGTATGGAACTGGGTTAAACTAAAAAAGCGGTTAGAAATAAATTGCCTCCGTCATACCATTCGCCTTAAGTTCATTATCGCCGGTTTTGAACCCGTTCATGGACTGGGGGTAGACTGCGGCACTAAAGTTTACGGTCACGGTTTCCAGGTCTAAAGCTTTATCTCCTTCACATTCCCGCGTAGTGGTGGCGTATTCTGCAATGCTCGTGGAAAGGTTGTAATCCAGCTTAGTGTATTCGGTACAAGGATCATCGTTTTCAATAGTGGCACCAATGAGTTGAAAGTCACCATCTTGCCAGCGGAAACGGTGAGTGTAGTTCCACTTAGACCGGCTACCACCAAAATGCTTAATCACGATAGTACCATTTTCAATCTTCGCACTTTCCAGGGGGTCTCCCATCATCCCGCCGTGCTCTGTAGAAAGGATAACGTCTTCGGCAGTATACCAAGCATCGAGGTCAGCTCCTTCTCCTGTGTAAACGACCAACTGGCGTTTGAAACCGAACCCGTCGTTTTCTTCCTTAGTGGTTATTATGTCGATGCGATCGGGTTCGCCGTCACCGTTAAGGTCATTACCCTTGGGTTGATTATTCATACCTGGCTTTTGCCCCTCCCTGACAATACCACCGCCACCGACGGAATTATTACCAGATTTCACCTTAACCTTTTTAGGGGCGGGGGTAACAATTTTACCTGCGGCCGGCTTTTGGGTTTCAACTTCGGCATCAGTTCCACAAGCAAAAAACAAGCAAAGCAAGAGTAGACTCAGTACATTCTTCATAGTCGCAAAGATGGGGTTTCTAAACATGACTTTAAAACCTTCTTTGCATCCTGCGATCGCGCAGAATTATTTTCTGGCGCGAACGCGGGATGCAAAAACCGTTGAAATGCAAGGTCAGGAACGTTAAAATTTGTTCAAAGCTTGCTAATACATCCAATATAGATGTATCATTGTTCTATGTATTCAAAAGAACTAATCAAAGGCACGCTCCGAACGGTAGTGCTGCGGCTGCTTGACCGCGAAGGGCGCCTTTATGGCTACCAAATGAACAAACGGGTAGAAGAGCTCAGCGAAGGCCGCTACACCCTCACTGAAGGGGCGCTCTATCCTTTGCTGCACAAATTGGTAAAAGACGGCTTACTTACCACCGAAACGGAAAAAGTGAACGGCCGTTCCCGCCGTTACTACCTCATTACCGAGGCTGGCCGCGCTGCGGCCGCTGACCGCCGGGAGGAGTTTCGCAATTTCCTACTCACAATGCAACGCCTGCTGGATATCCAACCCGAAAAGTCATGATCATCCTAAACGAACACCAAGTAGCCCGCGTACAGGCACACCTTGCTCAGGCGGGTCTTCATGATAAGCTTAGTTCCGAGTTACTAGACCATCTCTGCTGCGCCATCGAAGATCAAATGGCTACCGGAGACAGCTTTGACGAGTCCTTGGTCAAGACACTGAAGAGCTGGCCCATTCGTCAGCTTCGGGACCTGCAAAAGAATATTCGTTTCATTACAAAAACCAAACCAATGCTTTACCGTATTTCCGCTGCCGTTGCGTTACTAGCTGGCATCGTTTTTCTTTCTCCCTTCCCGCTGACTGAAACAGTGGTAGCCGAAACCCATGACCATTCACATGAACTCCCTGCGGCCCTGGCTAGTTTCGACCCACCCACTGCCAGTCCAATAGCAGGCGTTGAACTAAATGGTAAAGACATTTCCTGCGGCTTCGGGATGCGCACGCACCCGATTACCAAACGCCGTCAACAACATCGGGGTATCGACATCAAAGCAAAGTCCGGCACTCCCGTTTTAGCTACGGCTGACGGGAAAGTAATTTTTGCCGGTGAAGACGGCAACTACGGCATCGTTGTACGGATACTACATCCGGATGGCTACGTCACGGCCTACTGCCACCTAAGCAAGCACATCATAGAACGCGGAGACCGGGTCATTCTCGGTCAGGAAATCGCGGCGGTAGGCAGTACCGGTCTTTCTACTGCCCCCCACCTGCACTATGAATTACTGAAGGACGACGTGCCGGTTGACCCATTAGCCTTACTGAACTAAAAATATCGGATACCAAGTGCGGGCAACTTTGCCACTCCTGCTCCCGGCTCGAAAGTATCGAGTGTTATTAGCTGGCGTTCTAGAACTCTCCCCTTACTGGAGAAATATGGTTTGAGAGGTAATTCTTCTTCGCTTTCATCATCAGGGTTTTCCGTTTCACAGCGATCATACCATTCTTCTACTTCAAAGTCACCAGTGGAAAGGTTGTAATCGAAGCGCTCGCCCCCGGTGCATCCATTTTGGCTGTAGGTGGTACCAATCAGTTCGAAGCGATCATTTTGCCAACGGAAGCGGTGGATATATTCAATGTTTACGTACCCATCAGAGAAGTGAACAACAACCAGCGCGCGTCGCTCAATGGAGACCCCAAGGCTGCTGAAGCCTGCTTCGTTC
>CAYPIM010000027.1:32787-42673 GCA_964410795.1 uncultured Lewinella sp. | reverse complement strand
GCCCCAACCCCCCGCGAAGGAAATTGAGGCGCAAAAACAACATAACGTAAGTCTTTGGGGCGGTTGTCGGTTGTCGGTTGTCGGTTACCAGGCAAGTCTTCCTAGTGGAACGGACAACGGACAACTGATAACCGCCACCCCGGCCACCGTAATTCCCTACGATTACACAACCCAACCACCACCCACGAAAGTTGCACAGCCCCTACCTTACGGGCACCGATGAAAAAGAAAGTAATCATCCCCGTCCGCCCCCGCCTGCGTGGGTACTTACGTAAGCACCGTCGTGAAGTGGAACTCCCGCTTCAGTACGAAGACCTGGACCGGTTTCAGCAAACGATAGACCTGCTCAATCTGGACGGTGAAGACACCCTCTGGCAAACCATCTTTTACGACGAGCACGAGCGCGCACCCATCATGGATGGGCTTAAGCACATCTACGCCCTCCTGAAGATGGGAGGTGACCTGACGGCTCTTGAGCACCTCGAAGTGAGTAGGGTCGATTACTGCCTCTTTGGCAACACCAACCCTTTCCGCGTACGGATCATCAACCGGCTGAACGACAACTACGACCACTTCTACGTCAAAAAAACCGACGCCAACCGCATCTATGGCCTTGAACTTGAGGAGTTACTTAGCCCGGAGTCCGTCCGTTATATGGTAGACGGGCAAACCCTGATCGAGGAACACATCGCTGGCATCCCCGGAGACGACTTCTTCAAGGACAAGCTCAACGACATCACCTTCAATCAGATCCGGATGGCGAAGGAGTTTGTGAAGTTCAACGAGCGCTGCTTCGTACGCTTACTCGGTGACATGCGCGCCTACAACTACGTCATCAACATTACTCCAGACATCGAGGGGAGCCAGTTTCGCTTCCGCGCCATCGACTTCGACCAGCAGTGCTACGAAGGGAAAAAATCCTTTTACCTTCCGCAGTACTTTAAGGAAAACCACCCCATCATCAACCTTGGCATCGAACACATCGGCCCACCCGCCGTGCGCCAGTACCAGCTCGAGGAACGGGCCATGATTGGCGCTCGCATCAAGGTGGGGAACCGGCGCGTGCGCGACTTGCTAAAAATCATTTCGGAGGATGAAGTTTCCTTCCCCGAGAAAACCGCACAGTTAAAGCGAGAACTCAACGCCCACCACGAAACCAAACGGTTTGATAAATGTGAATCTATGGGGGATGTGCTGCAGGCGCAGCTGCGGCTTTCGCTGGAGAAGGATTTTCGGCAGAGCTTGAGGTAGGCATGGTTTTCAGCCGTTGATTTATAAGCAAGGCGGCTAAAGCCACCGCTACCCTACCAGCTCCATCCATTCCATCTCCTTCTCCTCAATCTGCTCGTTCAGTTCATTGAGTTCTCGGCCGAGGTCAGCGATTTTTTCCGGCTCCATGCCCGTAGGGTCCAGGAATTGCTGATTGATTTTTTTCTTGGCTTCTTCTAGTTTTTTCAGTTGGCCTTCCACGCGGCGGATCGCCTTGCGGGTCTCCTGAGACATGTGCTCCTGTGGTTCGTTGGCCTTTGGAGTAGGCGCGGCCGCAGGTGCAGTGGAAGCTTTTTCAGCAAGGGCAGCCTTCTGAGCCGCAAGTTCCTGCTTACGGGTTTCCCGATACCCCGTGTAGAGTCCGTTCCAGTCGCGGAGGTTACCGTCTTCTTCGAAGATGAAGAGGTGATGGCAAATTTTATCAAGGAAAAAGCGGTCGTGGCTCACGATGAGGACACAGCCTGGAAAGTCCATCAAGAAATCCTCCAGAATGTTGAGGGTCATGATGTCGAGGTCATTTGTCGGTTCATCCAGGATGAGGAAGTTGGGGTTCTTCATCAGGATGGTGAGCAGGTAGAGCCGGCGGCGCTCGCCGCCGCTCAGCTGGCTCACGTACACCTGCTGTTGTTTATCGGGGAACATGAAGCGGCTCAGTAGCCCCCGGGCCGTCAATTTCTGCCCTTTCTCCAGCGGAATAAACTCAGCGATCTCTCGGATGACCTCAATGACGCGCTTGTCTTTGTCCAGGCTGATCCCGTCCTGGGTATAGTAACCAAAGTGGGTGTTCACACCGTGGACAACCTTGCCCGTATCCGGCTCCAGTTCTTTGGTGAGCATATGCAGCAGGGTGGATTTACCCGCGCCGTTGCGGCCTACAATGCCAGCCCGTTCGCCCTTTTGGAACTTGTAGCTAAAGCCCTTCACCAGTGTCCGGTCTCCGTAGGATTTTCCAATGTTGTGCGCCTCAAGGATTTTGCCGCCGAGGCGCTGGCCTTTGATCTCAATCGTCAGTTCTTCCTGCGCGCGGAAGCTCCCAACTTTGCCCTTCAGGTCAGCGTAGGCGTTGAGGCGAGACTTCGCCTTGGTTCCCCTTCCACTGGGCATCCGCCGCACCCATTCGAGTTCTTTCTTGAGGCGTTTTTTGTCTTTGGCCAGTTCAGCAGATTCGGTTTCCTCGCGGGTGGCCTTCTTGTTCAGGAAGTCGGAATAATTTCCGGTATAGTGGTAGATGTTTCCGCCATCTAGTTCGATGATGCGGTTACAGACGCGCTCCAGGAAGTAGCGATCGTGCGTTACCATCAGTAGGGTCAGGTTGGTAGACTGGAGCCATTCTTCCAGCCATTCGATCATGTCGAGGTCGAGGTGGTTGGTCGGCTCATCCATGATGATGAGGTCGGGCTCATCGATGATGAGTTTGGCGAGGGCGACGCGTTTGCGCTGGCCGCCGGAGAGGGTACTCACTTTTTGGTCGAACCGATCGATGTTGAGTTTGGAGAGTACTTCCTTGATGCGGGCTTCGATGTCCCAAGCCTGGAGCTCGTCCATTTTGCCAAGGGCGGTGGCCAGGCGGTCGGGTTTGTCGGTATGGCTGAGGGCTTCCTCGTAGTCGCGCACTGCGCGGACCATGGGGTTGTCGGAGTCGAACACCGCGTCCATCACACTGGCGTTTTCACCAAAGTCGGGCTCCTGCGGCAGGTACGCCATTTTTGCGTCCTTGTGCAGGTAAATCTTGGACCCCAGTCCCTCGGGAAGGTCAATACCAGCAGCAACGCGCAGCAGGGTAGATTTTCCCGTACCGTTCTTCGCGACCAAGGCGACCTTTGTGTTCTTGGTCACCTGCAGGCTCACCTTATCGAAGAGGACTTTTTCGCCGTAGATTTTAGAGACGTCGGTTAGTTCTAGGTAGACCAAGAGGGGAAGTTTAAATCGTTTGTTTTGCGGTTCGTTCGGACCGCGGGCGAAGATACGTGGTTTTGGGGGGTTGGGGAGCGGTTAGCGGTTGATGGTTGTCGGTTATTGCACGTGAGGGGCTGACTTCCGCCTCCGGCTGCAGTCAACCCCTCGCTATACGAAATGCCCTTTCAGGGCAATTTATGGTGGATTCGGTAGAGCGTTTTCATTTGTGCAAGTCAAGCGGAAGGTAGTGTATAGCTCCATCGTTTTCTTTTTTGGTAAATACGTCAAACCTACTTGTATCGATTTGCGCTAAATGCTCTTTATTGAAAGGTGTTGGATAAGCGGTAAAGTCATCATCCGCAAACATCAGTTGTATGTACTTATCGTCTCCAAACACCAAAGTCTTCTTGCGGGCTGTAGCGCGGCTTGCCGCAAAAGAATCGATTTCGGTTTGCCAGACGGGTAGAGCCGTTACGTCCCGGAAGAGTTTCATCCTTTCCACTCCGTACCTAATGGGTAGAAGAAGTGTAAAAAACAATACGGTAGCAAGGGTATACCGCTTCCAGCTTTTGTGCTGAAAAGCAGAGGAACCAGCTTCCTTAATAAGGATGGCGACCATTATGCAAACAGCAGGATAAGTCAGCAGTAGGTAGCCGCTCATTTTCGTAGCAACCACGGAAAAGAACAATAGTGGGACTACGAGCCATATTAAAAGAAAGCATACCGCTGGCGAACGATTCTTATAGAAATGGAAGGTAAAGAAAGCAAGGACTATAAAGACCGTTTCTCCAAACACTCGCCGGAAGCTATCAAGGTAAAACCACCAGCCCCCCTCATGCCCCCCAAGAACTTCTGTAATATGCCTACGATTGTAGGCATATTCGGTTTCAGCAAGAACAGGGTATTGTTCTAGTATATAAAACTGCCACGGAAAAAATACGGCAAGTGCAACACAGCCAATAGTCAAAACTTGTGCAACTCCGCGAGCGAATTTACCGTGATGAGTCCACAAAAGGTAAAACAGCAGCGGGAGTACGACCAAAGCCGTGAGCCATTTAGTTAGCACTGCTAATCCGCAAAAAACGCCAATAAATATTCCGTCAATAAGCTTCTGGTGTTGGGCGTAACGCACAACAAAAAGAATAGAAAGGGCTATAAGGGATGAAAAAATTGTATCAACATGATCAGTGGCAATAAGCCCTGCGGCGGTTTCCAGTACCTTGCCGTTACTTGCGTACATCAAGGCAGCTATCACTCCTACATTCCGGGAGAATAATAACTGACCAATACGAAAGGTGCAATAGATCGTAATTAGCGCAAAAAGTATAGAGGGCAACCGGACCGCGAAGAAGGAGTCTTCAAAAAAATATAAAGCAAGACCAATACACCAAGCCGTAACCGGCTGCTTGTGTAGCCAAACACCAGAGAGCCCCCACTCCGTTTCATCGAAACCAGGGACGGGGTCCGTTATCAATGTTGGCACCAACCAGTTCCCGGCCATATGCTTGCCAACCAACGCATGATAACGTTCATCCCAATCATGCAGATAACCATAGGAGCTCATCAATATCAATGCGGACAGGGCAAGAAAGAATACTGGCCAAAGTGGAATTTTGTCATTCTTCCCAAGAAGATTTCCTCCTATTCCCCAGAGATTAACCAGGAGAGATAAGATCACAAGAAGACTCATTGCCGTAGAATAAACCATGCCAACATTATTGAATTTCAGGTAGATGAAGATTACTTAGTTGAGAGGGCAAAAGTTCTTCTCCGACAACCAACTCCATCAACTCACCATTGCACCTGCGCCCGCGCCTCATAAAAAGTTCGAAGTACAACTTCACAACTGCATCAAGCCAACCAAACCCGAACGGCCAGCACTACACCAAAAATAGCCAGCACCAGCGCGCCAAAGCGCTGCGCCCACAAAACCATCTTTGGCGTGAGGAACTCTCTCAATTTTCGTGCACTTACTACTTTAATCGAATCGGTAAGGACGATGGTGAGCAACAAACCAGCGTACACTGCCAGGGCGGCTTCATCCGTCAGCCCACGATCATGGACCTGGGTAACGCTGAAAAACGACCAGAAGGAAATCGTGAACGGGTTAAAGGTATTGATGGCAAAGCCCTGCGCGAAGGCGCTCAGTAAACCGCTCCGGCTGGGCATCACTCGCTGCGCCGTAATATCTACCGGCTTGCGCAACCAGGTGACAATGGCAACAATGAGTAAGATTGCCCCCCCCACCGTACCGATGATTTTGGTCAGGTAGACGTTGTCTGCCACCGTATTCAGTCCGCCCAGGCCAAAGTGAGTTGCTGCGGCCAATGAAACATCGCTGACCCAAATACCCAAGGCCGCAGCAAAGGCAGCCAGCGTCCCTTGCCGTAGGCTGAGTTGCAACAGCAAGACCAACAATGGCCCAACAAGCAGTGCAAGAACAAGCCCGGCCCGCACGCCTTCCAGGAAGTAGATTGACAGATCGATGGATTAATAGATTGATAGATGTAATAGATTGACAAAGAGCAGGTTGATTGGGGCTGTTGCCGTCAAGTACGGCAGCGCAATCAATCTACCCGCTATCAATCCATCAATCTAATTACTCGTCGTCAAGGATTTGCTCGGCGTGCACCTTGGTTTTCACCTTTTTGTACACACGGTCGATCTTGCCCTCTTCATTGATCACGAAGGTAGTGCGAATCACCCCGTCGTACTCACGGCCCATAAATTTCTTGGGTCCCCAGGTTCCGTAGGCGTCCATCATTTCGTGCGCTTCGTCGGCCACCAGTGGCATGGGCAGGTCGTGCTTAGCGATGAATTTCTGGTGCTTCGCGGGCTTGTCTGGGCTAACGCCAAGGAGTTCGTAGCCTTTCTCCTGAAGCTCGCCGAAGTTGTCGCGCAGCGAGCAGGCCGCAGCGGTACAGCCAGGGGTATCGTCTTTAGGGTAGAAGAAAATGATGAGTTTCTTACCTGCGTAGTCGGAGAGGGAAACGGTGCTTTCGTCCTGTAGGGTGCCGGTAAAGTCGGGGGCGTCGTCGCCGGGTTGTAATGTTGTCATGGGAAAGGAAACAGAAATTAGAGTTCAGAGTTTAAGGGTTGGGAGTCGGGCGTTGAGCGTCAGGGTTCAGGCGGCGGCGGCGTCCCTTCCTCTAATAACCCCATTTATTAGAGATTCAAAACTAAACTAAGCCCAACTCAACCACCATTCCCAAAATTTCGCCTGCCGCCTACTACCTTTACGGTTATGAAACAAACCCTGGTCTTCGTAGCCGTCCTCATCGTAGCCATTGCAATTTACTGGCCTATTCTGAAGAAAGCCAGAATGGATATTGCCGCGCGCTCCGCAGCAGGGCTGGGCAACGGACTGCTGTTTGCGGTTCTACTTATCCCTTTATTCGGGCCAATCATCTATCTTCTTTTCAGAAGCCGCTTTCAGGTTAAATAAGCTGAACTTCAATGTTTGACTTCAATCAATATTCCAGTCTTCTGCTCGTTGGGGCCATCCCTGCGCTACTCCACGCAGTACTCCTGTTTGTACGGGCTTGGCGCGAGGAGCGGTGGAGTGATTTGCTGGCAGGATGCATCCTGGTGGTTGGCCTGCTCTATGTGGCCCAGTGGATGTTGGGCTTCGGTGGGTGGTACGACCAGCGCAATTGGCGGACGACGGTCATGTTCTACGTTCAATGGGACAACCTCGTCGTACTAGGCCCGCTCTGCTGGCTCTATTTCCGGGCGGTTACGAATACGGACTTCAAGTGGCAGCGCCGGTACTGGCTCCATTTTGTACCGTGGTTTCTTTACCTGTTACCTTTCATCGGGATTGGGCTTTACGACTGGGTTGGCGTCCGTTTGCTTGAAGGCAAAGAATTTGTCTTTTTTAGTGGCGCCCGCGGCCCGGCCATGGAGTGGATACACATTAACGGTGGCTACCCCGGGGAAATCGTATTTGCGGTAATCCGGTTAGGCCTGATTGCCTATTTATTATTTACCGTACGTGATTACCGTCGCTATCGGCGCTACCTTAAGAAGGAGTTTTCCAATGCAGACCAGCTCAGTCTTTCCGGGCACGGCTATCTTCTCGGCCTGCTCCTGCTCGGTATTTGCCTTACTATAATCATCGAAGCCGTTAATCTCTTTTCAACCAATGCCGGTTATACCGATGCCTGGTTTAGCTTCATGACGATGGCCGTACTGTTATTGTTCGCTGGTGTTGAGTTTTACGCCGTAGACACACGGCTTACCCGTTCGTTACGTTTTGGGGGCGCGAACGCAGGTGCAGAGGAGGTTTTTGAAGAGCGAAGTGCTAAACCTTTAGCTACAGTATTAGCGTCCACAACGACAACTCCATCAACAGCTGTTGCAATTGACACTTCTGCTGAAGACGCACGCTGGGCGGATAAGCTGAACCGTTACCTGGTTGAAAACCCTGCTCACCTCAACCCTGAGCTCAAGCTGGGAGACCTTGCAAAAGCCTTGGGCACCAACTCCTCTATCCTCAGCCGGGTAATCAACACCAGTTACCAACTCAACTTCAATGATTTCATCAACGCCCGCCGCTGCAGTACCTTTCTGGAGAAAGTAAAAGCAGGCGAACACCATCAACATACCTTGCTGTCTTTGGCCCTCGACTCGGGCTTCAATTCAAAATCAACCTTCAACCGGGCGTTTCGTAAACATTACGGAAAGAGCCCTAAGGCCGCACTCGAAGAGAAGGTTTAGCAGGTACTACTTGATTCGCTAGTGCCACATTACTGGAAATGTTTGGCTCCCTCTCTGTCGAGCCTTGGGCGAGACTTGTGGGAGAGGCAGAAAAACAGAGACATTCAGTAGTGTGTACAAGCGCCAACACGTCCCAAATCACAATCTGACACGTCCCAAATACTAATCTGAAGCGCGCACCCTTGAAAATACCTGCTCCTTTGTGACATCACCAAATCACAAATTAGCCCGGTGTCCTCGTCTAACATTGACACAAGCACTGGCCTATCCAAAACTTCAGCAATTATGCGTTTTCTCACTTCCTTTTTCTTCTTCTTCCTTCTCTTCGTTTCTTCTTCTTGTGCCCAGGGCACAGCTGGCGTCACCATACCCGCTAATCAAACCTTCATTCTCGGCGAGTATCGTACGGAGGGTTACCGGGCAAAAATGACCAATAAAAGCAATCGTGAGGTTGCGGTTCAACTAGTAAACCAGACCGACGGTACTGTGGCCAAAACCATCCAGTTGGAAGGCAAAGGTAAAGCGACCGTACAGGTGGCCGATGGCCAGTCCGTTCACCTCATTAATGAGCACAACCGCTCCGTGAAAGTAATGGTCAATTCCAGCGTCAAGGGCTCAGAGGGTATGCGCTACGTTGGGAACGATGCATCCGCTTCCGACACCGACTTTGAAGCCAATAAAAAAGTCAGCCTTCCCTTTCCTACCGTTGAAGCCAACGAAAACGACCCAGCCGGAAAAACCGACGTTAAAGTGACCCTCACCCCTGGCCAGCGCCTCATCGTTGGCGAAGGCAGCAAAAAGCACTTCAACCTCACCATCAGCAACCGGGGCAGCGATCTAGACATTACTGGCCGCAATAAAGTCAACAATAAAAGAATGCAAGGCTTTGGGCTTGGTCGCTTTGGAAAAGTAGAAATGGCCATTCGTCCAAATGAGAACCTGGTCATCAAAAATAATTCGTCCAAAAACTCTACGGTTACCCTCAAGATGGATAAGCCCGTGGTTGGCGCACGGGTAGAATAAAGCGTATTCAGAATATTAGTGCTCAGGCTACTCCTTCACGTGGGTAGCCTGAATGCTAAACACTAATTACTAAAAGACTAACTCCTAAACGGAAAGCGTCCGTTCACTCTTGGCCACATAATCCGCCAGGTAAACATCAAGCGACTTACGCTTATACTGCATTACGAAACGGGGATGGGAAAGTGGGATTACCTCACCGAACCATCCCTGTTCGTCGTTAAGCGCCTTCAGAAATTTATAGTTCTTCCCTTCTCCTAGGCAGAGCAAAAACGCTCGCCGCGCGCCGAAGGCGAGCTGGGTATCGAAGTTTTCAATAATGCGAGGCCGGATGGCTTTTTCCAGCTTTTTATCGTCGTAGTAGTTGTAGTTCTTTCCGTTTTTCGTAAAGCCGAGTGGGCAAGCAGAGGTAATATAAAAATCCTGGTAAAAGGCATCCGGGCCACCCATTTCGTTGATCCAACGGTAGATAAAGTCAGCACTCAATTCTGGCCTGCCTGTGAAGTCGTGTTCAATGCCGCACTGCTCCCGCAACATCTTCGGTCCGGTAAACGGTACGCCGGTTACGCCCGCTCCAAATCGGCCAGGATTGATGCCCGCCACAAAGATGCGTTCACGGTTGTCAGAAAAGTATTTTTCATAGAAAACCTTCATGCAGGCCTGGGTCTCTTCTTCGGCGAAAGGATAGAGGAGTTCTACGCCTTTAGGAAGCTTCCAGTTGGGCTGAAGGGTTTTGATGTGGTAGTCTAAGACTTTTTGGGCGAATGTCATTTACTGTGCTTTCTTAATTTTTTCGGTCGTCGAACGTTAGCGTGTAAGTTACACGAATGGTGGGCTACAGCATCAAGCTATGTATATTAGCAGTGAATATTTTGTGGATACTCGGTGGACACCTGGTGGACAAACCAGTAAAAGTTAAGTGTAAAACACATTTAGACCCTTATGGTAAAATTTTCCCTCCTATTATTGCGGACCAATATCG
>CAYPIM010000027.1:14568-32687 GCA_964410795.1 uncultured Lewinella sp. | reverse complement strand
ATTCGACCAGAAGATGTAAACAAGACTACATTTAAATCTCTATACAGAAGTGCGACTACCCATAAATTTTTGTCCTACCGGCATGTTACCCACTAAGGCAAATACCCCTCACGTACCCGTATCTCCTGCCGAGATAATCGAACAAACTCACCAAGCAAATGAAAAGGGTATTTCCATCGTTCATCTGCACGCGCGCGATCAGGAGCAGAAGCCAAGTTGGGAACCAAACATCTACCGCGATATAGTAGAAGGAATAAGAAAATATTGTCCTGAACTGATTGTATGTCTCAGTACCTCCGGCCGGGATTTCCCCGAGTTTGAAAAACGCTCTGCCGTTATAGAGTTAGAGCCGGACATGTGCTCTCTCACCTTATCCTCCCTTAATTTTTACCGGAACGCATCGGTCAATTCTCCGGATACAATCAATCGCTTGTTGGAAAAAATGATCAAATACGGTGTACACCCTGAATTCGAATGCTTTGACTTGGGGATGATCAATTACGGTAAGCACCTTATTCAGAAAAACAGTATAAAAGGCTCCTGCTACTGGAACATAATTTTTGGTAACATCGCTGGGATGCAAGCTACGCTTTCACAAATTGCAACAAGTGTGAAAGAAATCCCCAATGATCATCATCTCGCCATCGGTGGAATTGCAAAAGCCCAGTTGCCCGCTATTTCTACCGCGATAGCAATGGGCCTGGGGGTCCGCATCGGACTGGAAGACAACATCTGGTTCGACAAGAAGAAAAAACTTCTCGCCACTAACCTTAGCCTGCTAGATCGAGTTCATGATCTAATGGAGATCAACCAGAAAGCATTGATGAGAAGCGAAGAAATGGGCCTGTACAATTTAAGCCATGCAAAAGCGTAAAGAAACACTTTCGGTGTTAGGAGCCGTTCCTCAACTAATCAATGTCCTTCTGGAGCTAGGCGAAGAGTCAAGTGGTTTCACCAACTTCCAGGTATTAGGTAATCTACCCGGACAATTTGAATTAGAATATTATCGCCCCTTGCCAGGATGGACTGTCCAGTTCAGAGAGAAGGGAACCTACGAACAGGATCTTTCCGGAACAATGTCCTGTTGTTTCGGAGTTGTTGGTATTTACTCTAAGCCAATAGTTTTCGAGTATTTTCAAGCACTAGGCTTCAAGCAAGACAACTACGTGAACCTTATTCACCCTACTTCTTACCTATCCCGTTCGGCCAAGTGTGATGGGGGGCTACAGATGGAAGCAAACAGCACTGTTGCGGCGATGACCCAGATCGGGTTCGGCGTAACCATAAAACGTCAGGTCAACATCGGTCATCATGTACGAATAGGGAACTATGTGACCGTCAACCCCGGAGCCACTATTTGCGGGCAGGTAACTTTAGGAGACCAATCAATGGTCGGCCCGGGAGTTACCATCGTAAACGGAAAAAGTATCGGTGCCAACAGCATCATCGGTGCCGGCAGTATAGTAACTAAGGATATTCCAGGGGGTGTCATTGCTTACGGAAATCCGTGTAAAGTCATTAGGGAAAATATCCGACGCTAATGGAGAACATACGGAATCCTGCACCGCTACTTCTTTCTAAAGAAGATGGAAATAGGCACCCCGGTAAAGTCAAAATTCTCTCGGATTTTATTCTCCAGGTAGTTTTTATAGGAATCCTGGATATGTTGCGGATGATTGCAGTAAAAAGCGAAAGCGGGGTAGGCGATTGGTAGTTGGGTGACGTACTTGATGCTCACCTCACGGCCCCGGTAGCTGGGTGGAGCGTAGCGTTCCATCGCCTTCTGCATCACTTCGTTGAGTCTGCTGGTCGGGATACGACGGGTACGGCTCTCATGCACTTGCATGGTAGCATCAACGACCTTCATAATTCGTTGCTTTTCCAAGACAGACATAAAGACCACTGGCAGGTCGTTGAAGGGCGCAAATTTGTTACGAACGACCTCTTCGAAGTCGCGGGCAGTATTCGTCTCTTTGTCCTCGATCAGGTCCCATTTATTGATCGCAATCACGATGCCCTTGTTGCGGCGTTGAGCGATGCGAAAGATGGCTTGGTCCTGGCTTTCTACCCCGTCGGTAGCGTCAATCATGAGCACAACGACGTCGGCTTTTTCAATGGCCTTGATGGCACGCATTACGGAGTAGAACTCCAGGTTTTCATAAACCTTAGCCTTCTTTCGAATACCGGCAGTATCGATCAGGTCAAACTTACGGTCGAATTTATCGTAGCGGCTACTGGTCGTGTCGCGGGTGGTACCGGCGATGTCAGTCACTATGTTGCGTTCCTCGCCGAGCAGGGCGTTAATGAAGCTCGACTTACCGGCGTTCGGCTGGCCAACGATAGCAATCTGAGGAATTTCGGTCGGTTCCTCTTCCCGGTTTTCAACAAAGGTCACCGCATCGTCAAGCATATCTCCCGTACCAGAGCCCGTCACGGAAGAGAGGAAATGCGTGTGTTCAAAGCCGAGGCTCCAGAATTCGTTTGCTTCCAGCAAACGGCTATGGTTATCGACTTTGTTGACAACAAGCAAGACTGGCTTATTCGTTTTGCGAAGCATGCGGGCAACGGCTTCGTCGAGGTCCGTCAGGCCCGTGGCCACATCAACCATGAAAATGATCACGGCGGCTTCATCGATAGCAATCTCAACCTGTAAGCGAATAGCGGCCTCAAAAACATCATCACTACCACGCACAAACCCACCGGTATCGACAACAGCAAAGTCTTTACCGTTCCAGGTTGACTCTCCATACTGACGGTCCCGGGTAACGCCACTTTGGTCATCAACGATGCTCTGTTTAGTACCGATCAGGCGGTTAAACAGGGTTGATTTTCCGACGTTAGGCCGGCCTACGATTGCGACGATATCCATAACTTACTAGCTTCTACTTTTGCTAACCACTCAGCGATGCCTCGGGTTGCGGGCCGCAAAGATACGTCGCATGTGGGTCAGTTGCTGTTTTTCTCTTTATCGGGAAGGGTTTGTAAAGCCTTCGGCTTCAGTTCTCCTTTTACCAACAAACAAAAACAGCAATTCTCGTGATGTCCGGTAGATGTCCAGATCTACACCAACGCAGGCTTCGTATCTTTGTCAACGAATTCAATCCCAAGCCCCTGGTCTCTGCCGGAGGGCCGCCTAATTACATCCATAGTCCCAACACCGTATGTTTTCTTCTAACTCAACCGGGCGCGTCCTTTCGGCGCTGTTCCTTCTTATTCTTGTTTCCACCTCGCTTTCTGCTGCAGACTACTTCTGGGTTGGGGGCTCAGGCAACTGGTCAGACATCAGCAACTGGGCCACGACCTCCGGCGGAGGAACGACCCACGCGCAGGCCCCGACCTCTAACGACGATGTCTTCTTCGACGCCAACTCTTTTTCAGGTGCGATGGACATGGTCCGCCTTAATAATGACGCTAACTTTTGCCGGAGTATGAGTTGGACCGGAGCAACGGGAAACCCCGTCTTCCTGGGTAGCCGTGGCGTTACCCTCAACGTCTTCGGTTCCATGGAACTAATTGATGCGATGGATTACCGCTTCGATGGTACGGTCAGTTTTAGTGGATCAACGGACAACAATGTCAATTTCCGAGGAAACACTGCGGGTTATGTCGTTGAATTCGCAGGCACCGGAGCCTGGACGCTCACCGGAGACATAGCCGTTGACTCGATACTGCTCTTTAATGAAGGCACCCTTCGCACCAGCGGCCGCGCCGTAACCACCCAATATCTCCGGTCCGACGGAAACGCCACCCGCGCCCTCGAACTTGGCGCAAGTACCATCACCATCACTGCCAATACCTGGCGTCCTTTCATCAACGCCTACCCCACCCTAAACTCCCAACCCCTTTGGATTGACGCCCGCAACCTGACCCTGGACGCTGGTTCCTCAACGATTGACCTAACCGGCACCCAAGTCGATATTTTCCTTGAAGGCCCAGGAACACTCCCCTTTAACGAAGTTGTGCTGAGCGCCCCTGCTGGCAATTCTACCATTCGCCGATGGTCAGACCAAAACGGCTTTGAAAGCTGGCCCACCGTTAGCTTTGCCCGCCTCAACCTACTGCATAGGACACTTTTGGAAGGCAGCTTCACCATTGATGAACTTGAACTGCGCGGTGGCCAGCAGTATCGTTTCCAGAGTGGTGAAACCTTCACCCTCGGAAACCTGATTGCCAATGGCGACTGCCGTGGCACCGTAGACCTCATCGGTACGGCGGCCGCTTCTCCGGCCATCTTTTCTGCCACTGGCCCGATCACCACCAATTTTGCTTCCCTCCGCGCAATTTCCGCGACTGGTGGCGGAGCCTTTACCGCCGACAACACCATTGACCTGGGCGGCAACAGCGGATGGACACTCAACGCTCGCCCGAACGAAAGTTTCTTCTGGGTCGGCGACAACGGGAACTGGAACAACCCCAACAACTGGTCTTTCTCCAGCGGCGGCGCGCCCAACGGCTGTGTGCCTTCGTTGGCCGACGATGTTTTCTTTGACAACGCCTCTTTCTCCGGCGCTAACCAAACCGTAAACATCAACGTCGAAAATGCAGGCTGCCGCAATATGAGTTGGGTGGGCGCAAGCTTCAACCCCACCTTCGCTGGCCCTAAAAGAAACCGGATGCAAATTGGTGGCTCCCTGGAATTCATCGCAGGGATGGACCACTCCTTCGAAGGTTCCTACGTTTTCTCTTCTAACCAATCGGGCAATACCATCACTTCTGCCGGGCAACAGCTCAATCGCAATGTTTCTTTCGAGGGCGGCGGCGAATGGACCTTGCAGGATGCGTTCCAAGTCTATTACGAAATCAATATTCAGTCCGGCATTTTCCGTACTAATGACCAGCGAGTAAACACCAATTTTTTCTACTCCCGTACGGGGGAAAACCGGGAAATTTACCTGGGCAACTCCCGGATCGTTGTTGAATCACGTCAAGACAGTTTCTTCTATTGTGAAATGAATCTGCAGTCCGACAATCTTCTTTTTGATGCAGGAACTTCCATCATCAACCTGGAAGGCGGCAACAGCGGCAGTGTCGGAATTTTTGGCCAGACTCCGGTAGCCTTCAACGTCATCAATTATTTCGTCCCCTTTGGCGGTCTGTATCAGAGCATCTTCGACCAAGCCTTAAACCCTACGGTAACTGTGGACTCTTTGTCGTTTTACAATTCTGGTAATATCGCAGGGTATAATGAATTTAATTACCTCTACTTCGCCCCTGGCCGTCATTTCGAGCTTCGGGGCGATCAGGTCCAGGTCGTCAACGAACTTATCGCTAGTGGGAGCTGCGAAGAAGGGCCCACCTCCATTGTCTCCACCTTCCCCGATGAAATCGCTCAGCTCTCGTTGCCCGCAGGGCAAACGTTTGAACGTTTGTACTTACGTGATGTGGAAGTCATCAGCGGTGCTCCTGCTGTTGCGAATGCATCCCTGGACGGTGGTGGCACTACTGGCTGGCAGATAACGGAAGAAACCGCACGCACCCTGTTTTGGGTTGGCGGTGTAGGGGAATGGTTTGACCCAACTCACTGGTCGCTCACCTCCGGCGGCCCGGGCGGCGAGTGCGTCCCCACGTTGATAGACAACGTTATCGTAGATGAAAATTCAGACATCGGAAGTGATTTTGGCATCAACAACTTTAGCGATCGTTACACCAGTTGCTTCGACATCAACTGGACAACCGGCCTTACCAACATCAACTATTTTAACGTTGGCCGAATGCGCATCGCGGGTAGCTTTACCAATGAAGGCAACCTTTCCTTTGGTGCCTCTCCCGTTTATTTTACCGGTACCGACGACCACACCATCACAATGGGGAATGCCGGTTTTTTTGATTTCGTTTTTGAACAAACGGGCACTTACACTTTGCTCGATGACTTCAGAGGATTCAACCTCATTCATCAGCGGGGCACGGTCAACTTTACGGACCAAACCGGAAACCTCGAGCGTATTACCATTGTCCAAAGCCGCAACCCGAAGTTTATGAATTTGGGAGACGCCCATCTTCGCCTTAGCTATAATTACGACGGGTTCACCGGAGGATTCTCAGCTTACGGCGCCGCCAACGTCACCATAGATCCGGGTAATTCGCTGGTAGAGCTAACCAGCACTTCCGGAACCATCAGAGCAGACCATGGCGTTAATTTCAACAACGTCTTGTTCAGCAATCCATCTGGTAACGGCCTCATCGTCCAGGAAGAATCAGCTACTATTGATGTGGTGGCCAGCACAGTAGAATTTTATGGCAATGGTCGCCTTGACCTGGAACTGACTACGGACACCCTGCTTTTCGCCCCCGGAAAGTCCTACACTTTCAAGGCTGATGCAGATCAGACAATCAACAAGTACTGGCAAACGATTGGCAATAATTGTACGCCCATTGGCTTGCAATCTAGCATTAACGGTACGCAGGCGCGGGCGCAGGTGCCAGCAGAGGGTAAAATCATTGCCGACTTCGTACAAATGCGTAACATCACCGGTGTCGGCGGGGCAAATTTCCTTGCAGGATCGCGCAGTACGGACATTGGCAACTCTAACGTAAACTGGTTGTTCGAAACAGCTCCTCAGTTCCAGACCGTAGGCTTTTTGGGCCAGGACCGTGCCATCTGTGAAGGAGAAGACATCGTACTCGACGCCTTTAATTTCAGCCCCGGCGAACAGTACCTCTGGCAGGATGGCTCTACGGATACGACCTTCACCACTGGCCAGTCAGGTACTTACTTTGTCGAAGTCACTTTCCAGAACAGTTGTCTCATTCGGGACACCATCGTTGTGCTCGACGCCCAGGCTTTTGAGGTTAATCTTCCTGATGACCCGATCATTTGCGAGGGCGACACCATTGTCTTAGCCGCTGATGCGGGCCTGAACTCTGCAGAATACCTTTGGCAAGATGGTAGTACGGAACCCTCCTTCCGGGCCTTTGCCTCTGGTCAGTATAAAGTAACGGTAGACCTCGGTGGATGTCTCAAGTCTGACAGTACCATGCTAACGGTTCTCCCCTCTCCTACGGTAGATCTTGGCGACGACCGTGTTGTCGTTTGTGCAGAGGAAGATTTCCTCCTGACCGCAACCGTTGTTGCCGATAACTTCATGTGGCAAGACGGAAGTATGGGCAACACTTTCACCGGAGACCAACCAGGCATTTACTTTGTCGAAGCCAGTAACGGACAGTGTACCGTACGGGACAGCGTGGAGGTAGTATACGTTACGCCCAACACCGTCAACCTCGGCAATGATTCTACGCTTTGTACAGCGGACAATTTAGTTCTTGACGCCGGCAACCCTGACCACGGTTATCTCTGGCAAGACGGTAGTGCCGGCCAAACCTTTACCGCAACTTCTACTGGCCAATACTTTGTAACTATCGACAGTGCCGGGTGTACTTCCAGCGATACGATTAACCTCATCTTCCCCAGTTTTGACGATCTTGATGTAGTAGACGGTTACGAAATATGCGAAGGAGAGACCTTCAGTCTTACAACCGCAGTACCCGCTGATGCAATCCGTTGGAGTAACGGACAAACGGGAACAGACTTCAACACAACCACCGGTGGCGCTTTCATGGTGGAGTTTGACTTTGGTCCTTGTACGTTGACCAAAGACTTTACCGTTGACTTCCTCCCACCTCCCTTAGTTGATCTCGGCCCGGACGTAACGGAGTGTGAAGGTATCCCGGTTGTGCTTGATGCAGGGATGAGCGGAACCTGGCAAGACGGAACAACATCTCCTACCTTCACTACGCTCTCCGCCGGACAATTCAAAGTTATTGTAACCGACGGACCTTGTGTGGTAGCAGACAGTGTGAACGTAAGCTTCCTCCAGGCGCCGGAGTTCTCCCTTGGCAATGATCAAGAGGCCTGCGAAGGAGACCAACTCTCGGTCTCTGTTTCTCCGGCCAACCTTGGCCTCATTGCCTGGGACGACGGGCAGATGGACGTGAACCGCAACTTCACCGAGTCCGGCATTCGCTTCGTTGACGTAACAGATGCAAATGGCTGCATTGCCCGTGACTCCGTTGTACTCACCTTCAACGCCCCACCTGTGCTTAATCTTGGGCCGGACACCACGGTTTGTGACGATGAGCCCTTCACCCTGATGCCAACTGCAGGCCCCGGCACCATCACCTGGCCCGATGGCTCCAACGGGCCAAATTACCTAGTCCCCTCCCCAGGCACCGTACGCGTTTTCTTGCAGGACGACTTCTGCCAAGTGACGGACACCATAGAAGTAGCCTTCAAGAGCTGCATTGAGTTCGAAGCTTATATGCCAACGGCTTTCTCTCCTAACTTCGACGGTATCAACGACGAGTTCGGCTTGATGTACAACGACCGCGTTGAAATCCTAGAATACACCATGGAGGTATTTGATCGTTGGGGGTCACCCGTTTTCCGCTCCGAAAGCATCGATAACCGCTGGGATGGAACCAAGAACGGAGAAGTAGTCGAGATTGGTGTTTACGTCTACGCCATTAAAGTTACTTTCCGAGATGATCGAGAGACAGGCAGCAGAGTAGTTTCCGGTGATGTTATGGTGGTTAGGTAGGTTTCGCTCGGCGGACGAGGCGGGCGTTAGCCATAAGCCATACTCTTTCGCACAACCTCCGCCTTCTCCTTTCCCACAAGCTTTTCACATAAGTAAAGCCCAAGCGTAAGTGAGGAAGCCACCGCTCCGGCCGTGATCACTGCTCCATCGTCAACCAGCTCCTCACGGACTACCTCTTTACAGTAAGCTCCCAAGGCATCGTATTCGTTGAAGTGAGTAGTTGCCCGATGGTCGTTCAAAAAACCGGACGCCCCAAGGAGCAAAGCCCCTGTACAAACGGAAGTTTTGAGCGGTACTTTAGCGGCTGTCTGGAGCCAACTTATGAAGGCCGTATTCTTCTGTAGCGCTCGTGTACCAAAACCGCCAGGAACGATGATCAGGTCGTAACCACTCAGGTCTGGCTGCACCAAATCTACTGCTATGCTTAACCCGAAAGAGTCTGTAACTTTCGGAGTTAGAGCACAGGTGTCCCAGCTAAAATCTGGCAGGTGCTTCTGAGACTGTAAACGACTAAGTGGGTCATATACGCCAATGAAATCAAGAAGGGTGATGCCGTTGAAAAGGATGTAGGCGGCTTTCATGGAGGTGCAGTTATCAGTTGTCGGTTGTCGGTTGTCGGAAGCTATTACTGCTCAAGAATTACCAGGCTCTTTAAACGCTCATTGCACCTGCGGCCGCGCCAAAGAAAAAACCCCTCTCCCGAATCGCGGAAGAGAGGCTATCCCAAAAACCGATTTAAGCTCTTGCCCGTCAGTAGTGACACCGACGAGGATGTCCTCCGCGAAAAGACGCGGGGGAGATCAATATTCACTTGTAGGTAGATAGCGGTGTGCCGCAGAGGAGTTGGCACGGGATAGCTCAAAACTTGAATCGCATTCATACTGATACAGCATGAATGCGAGTCAAAGATAAGTACTTAACGATAAACTTACAATTTACCGTCGATTGTCTTGTAGTGCCTTTTTGTCCCGGCTGTCCTGAATTGCTTTACGACTCAGGGAATAACCTACCGTGAATTCATGGCTACCATTATTATAACTCTGGAATTCACTGAAGCCAAGATCGTAGGAATAGTAAAGTTGCAAGCCGTTAATTTTGGTGCCTAAAAGCATGCCCAATCCACCAAGATTACGGTAGGACAGTCCGGCGATAAACTGGTCGTCCAGAAATCCTGCCTGGATATTGAAGTCCATCATAAAGGGCGCATCCTGAACATCGCGTAACATCACACTAGGGGTTAAGTTGACGTTGAGGTCTTCAACACGAAAACGGTGCCCTAGCAGTAAAGTAAAGTTGAAGCCCTCATCGGTAGTAGCGCCAGAAATATCGTTCAGCCGGTTCGCTACAAGGTTATTAATGGTAAATCCACCAAATGTGTTTTCAAGGTAGCTTCCGTAGATGCCGATACCCGCATCGAAAACATTTTTACCTTCTAGGTACTCTGTAATCGTTTGATCTCCCGGTTCATAACGAGGGTTATTGACAATGTCGGCGTCAAGCGTCAAACGCTGGAATTCGGTAAAGAATCCGAAAGCAGCCTGAAAAGCCTGAACTCCTTTAACCTCTTTACCAAAGCCAAAGCGGAAAGCCACATCAATCTGTCCTTTCAGTCGCTGAATCCCGGCTGCCGTTTCGGAAAACACACCAGCGCCGATACCGAAGTTAGACCCGATCGGGCCGTTGAGCCGGGCAGCAACTGTTTTTGGTGAGTCTTCAAAACCAGACCATGCGGCCCGGGCATTGACTTGCACGGTATACTCATCCAGAAAACCAGCCGCTGCGGGGTTGAGGATAATTGGGTTCTGAACGTAATGATTGAAGACGGCTTCGTCCTGGGCCGTGAGCGAGCCAAGGGCTACCAGGAATAAAACCAGGGTGGGTAGCATTTTTTTCATCGGAAGCTTAATTTGCGTTTTTGGGAGGGATGGTAAAAAAGAGCTCCCCGGAACCGAAATCAAGTCGGGCTTTCGGTTCCGGGGAGTTGAAAAATTAGTCACGTAGAATGGTGAGAGAACCGCGCTGCTGCATTTCTTCGCCCAGCATATTCCTGAATTCAAAAATGTAGTAGTACGGGCCTTCGGGTAAGATGGTGCCGTCATTTGTTCTACCCTCGAAACAGTTCAGCCCGCGGTCATCATCGCTACAATCGTAGTCTGCTACCCGGTACACGAGTTGCCCCCAACGATTGAATATTTGAAGGTTATTATCAATGGCCTCGTCTCCGTCGGAGCAGGTAATTACAAAGGCTTCATTCAGGCCATCACCGTTAGGGGTGATTACCTCCCGGGTGCTGAGGCAGGGGAAGCGGCGGTCCAACACTTCAGCCGTCATTGTTACCGTTTGGCAACCGTTATCATCCGTAACCTCAATCTCATAAACACCGGGGCATAGACCTTCGGCAAAGGGGTCATCTCCTTGGCTAGGCAGCTGTGGGAAAGTGAAACGGTAGTTTCCACTACCACCGAGCGGGATGATTCGGATACTACCATTACAACCGTCGGTAGCGTCAATGGCCTCGAAGGTGACCGCCAGGTCTTCCGGTGCGTTTAGGGAGTAAGACATCATACTGGTACAGTTATTACCGTCAGTTACCGTTACATCGTAGGTTCCCGTTCCTAGACCCGAAATTCGGGAGGTCATTGCTCCGGTAGACCAGAGATAATCATATGTCATCACACCACCGGAAGTTTCCACAGTGATAACACCATCATCTGTACTTCCACAGCTGATATTCTCGATACGCTCGGTTAACACCAAGGAAGGAGGAGCCGTTACCTCTACGGTATTACTGATCTCGCAACCACCAGCGTCAATAACGGTGACAGTGTAGGTACCGGCTGCAGCATTGGGGAGAATGCTGTCCATACCGACCATGGCACCATCCAGAAGGAATTCGTACATAAAGTCTCCCTGGCCACTAATGACAATTTCGATGCGCCCGTCAGCAGAACCGGCACAGCTCACGCCAAAACCGTTATAGTTGGAAGTCACAGCCGCCGTCACGCTAAAGCCCGCGGAGATACTAACCGTGTAGTTCACCATCAGTATAGCTCCAGTAGCATCAGTAATTGTTAAGGTGTAGTCTCCTGCAGTTACACCTCCGGTTACATCGGAAGCGATCAGGTCTTCGTTGGTTGATAAAACATCGGGGCTGCCGGCGCGGGTCCAGGCAAAGGTATACGGCATTGCTCCTCCAGTAATACTGACGTCGATACCGCCTTCGGTACCGTCAGCGCAAGCTACTTCGGTTACCGCGACCAATTCTTCGTCAATCCGTCCTACAGCGGTTGTGCCGGGTTCAAACATACATCCGTTGGCATCCGTGATGGTCGGGGTATAGTCTCCGGCGCAGAGGAGACTGCGCGTCATTCCTGACATACCATCGTTCCAGGCCACGGTGTAAGGGCCGGTCCCACCTTCAATATCAAGACTGATCATTCCGGAACAACCCGCCGCCTCAGTATCTGATGTGACGGTAGTTGTTGCCGTGATGGCCTCTGGCGAAGTAACGGTTACCATGGTATCAAGCATGGAGCCCTGGGCATCGGTGATAAAGATCGTGTACGTACCACTTCCAAGGCTTAGACTAATGTCTGAATCCGCAGAAGTTGCGGTAGAACCGGGATCAATTCTTATCTGGAAAGGGGCGACACCGTTATTGATTAGTATAGTCACTCTACCGTCATCAGAATCTGAACACGATGTAGGTGCAGCGCTTACGCTAAGAATACTGGCTTGTGCAGCGGCAACGGTGTAGCATCTTGAAACGGAGCAATTACTTTCATCAGTAGCGGTTACGCAGTATTCACCAGCCGTAAGGTTGGAACGGTTCTGGGTAGTTGGGCCATCATCCCAAATAAACGAAAGTGGTTGATTACCACCGGAAGGCGTAAGAACGATGGTGCCGTTGTTTCCAGAAGTAGCCGCTGTGACCATTGCCGGGATCCGGATTGGTGCTGGCGCTTCAACGGTAATGGTCTGTGTTATCTGGCATTCGCCACTGGTGATCATTACCTGATAATCTCCGGGTGACAGATCATTCAGGTCCTGATCGTTAGAGATCGTAGCCCCTCCGGAGCTCCAAACGTAATCATAATTACCGTTGCCGCCAATAACAGTAATATCAATAGAACCGTTGCCCTCATCAGGACAGCCCTGATCAATGACGGTAGAAGTAATATCAATGTCGCGAATAATCCCGAAGCACTGTTCGTCCGTACAATTGTTATTGTCCGTAACGGTGAGGCAGTAGGTGCCAGGCTCCGTTACATCATCGATGTCTTCGTTGCTGGAGGTGTAGTTGTTGGGTCCGGTCCAGGCGTAGGTAAAAGGAGCCCTGCCACCTGAGACTTCGATGGTAACTCCACCGGGCGCATCGCGCGTAATCTTAAAGGGAGAGCCAGCGATGTTTAATGGCATCGGTTCTCCCACCATGATGTTGTTCAGGATCCGGGCACAACCATTGCGGTCGGTTACCGTAACGGAGTAGGAATCACCATCAAGGTTTGTCTGTTGGTTTACGCCCTGACCGTCCTGCAAGCTACCACTCCAGTCAAAGGTAAAGGGCCCGTTGTTCCCAATGGTAGCTATAGTAATCTGACCATCCTGTTCTCCGGAACAACTTACACCGCTTACACTGGCGACCTCAATAGCGAAGGGGCCTGGGTCAACGATGGTAAACATATCTTCCGTTGTCGCATCACCATTGGTAATGGTAACGGAGTAGGTGCCTGCAGGAAGGCCAATAGCCGTTTCAGAATTCGATACATCGGGAGACCACTGATACTCCAGCCCCGGGCCTCCGCTCACGGTCAACGAGATGGACCCGTCTGAACCTCCGGCACAGGCGGGGTTTCTCAAGGCAGAACTAACAATGACGGGGGCTGTCGTACCGTTTACCTGGCCATTGAGTGTAGTAAAGTCTTCGATGATATCATCAACGTCTTCAAATTCAATTGGCGTCGGAGCGTTACCAAACGTTACCAGAGTTAAGTCTGTAGACAATACCCGGAAACAGATGGTGTAAACTGCGGAACCATCGAGGATAGTTGTACCATTTGCCAGGTTATCCGCCCAGGCAACCCGAAGAACACCTGGCTGCGAATTAACTACAGCTCCGTTGGTAAAACCGGGAAAGGCATAATCTGGCCCCGTCCCGATGTATTCTAGTTTAGTTGGGTCATAGTTAATCGTATACTGGAAAGACACAATATCGATGGCATCAAAGGCGATGATCGGTAGGCAAATCTCGTCTCCAATCGCTGCCCGTGCCGAACCGATCTGGAAGGTTAGTCCGTCTGTTGTAGGTGCATCGGGGTTGATGCTACCGCCGGTGGGTACGACTCCAACGGCCTGGCCATTGCGGTTGCGGGCGAGGATGGCAATAGGGTCATTACCAAAGTTAACGGGAGTTACTGATAAGCGGTCTACGGTAAAACAGAATGAAGCAATGGAGTTTCCATCGGCCATACTCTCACCGGTACTGGAAGGAGACACCCATTCAAACCTGACCCTACCGGCAGTAGGATTAGTAACATTAGCGGAGGTTATGCTTCCAAGTCCAAAGTTGGTTGCCCGTTCAAACGAGACCTTAGTTGGGTCATAGCTGAGTGAGAAACTGAGGTTGGTCAGGTTGATAAAGTTTGTGGCGGGGAGGTCAATACACACCTCCGTACCCGTCAGGCCCGAAGCCGATCCAAGCTGGAGGATAAGGTTGGGAGGTGGGCCAACACCACCACAGTCCTCTTCGCCGACGTTAATTGTACCGCTTACCCGGTCAATCGGGTTTACGGGTTGGTTATCCGGGCCTGCGGCCCGGATACGGAAAGCGGGGAGGTCATCCGTGATCTCTATTGGCGTTTCACATTCCTGAAGCACATTAAAACAGATGTTTGCGATGCTGTTCCCGTCGTCTACAGAGTTTGACCCAACGTTGGGGTCAAACCATACCGCGCGTAGTATTCCCGAGGAGGGGTTAGCTATTTGAAGTCCCTGTAATTCACCAGTCCCCATACCACTGACATACTGTAGTTTTTCTGAATCATAGCTAATGGCGAATTGTAAACTCGCCAGGTTGTCAAGGTTGAATACGGTAATATCCACACAGACCTGGGTGCCCTCGGCACCTGAGGCGCTTCCAGCCACCAGAGTGAGGTTGTCAAAAGTGACTTCACCCATTATGGTACCGCTGTTGGTATTCGTCATCAAGGTATTCCCCCCGCCATCAGTTACTAAGATGTTCGTCAGGTTAACGTTGGTAGGGTCACCATCCAGCAGGGTAAAGCAAACGGTGAAAAAGGCCTGACCATTGGTCAGCGTCTGAGGAGATGGAGGGATGTAGTTCACTACCACTCGCCCAGGAGTATTGGTATTAAAGTTAGAAGGTCCAAATGACGAAAGGCCTGGGTTTCCAGTAATCGACACGAGCTGTAATGCCGAAGCATCGTAGTTCAGCGTCATGGCCACCCTGGCCAGGTTAGTGAAATCAGCAACGGAAACATCTATGCAAACCTCTTCGCCAATCGCTGCGGTGCCACTACCGACACTAAAGGTGGGAGTAGGGCCAGTGGGGCAGGTATTGGGGCAGCTTCCGCCACAGTCAACACCTGTCTCGTCTCCGTTCATGATTCCATCATTACAGGTCACACAAGGGCTACAATCTGGGCCACCACAATCGATACCGGTTTCGCTACCGTTCATGACACCATCGTCACAGGTAGGGCATGCGTTGGGGCAATCACCACCACAATCAATACCTTCCTCGTTTCCGTCCTTGATACCGTTCGTACAGCTCGGAACTGCACTACAGCCATTCACCATACCATCATTAGCAATTGGTTCGGGAGACGTAAACATTCCACTGGTGTTACTACCACGGAGATTATCCGCGTCAAGTATTGTTGTCCCCGAAATTTCGTTCGTGAAACAGATGGTACCGATAGAGGTACCGTCTGTTACCGTTACTCCGTTGAGGTCCGCATTGAAAAATACCAGGCGGACTTCTCCGTCTGAGAAATCGTTGCCCTGGAGTTCAGCGCCCAGAACGGAGGAAGTGAAGCTCTGAAATTCGAGGTTAGCTCCGGGGTAGAGGACATTCATTTGAAAGCCTACGACACTGGTAAAGTTACCTACGAAAACATCTACACAAGCCTGGCCATTAACAGCAACATCACAAGCATCACCGATGCAAATTGAAAATGCGTCGGTGCCCATTCCACAGTCGCTTCCGCCCATCGTGTTACAAGGGGCACAATCGGGGCCGCCGCAATCAACGCCGGTTTCGTTGCCGTTCATAATGCCATCGGAGCACGTTGGCGTAGAGCTACAGTTCTGGTTGACCGCACCGGGGCTTCCACTTGCGGTTAAACGTCCACCTACGGTATTAAACACACGCAGCGTACTGCTCGGGTCCCGGAAAGTCAGCGGGGTAGCAGTTGTGTTTTCTACGTCAAAGCAGAGTTCGAAGGCCAGATCGGTAGGATCCAGGCTAACGCCACTCAGGTTGGGATCATTCCATACCAGGGTTACTACACCGTCGGACGAGCTTCCTGCAGTGGTCCCGTTCTGTAGGCTTGGATGAGCAGTAAAGCTGCTGTAGTTGAGGTTACTGGCAGCGAAGTCTAATGAGAACTGTAAGCCGCCAAGGTTATCGAAGTTGCCAACCATTACCGGTACACAAACCACTGCACCTGCGTCCCCGCAAACACTACCTATACATATTTCTACGTCCGTTGTTCCTTCGCCACATTCAGTGGTTGGGCAGGCCGTACAGTTTGGCCCGCCGCAGTCGACGCCAGTTTCTCCGTTATTTTGGATACCGTCGTTACAGGTTTCCATTACACTACAACCAGCACTGTTAACGGAGCCGTTGTTACCAATTGCCCCGGCAACCATACCGCCGGTATTACCGACTTGCAAAGAAGCGACATCAATTATCGTAGCTCCTGCGGTTTCGTTGGTGAAGCAGATCGTTGCAATGACGGTGTTGTCGTCAAGACTTTCTCCGCTCTGGTCAGCGTCTACATAAATGGCGCGAAGATCTCCATCGGCATTTTCGTTGAACTGTAGTGCAGCGCCGAGAGAGGAAGGCGAAGTGAAGCTGGTAAAGTCCAGATTTGCTGCTGGGTATTCGAGCCTGAATTGAAGCCCGGTAATGTTGGTGAAGTTGCTCACCGTCAAGTCGAGGCAGAAGCTGCCGTTGACCGGGATGTTACATGCATCGCTTATACAGAGGTTAAAGTTGCTGGAACCAGCTCCACATGTTTCAGCCATACAAGGCGAGCAATCCGGACCACCACAATCAACGCCAGTCTCGTTACCGTTCTGGATACCGTCCGAGCAGGTAGCAGTCTGGCAAGCAGGACAATCAGGCCCTCCACAATCAACACCCGTTTCAGCACCGTTTTGAATGCCGTCCGAGCAAGTGGGCATAGCTCCTCCGCAGCCAGCGGCATTTATTGTGCCGTCATTACCAATTGGCCCGTCAACCATGCCGCTGGTGTTGCCTACCTGTAGCGAGGCTACATCGATCACCGTAGTTGCAGCTGTTTCATTGGTAAAGCAGATTGTTGCAATTATCGTATTATCATCCAGGCTTTCGCCGCTTTGGTCAGCGTCAACATAAATGGCACGGAGATCTCCGTCGGCATTTTCATTAAACTGAAGCGCCGCGCCAAGGGCTGACGGAGAGGTAAAGCTGGTAAAGTCCAGGTTAGCTGCCGGATAATCAAGCCTAAACTGAAGACCGGTAATATTGGTGAAGTTGCTCACCGTTACGTCAAGGCAGAAGTTGCCATTGACCGGGATGTCACAAGCATCTTCTATGCAAAGGTTGAAGTTGCTGGAGCCAGCACCACATTCTGCAGCCATACAGGGCACACAATCAGGGCCACCGCAGTCAACGCCAGTTTCGTTGCCGTTCATAATTCCATCCGAGCAAGTAGCCGTTGGACAAGCGGCACAATCCGGTCCGCCACAATCAATACCGGTTTCGTTGCCATTCTGGATACCATCCGAGCAGGTGGGCATGCCCCCGTTACATCCGGCGGCATTTACGGATCCATCGTTACCAACTGCTCCGGTAACCATCCCGTTGACGTCTCCTACCTGAACGGAGGCAAATTCTACATTAGTGGTATTTACTGTTTCGTTAGTGAAGCAAATCGTCATGATAACAGTACCGTCATCAAGGCTTTCTCCACTTTGGTCACTGTCAACATAAATAGCGCGAAGGTTACCATCAGCAAACTCGTTGAGCTGAAGTGGAGGCCCTAATGCAGGTGAGGTAAAGCTGACAAAATCAAGGTTGGCCGCCGGGTAGGTAATGATAAACTGCAGACCGGTAATATTGGTAAACATACTCACCGTTAGGTCAAGGCAGAAGTTGCCATTAGCGGGGATATTACATGCATCTTCTATACACAAATTGAAGAAGTTCGAGCCCTCACCGCAAACTTCAGCAGTTTGGCAAGGCGAGCAATCTGGTCCGCCACAATCGACGCCCGTTTCGTTGCCGTTCATGATTCCATCCGTACAGGTAGGTTCTGTCATACACGGCGAGCAATCCGGTCCACCACAATCGACGCC